>NZ_BJDO01000024.1 GCF_005405185.1 Secundilactobacillus hailunensis
CGTATTTTTTTGGAACGCGTCTGGTTCAAACCATTGTCCAAAAAACTGCCAACTAAAAAAGCACCTAGACCAATTGAGGTCTAAGTACTCCTATAAATCTAAATCAACTCTACTTGACGAAGCGCCATGTTTTCTAGCCGAAACGCGCACTTAAAAGCAGCTCCCGGCCACATAAACAAATAAGGACTTGAACCCCAAGTTCAGGGTTCAAGTCCTTATTTGTTTATGTTCTGGGAGCTAAACGCTTTTAATTGCGCTCTCTACTTTTGGTCATACGCTTCCTGGAACAATTTAACGATATCTTCTTTAGTACCCTTACGTGGGTTCGAAGGTGCGTTACCATCTTTCAACGCATTTTCAGCCATCAATTCGAAGTCTTCTGGCTTTGCACCAATTGACTTGATTGAACGTGGAATGCCGCAATCGTCACACATCTGACGCATTGCCTTGATCGACAATTCAGCAGCGTCACGCGTTGACAGACCATCAGTGTTTTCGCCCATGATCTTAGCTAATTCAGCAAAACGTTCTGGGCATGCTGGAATGTTATATTCTTCAACGATTGGTAACAGCATTGCACAGCAAACACCATGAGGGGCATCATATTGACCACCCAATTGGTGAGCCATAGCGTGAACGTAACCGAGGTCAGCGTTGTTAAAGGCCATCCCACCTAACATTTCAGCTTCAACCATCTTAGTACGGGCTTCGAGGTTGTGACCGTTAGCAACGGCTTCACGAAGGCTCTCTTCAACTAACTTGATTGCTTCAACACATTGGCCGTCAGTGATTTCGTTACGGTTGGTTGAAACGTATGGTTCGATTGATTGAACAAAGGTATCCATACCAGTTGCGGCAGTTAAGCCCTTAGGAATATCTAATTCAAGCATTGGGTCATTGAAGGAAACCAGTGGAATGTTACGCCATGAAACAACAACGAACTTCAACTTAGTTTTTTCGTTAGTAATTACACAGTGACGGGTCAATTCTGAAGCAGTCCCGGCAGTGGTGTTAACGGCCATCAATGGTGGCAATGGGTTTTCAAGTGTTTCGATACCGGCTAACTTAGTGATATCATCACCATTAGTTAAAATGATACCAGTCCCCTTACCACAATCATGAGACGAGCCACCACCAACAGTGATGATACTGTCACAATTGTTATCCAAGTACACCTTTTTGGCAGCTTGGATGTTACGAATCTTAGGGTTTGGTTCAACGCCGTCAAAGATAACGTAATCCACACCAGCAGCTTTCAATGAATCTAAAGTTTGAGTAACTGGACCATTTTCCATACCTTCTAAGACTTTACCAGTAACGATTAATGGTTTTTTCATGTTTAGCATCTTGGCACGGTCACCAATTTTCTTGATGACGCCTTTACCGAAGAAGTTGACACTAGGCATTAAGAAATCAAAATTTTCCTTCATGATCTACGCTCCTAATTTAAAATTATACGTGACTTTGTTAACTTTTTAATATTAACACTGATACAAAATAGTGTAAACGTTTGACCTGACGTTTTTCCCAATCTTAAAAACTGTAAGCGTTACCGTTATATCAATGTTTTAAGGCTTTATTAAACAAGCTTCATAACTTTCAGTAGCTTTTAAATGACTCGTTTCCCATGAATAACTAAATAAATTACTTCACAAATAAAGGAGTTAACCCGATTAATTATGGTCGCCATTACAATTGCCAGCCCATATTAAAAGCCTTACCATTCGGCAAGGCTTCAGAGATTAATTTGTAATATCGTGTTCGATTTCGTCCAGATTACCATCGATAATCTTGTCACCCAAAACTTCACCCAACTTCTTAAGCGCATCGGTACGGGTCTTGACTTGATCCATATCGAAAATAATGTCAGCGATATCCCCGCCAGCATAGTCAAAGTCTTCATGGTAGATATAACGGCCGGCATTTTTATTATTAAAATACTTGTCGACTTTTTCACCCAATCCGTAAGCCCAGTCCAAATCTTTCATTTCTGGAATGTCCTTGCGAGTGACATAACCTTGCTTGACAATCAGGTCGGCAGCCTTTTGAATCATTTCATCAGTATATTCAAAAGCTGGCTTGGTTGCTTCCTTATCCTTATCCTTGTCTGCACTTTTTGTTGCCATAACTAAGATCTCCTTTGATTTGTGTTGCAATTTTATTTTAGCACTATTTTCCAAAAGGTGTGTGATTATGCTGTTTAGAAGCCGAACTGATGGGCCCTATTGAGCGAAAATGAAGACCTAAAAAACGCCTTTTAGCTTTTTAAAGCGTGCGTTATCATCGGATAAACCGCCTCCCACCCGGCATTGCTAATTCATGGTAGAATTAACTATGTATCCGCTATCATTTAATTAAAAAGAATTTTAAAAAAGGAAGTTATCACATGGCAAACGATAAGCAAACATTTAAACCAGGCAAGTATACCGTTTCGGCTCAGGGTCACAACGGAACATTTTCCATGAGCGTTACTTTTTCAGCTAACCGCATTGAAGCCATCACGGTCGACCAAAAATCGGAAACGGCTGGCATCAGTGACGTGGTTTATGACCGGATTCCAGACGCAATCGTTGATGGTCAAACCCTCAACGTGGATGTCGTTACTGGCGCTTCTGAGACTAGCCGGGGCATTATGGCCGGTGTGGCTGAAGCCATCAAACAGGCCGGTGGGGACGCCCAAGAGTGGCAAAACCGGGATAAGTACGTGCCGAAGGTTGCTGAAAATACTGACCTACAAACCGATGTTGTGATCATCGGTGGCGGTGGTGCTGGATTAGCAGCTGCCGCAACGGTATTAGATCAGGGCCGCAAAGTCGTCCTATTAGAAAAAGCCCCTGCTTTAGGCGGTAATACCATCCGAAGCGGCGGACCAATGAACGCGGCTGATCCCGACTGGCAAAACCAGTTTGACGCGTTACCGGGTGAACACCAAGCCCTGCAAAACCTACTGGATATGAAGGTCGCCGATATTGATTCAGAATATCAGGCTGATTTTAAAACCTTACAGTCACAGATCAAGGCTTATTTTGCTGATACGAAAGACAACAAGCCTTATCTCTTCGATTCTGTCGAGCTCCACCGTATTCAAACCTATTTAGGCGGTGTCCGGACTGATTTGAAGGGTCACCGGATCTATGGTAACTATGATCTGGTCAAGACGTTAACCGATAATGATCTGGCAGCCCAAAAATGGCTCGCCAAGATTGGCGTTAAGTTCGATACCTCGGACGTGGCCATGCCAGTCGGTGCCCTGTGGCGACGGGGACATAAACCCGTGGAAAGCGCTGGCTACGCTTATATTTCAGCACTCAGCGCCTACGTTAAACACAATGGCGGTATCATCTTAACCGACAGTCCGGTCACCCGGTTGCTGTACGCTAAGGGTCATTTAAGCGGTGTCCTGGTTGAGAAACCCGGCGACCACACCTTTACGGTTCAATCAAAGGCTGTGATCTTAACTTCTGGCGGTTTTGGTGCCAACACGGCATTAGTTCAAAAATACAATACCGCTTGGCAAAAAATTGCTGACAATATCGCTACCACTAACGCCCCAACCATCACTGGTGACGGAATCAAATTAGGTCAGCAGGCCCACGCCGCTTTAACGGGAATGGGCTTCATTCAAATGATGCCCGTCTCCGATCCGCAGACCGGTGAACTCTTCTCCGGTATCCAGTGTCCGCCTGCCAACTTCTTAATGGTCAATCAGCAGGGTAAGCGGTTCGTTAACGAGTATGCCGAACGTGACGTTTTGGCAAAAGCGGCCTTCGATAACGGCGGTCTGTTCTATCTGATTGCCGATAATGAGATCAAGAAAACCGCTTATAATACCAGCGAAGACCAATTGGAACAGCAGGTCAAAGACGGCCGACTATTTAAGGCCGACACGTTGGCTGATCTGGCTACTCAAATTGGCATGGATCCAAAGACGCTTGAAAAAACGGTTGCCACTTATAATTCCTATGTGGACCAAGGCAGCGACCCCGACTTCGGTAAGAGCGTCTTTGATTTGAAGGTTGAACAAGCGCCCTTCTACGCGACACCAAGAAAGCCTGCCATTCACCACACCATGGGCGGCTTGACGATTGATGCTGGTGCCCACGTACTGGATACTGATGGTAACCGCATTAATGGCCTTTACGCAGCTGGTGAAGTGGCTGGTGGCATTCATGCCGGCAACCGTCTCGGTGGTAATTCACTGGCGGATATCTTTACGTTCGGTCCGATTGCTGCTAAATCGGCAACCAACGAAATCGTGGATACGGTCACCTCTGCATCCATGCATTAACACCATTTCAGAATTTCTTGTAAATTGCTACAAGCACTGATATGATTGACTTCTCTACTAATCAGTAGTCAATAATCTGCCCGATAGCAGTTAAAAAAGAAACCGACAAGCGTTATAATGAAGGATAATGTTTAAATGTTGATTTTATTAAGAAATGAGGAATGAATTCTTGGATAGTGGTCAGATAATTATCAATTTGATTGTCATATTAATCACTTTCTTCGTCGCAGCTTTCTTTGTGGCTTGCGAATTTGCTTTAGTTCAATCTCGTCCTAGTGCCCTTGAAGAGGCCTTGGACAACGGAGAAGGATCCAAAAAAAGGTTAAAGCGTTCGTTAAAAATGGTGACGAACTTAAACGAGTACCTTTCAACCACTCAAGTGGGGGTTTCAGTTGCGGGTATTATCTTAGGCTGGTTAGGTGAGTCGACGATTTCGACGATTTTACTTGACCTGCTGAACATCACCCACACTAATCCGGGTGGCGCAACTGCTCACGCGATCGGTGCCGTGCTCGGTGTTCTTTTATTGACTTACCTAGAAGTGGTCTTTACTGAAATTGTGCCTAAAAACATTTCTATCGATATGCCGTTAAAGGTTCTCCGTTTCGTGACGACTCCGTTACACTACTGTCACATCATCTTCTACCCCTTCGTCTGGTTGCTCAATACTTCCGCTAGCGGGGTAGTGAAATTACTGGGATTCCCAGTTGCTAACGAGAGTGAAGAAGTCTACTCACAAGCTGAAATTCTAAGCCTGTCCCGTAATGCCGTTGCCGGTGGTGAATTGGAGAAAAACGATTACGTCTACATGCAGCGGGCCTTTGAACTGAACGATAAGGTGGCCAAGGATATTATGATCGACCGAACCGCTTTGATCGTGATCGATATCACCGCCGACGTCAAAGAAGCCATTAATATGTATCTGCAAAAGAAGTTCTCGCGCTTACCAGTTGTGGCTCACGGTGATAAGGATAAGATCTTAGGCTACATTTACAACTATGACTTAATCCGTCAGCAGCAAGTCGACCCAACGATTCGCATCGATCGTCTGTTGCGGCACATTTCAACCACGCCTGAATCAACACCGATCACTGAGGTGCTTCAACAAATGATTCGCAAACAGACACCAATCGTGGTCGTGGTCGATGAATATGGTGGTACCTCAGGAATCATTACTGATAAGGATATTTACGAAGAGCTTTTTGGCACCGTCCGCGATGAAATCGATGATTCTTCTAACGAAGATATCTTCAAACAGCCTAATGGCACTTACCAAGTCAGTGGTAAAATGACAACTTATGATTTCGAACGTTACTTCGATGTTGATATTAAGGAATTTGAAACCAACGACGTAGTCACGCTGGCTGGTTCAATTCTGGATAATTATCCCAACGTTAAGCAAGGTACCGTGCTTCACATTGATAACTTTGATTTTAAAGTAGTAGATTACGAAAACTCATTTATCAACTGGTTTGAAGTTACCGTGAACGAACCTGCGCCTGCTGACGATGATGACGATGATGATAACGAAGATAATGATGAATAATTGATCAAACTAGAAGAAGCCTGATTACCAGTCAAAACTGATAATCAGGCTTCTTTTTTTGGTTCTTCTTAGTTAAAAGATTAACGCTAAGCCGCCAACAACAACGGTAGTAACTAGGATGATCTGCGCGTTAATGATCGAATACAGAAAAGTTGTCTCTTTCTTAGGGTGTCTACTAAAGCGCTGCGTATTGCGCCAAACAATTGGGATCGTCAGCATAACGAGTAAGGTTGCGGTTGGTAAATAGCCCAAAATAACGGCTGCCAAGATCCCAATGTAGGCCATGACGAAACTCACTTGCCACAAT
This sequence comes from Secundilactobacillus hailunensis, assembly GCF_005405185.1. GTDB lineage: Bacteria > Bacillota > Bacilli > Lactobacillales > Lactobacillaceae > Secundilactobacillus > Secundilactobacillus hailunensis. The sequence goes on from NZ_BJDO01000024.1 coordinate 6,142, forward strand.
AATACACCGCCCTTTTTACCCCAATAATAAACGATGGTTTTCCGTCCCAATGACGGATCCTCATGGCGATCGGCAATATTATTGGCCAGCATGATGTTACTGATCGTAAAAATTGCTGGTATGGCGACCACCAACGTTTTATACCACATACCACGCACATCGATCAGCTGATACATATTTACGTAGGTGGCTAAATAGGTGATGTTATATCCCATCGTCAGGCCTGAGATCAATTCGCCAAACGGGGTCTTCGAAATCGGGTATGGCCCGCCGGAATAGAAATAGCCAGCGGCAAAACTAACGATGCCAAACCACAGAACTGGCTGTCCTGTACGATCAACGAGGATCAGCCCAATGATCATTGAAAATAGGGCTAAACCCACGATCACTGTCCGTGCTTGTCTGGGGGTAATTGCAAAGTTTTTCAAAATGTTATTATGGCTATCTTGGCCTTTAAAGTGCTCATAATCTTTATATTGGTTGTGTGCATTCACAGCCAGATGAAACGCCACCACACTAATGGTGATCATCAGACTGTTAGCTAACTGGAAACTATGGTAATAACTTGCTGCAAATAAGATGCCTAACAAACAAGGCATTAGTGACGTCACAACGGCCTTGGCTTGAACGAGCGCGTTGGCTTTTTTTAATAATGACACGATTACTCTCCTTTGGTTGGTCAATAATTTTTAATTTGGCTGAGTACAACCAGCCGATTTTTAATTAAACTGATCTTATGCTTATGAAAGCTGATCTGAAATGAGCTCAGCAACGACTTTAATCCCGCGTTCAAACGCTGCTTCATCCGCGAACGCATATGACAGACGCACATTATGCTGGGCATTTTTACCATAAACTGAACCCGGATTTAGTAGGACCCCCAGCTGACCCGCTGAGTTAAATAAGCGCTGAACGTTTATTTTTGCATCTAACGTTAGCCAAATATAGAACCCGCCAGCTGGTATTTTCCAAGTAGCCATACCACTGAGTTCTCTTTTCAAGACGGTTATTGCGTAGTCGCGTCGCCGTTTAAGCTGCTGACGTAAATGGTCTAAATAACGATCATAATCCGGATCATTTAACACCTCCGTCAGCACCATCTGGGATAGTGAACTGGCACCATAATCCGTCTGCATCTTCACGTCCGCCAACCGTTTAATGATCGACTGCGGACCCACGATCCAGCCAATCCGCATTCCGGGTGCCAATGATTTAGAAATCGAGCCCAGATATAAAACGTTACCCGCGGTATCTAAGGCTTTTAACGGCTGCGGTGGCCGCTGATTCAGCCACAGATCCTGATAAGCGCTATCTTCGATAATCGGCAGCTGCTGTTTTTGAGCATACTGCATCAAATCTTCGCGACGCTGCTGGGTCATGACTTCACCATCCGGATTATCAAAGGTGGGAATGACGTACAACAGGCGTTGCCGGTCTTTAGCTGTGATGTGCCAGTACTGAACCCCCTCATCATCCGTGGGTAAGGATTTAAACTGGGCATGAACGGATTGCAGCACCCGTAAGGACTTGAGATAACTCGCCGGTGTGGTGTAAACGACTGATCCCTGTGCCAGCAGTGAAACCGCAATTAACTGCAGTGACTGCAGCGATCCTGAAGTAATCAGTATGTTGTCAGCGGTAGTTTTGATGCCCCACTTCGCTAACCGGCCCGCAATAACGGCTCGCAATGTCTGAGAACCCATTGGCGGTAAATAATTTAAATTCGTTAATTTTGCCGCCGCCCGTTTCATAGCCTTTTGAACCAATTCAACTGGGAATAGTTCTGGTCCGATTTCTCCGGTACCCAGCCGAATTTTCGCCTGCGTCTCAACTTCATTGATCTTTTGAATGGTCTGCTGGTTTGCAACAAACTCACCTGAGTCAATGTAATGCTGCCAATCTACCGGCTGCCGGATCATGGTTGACCAACTGTTACTTGCAATTCGCGTGCCACCGCCAAATGCCGTGGTCAAAACACCGTCAGCAAGCAGTGTGTCCATCGCTTTACTGACGGTACTGCGGTTGACATGAAACTGCTCAGCCAGTTGCCGCTGTGCCGGTAACTGGCCGCCAATTGGCCAGTCACCTGCTTGAATATGCTGGATAAAGGTATTAATGATCTGCTGATATACCGGTACGGCACTAGTCATATCAGGCTGCCAATCTAGTCGAATCATGTCGATCTTTCTTTCGCTTTTAATTTTACTTCTAAAGGAGTTTTTCAAATGTTCAATTTACTCAAGGGGCTCTTGTTTGGTCTCGCGTATGTGGCCCCAATCGGCATGCAAAACTTATATGTCATCAACACGGCACTGGATCAGCCCAGACACCGAGCTTACTTGATTGCTGGTATCGTCATCTTCTTTGATATTTCGTTATCGCTGGCCTGTTTTTTTGGTGTCGGTCAGCTGTTAGCGACCGTCCCCCTATTAAAGCTACTACTGTGGGCGGGTGGCGGCTCCTTTATCACCGTACTGGGCATCCAGCTGATTCGTTCTACAACTACACCCTTAGATGTGGGTAATCCACACAAAACCTTTCATTATCGTGCCGCCATTCTAGCCGCTTTTTCAATTGCTTGGCTAAACCCGCAGGCCATTTTGGACGGAACCATGCTGCTCGGTGCCTTCCGAGCTTCACTGCCAGGCGTCAAAGGCGATTTATTTGTCAGCGGTGTCGCGATTTCTTCTTTCCTGTGGTTTACCAGTCTGACAACCATTGTCAGTTTGTTAAAATCACAATTGAATGCCAAGGTCCTCACCTGGATCAACCGGGTCTGCGGCGTCGTCATGTTAGGCTATGCCGTTAAACTCTTAAGCCAGTTTATCGGCGCGTTGCTGTAGGTTTGTCTTAGAGCCCCTCAGTCGGATTCAGCACAAATTCCTGCAACCGGTCGCCAAACTGAATGACGGAATCATTTTTACCGTGCCGTAATTGCCACAGTAAGAATAACATCACGTTGCTGGCATAAAGATCACTAAGATAGTCTAGCGGCAGTTGGAATTCGTCAGGTAATTCCACCCGTTGAAAATACGAGTAGGCCGTTGACCGTAAAATTTGTTTAAAATTCCGTTCAAGATCCGCGGTTTCCGTGTGGATCTCAAATAACTGCAATAAAATCTCGCGGTACTGAGTAAGTGCAATAATCAGTACTTTAACGGTATTGGAGCCAATCTCTGGCGTATGTATTCTAAAACGCTGATCCACGATCTTACGAAAAACCTCCGTGTATTCCGTAACTAGTTTTTCTAAAAGATCGTATTTATCGTAATAATGACTGTAAAACGTTGATCGGCCAATCCGTGCACGTTTACTGATATCTTGCACCGTCATGGTCTTAAAGCCCTTTTCTTTGAGTAGACCAAAGAAAGCTTTCGTAATTTGTTCGTTCGTCCGCCGAACCCTTAAATCCTGTTTCTCTGCCATTTTCTCACCTCTGTAGTCTTTGCTCATTCCAATTTTAGAACTTCAAAATGGTAATGCTGTTTCTTGCTTTCAAACCAATAGATAGTCTACAATTAAATAATAACACTATCAGTATGTACCACGTCTACCACCAACACAATATCTACCATTATAGCGATAATTGGAGGCAAAAACTATGGAACCAATCCGAATTTTATTTATTTCAATTGAAGGTAATACGCGAAACTTCGTTGAACATTTGACTCACTACGCAATGGCACAGCACATCAAAAATAAGGGCTTACCAGAAATTGAAGCGACCGAAATTTCCGAGCAGACTGACTTTGCTGATGAAACCAAACCGTTCTTCTGCTTCGTGCCAACTTACTTGGACGGTGGTAACGGTATCGACAATGGTGTGAAGGAACTGATGACCAATGTGATGGGCGAATATATCGACTATCACGATAACGCCAACCAGCTCATTGGGGTCGTAGGCAGCGGCAATAAAAACTTTAACGAGCAGTATTGCCTCACCGCCCGGCGTTACTGCCAAAAATTTGACGCTCCCTTTATCGCCGACTACGAATTACGGGGCGTACCAGCCGATGAAACGCGGGTCTACAAAAAACTCGTCGAACAATTACAACTATTAAACTTATAAGGAAGTGAGCTTATGTCTAACGATATTTTAACGCTGTTAATGCAGCACCGTAGTATCCGTCATTATACGGACCAGCCGCTAACTCAAACCGAGGTCTCAACCTTGGTCACGGCTGCCCAGCACGCTGCTACCAGTACGTTTGCACAGCAATATAGCATCATCAGCATTACTGATCCCGCCATTAAGCAGGAGCTAGGTGACATTACGGGTCACCACTGGCTAGAGAAAAGCGGCCATTATTTCATGCTAGTTGCCGATCAGCACCGTAACTTAAAAATTGCAGAAAAGGCCAATGCTGATACAACGATCCTGCGTTCTTTTGATAAGTTTCTGGCCAGCACCTTTGACGTTGCGATCGCCGCTGAAGCCATCGTGACAGCCGGCGAAAGTATGGGCTTGGGCAGCACGATCATGGGCAGTATTTTAAACCATACCCAGCGGATCATTGACCTGCTCAACTTACCCGAACTCACTTTCCCACTACTGGGAATCGCCATCGGACACCCAGCAGAACAGCCTGACTTAAAACCGCGCTTACCCCAACCGCTAATACACTTTAGTAATCAGTATGCGCTGCCAGGTGATTTTGACACTCAGTTAGCCGCCTACGATGCTACAACGGCGGCCTATTATGCTAATCGTAACAGTCACTTAAAACAAACGACTTTCAGTCAGCATATTGTTCAAGAACTCAAGCGTGCTCCGCAGTTACGTGCTGAATTGATCTCAGTGATTAAAAAACAGGGTTTTAACGTTAATTAATCAAAGCAAAAAATGAGCCAATTTCTCTAATTTGAGGGAAATTGGCTCATCTTTTTAGTTTACTAACTGTCGATTACTTAATAGGACAATGCCCAATGTGACGAGCATGGCTGCGCCGACACAGAGGAACAATGCTTGATAACTGAAGAAGTCGATCATGAGACCACCAAACAGCGGCCCCACAGCTCGCCCAAGGGAAATCGCTACGTTATACATCCCTTGATACTTCCCTTTGCGCCCATTTTCCGCTAGACTGTCGATCCAAGCTGGCAGTCCTGGAAAGCCAATCATTTCACCAATCGTTAGCACGATCATAATGATCACAAAGGCGGAATACTGGCTGGCAAAGATCAAGCCGAAAAATGACAGTGCGAAGATCGACACGCCCAGACCAACCTGTGTCGCCAACTTATGGTTGGTAAATAGCCGGTTCATTAGTGGCTGGCCAAAAACGATCAAAAAACCATTCATGGTCCATAGTAGGCTGTAATCTTTAAACGCAATATGCAGGTTAGTCATGTGAACCGAAAGCACACTTTCCCACAGTGAGTAGCTGGTGTAAATGGCAAACACCATTAAACAGATACACCAGATAACCCTTAAATTCAGCTTGGGGACCCGGCCACCAGCTTGATGGTTACTCTGCGAACTATTAACATCGATCTTGAATTCAGTCACCATTAAAATAAATAACAGGATATAGCACAGGGTGGTCACTGAAAAGACGAGGGTAATCCCGTAATCTAGTAAATACCCCACTAATAACGTCCCGATAACTACACCAACATTTAAAGCAATGTACATCAGATTAAAGACTTTGCGAATGGGCGTCTGCGTAATCATGGCGGCAAAGGAATTGCCCACAGTGAGGCTGATACCGTCACCAAAACCCACGATCACCAGCAAGACCGCAAAGATCGGCCAGCCGTGGAAAAAGATCAATAAGATCATGGCAATCAGTGATAGACCAGCACCTAAGACCCCCGTTAAATAGGGCGACCAGCGATCAAATAAAACCCCGCCTACATAGTTACCGACCATCATCATCACTGACATCAGCAGCATCACGGCACCGGCCATGGTCAGCGATTTACCGAGTGTTTTATTCATGTAAATCGTGGTTAACGGCCACATAAAAGCCGCCCCGGTATTGAGCATTAAGGTCGCAATAAACAGCGCGGGTAAGCGAACCTCTTTTTTAGTTGCAATCATTTATGAACGCTCCGACTTTCTGGCGGCACGTTAAAGCCACCCGTTAATACTAGCTTACCGTGCACTTTCCCTTGGCCGACTAGCTCATGTGCCTGGGTTAAACTATCGGCATTGATTCCACCTGTAACGGTTTGCGTCAACGTCGACGTCAACACACCCTGGTCTAAGAGCCGGGCAATCAATTGTAAAGTCTTACCCTGACTGTTGACGTCGTAATCAACATCACTCTTCGCAAACATATACTCCCAGTCAAAACTGGCAGCCTTATTCTTAATTTTATATAGCGGCAGATCAACGGGACTGCCGACAATTGAGCCAATATGGCCAAACGGCGCAACTAATTCAGCTGCTAGATCAAAGTAGGCTGCCGGATTATACAAGATAGCAATGCCGTCAATTGAATCGTAGCCTAAGGTGTGGATGGCCTGTAATAAATCACCATGGTAGTCCAGGGGATGATCAACGTGGTTTTGTGTCAGCCAGTCAAAATTTTTCGGACTGCTGGTTGCCAGTACGGTTAAGCCGGCCCAATGCGCCAGCTGGGCCATAATGGAACCTACTCCGCCGGCACCATTGATGATCAGTAAAGTCCGTCTTTGATTCTGATTAGCTTTAGCAACAAACTGCATTTTTTCGAATAGTAGCTCATAAGCAGTCAATGATGTTAACGGCATGGCTGCAATTTCTGGTGCAGTCAACGTGCGCGGTGCCAGACTGGCTAAGCGTTCATCGACTAACTGATATTCAGCGTTGGCACCAGCCATCTGGGCACTACCAGCATAAAAGATCCGGTCACCGGCCTGAAATTTAGTGACCTCCTTACCAGTCTCAACCACTTTACCAACCGCATCATAGCCCAAGATTTTGGGCGCCGTCGTTTCATTGACCGCTGCCTTAATCTTAATATCCACTGGATTAACTGAAACTGCCTCAATCTTAACGAGTACTTGATTAGAGCTGGCACTAGGTTTCGGCAACATTAAATCAACTAACTGATGGGTTGCGGTGGCACCAATTGTCTTCATTTTTTCCATAAACTACCCTCCGTTTCCTGATAACCTGCATTAATTGTACCAGACAGGCATTCGTAAGCAAACGATTAAGGGGAGGCTAAATTATTCTTTGCGGGCATTAATCTTCATTAGCGTCATACTTTTGAATCAGTTCCTGACAAGCGGCAATAATCGCGTCACTGCTAGGCATCGGCAAATGAAAAACTAAATCGTAATCAGCCGGTTTTTCCCGTATTTGGTTCACGCCGGTCACCAGTGATTTAGCGGGGACATCCTTGGTCACGATTGCCCCGGCACCAATCACCGAATCATCCCCAATAATGATGGGGCCCAGTACCTTTGCGCCATCCGCAATAATCACATTCTGACCGATTACCGGACTGCCAACGTGTTCCCATGCCTGCGTTTTTAGGTTAAACTTCTGGTTTGAGCCAACCGTCACGTTCTGAAAAATCACCACACCAGCACTCAGCTTAGCAGCCGCAATCGTGCAGCCACGGCCATGGTGTGCGAATTGTACGCTGGGATCCATCTGGACTGCAGTGACTTCGCAGTTAAATTGGGACTCAAGTTCTTTAGCAGCGACTTGCCGTACTTCTTGATCAGGGTCAAAACAGTTTTGCTGCAGTATTTCTTTAAAAGTTTTCATGATTAGAAAATCCTTTCGTAGTTATCTTTATTTTTGTTGCATTGGAAACATAATATCATATTTTGTTTCTTTGTCAACAAAATTAAAAATAAAAAAAGAATCTCCGAACCAACTTGGTTAGAAATTCCGTTAATTTTAAATGATCACGCTTTAATCGCCCTGTTTAGGTCGCTGAAGTTCATGATCCAAATGATCATTATAGGCTTGCAGGAACTGCAACGTCCCCGCAACCTGTTTTGGATCCGCTGAATCAAAGACCACCTGATCGCGCTGATCATGTTGCCGATCCATTGCTTCATGCTGTTCGTAGACCTCTTGACCAGCCGCCGTCAGCCGAAAATAGACCTCTTTTTTATTTTCTACTGATTGGTACTTCTCAATCAGTCCCCGGCGGATCAAGCGCTTGGTCATCTTACTGACAGCACCGCGGGTGACATACATCCCAGCTGCAATCGCAGTGACGTTGGCCCCGATATGCTGACCGATGTATTGAATCGTATGCACTTCAGCCGGTTTAAAATCTGCCAGTTTGGCCTGCATTTCCGCCTGGTCCAGTAACTGCATCTTGTCCAGCAACGTTTTCAGACTCTTGTAAAATTGCTGCTGCGTGGTCATTTGACTCCCTCTTTCCTGTTATTTAGAGTATACCAAATAATTGTTTCCAGTTCACGTATTAATTTACTTAAATAAAAAGTAGGTCTCCAAATTAGGAAACCCACTTTTTAGTGTTATCTTCTGAAACCTACCGAGTTGTGTCCCGGTCTAATTTCATTATTGTAAGTTAAACGTATAGTTGCCAGCTGGGGCTTTACCAACTGAGGTCTTAACAGCTTGGTTCTTGCTGTTAACTAACACGAACTGCTTAGTACCCTTAAAGCGCATGTAGAAGGTCGTCTTAGCACCGCCCTTAGCAGTGGCGTTGATCTTCCAGAAGTTAACGGATTGTGGATCAACATTGTAAGTTGCGTTCTTCAATACGTGAGTCGTTTTCTTACCTTGGGTCACGTATTGGTTCAGACCCGTCTTTTGGCTGAAAGTAAACTTCATTGAAGCGCCCTTATAACTCGTTGACTGCCATGTACCAGTTGGCGTCTGTAATTTAGGACTCTTAGTTGTGGTCTTTTTTGAAGTGGTCTTCTTGGAAACAGTCTTCTTTGAAGTCGTCTTCTTTGCGGGTGCTTTTTTAGTAGTGACCTTTTTAGTTGCTGTCTTAGCTGAACCAGCAGCCTGCACCGTCATGATGCGGTAAAGGTAGTGACGGTTAGTGGTGTACCGTGCGTAAACGTAAAGCTTAGTCCCTGCTTTTTGCTTAGCTGGTAACTTAACGGTATACTTACCGGTTGTCTTAGATGCCATTGAACTGGCAATTTGTTTTTGCTTGCTGTTTTCAACGGTGATCTTGGTCCCCTTACTTGCGGTACCAATTACTGATGTTGAATTTGAGTAAATTTTGTTGATGGATAAACTTGGGCTGCCTGCAACGATCGTTGTCTTAGTAGTCTTAGCTGTCTTAGCAGATGCCTGTGTTGTAGTTGCTGCGCCGAAACCAAGTAAACCAAAGGCAGCAATCAAGCTGCTTGATAAAATGACCAATTTTTTCATGTGTGTCTCTCCTTGTGTATGTTCGCTGTGAACCAGCGAATTATAATAGCATTGATGAGTATAACCCGTTATTGGACAGGTGACTAGTAGTTAGCCAAAGGTTTTAGGACTTTTTAATCTCTTTTATAAAATAACGCAAAAAAAACGGTGATTTAACCTTAAATCAGCCGCCTAAGTTCATCTAACCAGCGTTAACCGGTACTGTCTACCATTGGCCTCAAAGGGCTCGGAAATCAGTTGGTCAGGTTTAAAGTACACTTCAATTTTTTGATATACTTTGCCATCACTATTGACTAATTCTAAATGAACGCCGTACTGGTTTTGCCGGAAGGGACTTTTATTAACCAGATAATTAATGCTCGTACCATCACCGTACCGCTGATGAATCATGTAATCCAATTTACGCAGTGAGATATTAATTAAATCCATGTTGAGACCACCTATACCGCACCCTGACTGCCACTCTTGAAACGCACGTGGGCCAAAATGGCATCCACAACTTCGACTGGTGTCAGATCATCCGTGTCAATTTCAATATCACTGACGCCATGATACTTCGCATCCCGTTGTACTTTCAAACCCAGTAACCCGTCAGCACCCAGTTTTTTAACCAGTGGCCGCTGACCATCATCCGCTAACCGGGCCAGCACCGTTGCCGGTTGCACGTTGAGTAAAATCACTGGCACGTTACTTTTACGCAGCAGGTCATAGTTCGCCGTTTGAATGGGCGTGCCACCTCCCGTTGAGAGAATCCCTTCGCTATGGCGCAAGGTATCTGCTAAAACATCGTGTTCCAACTGACGAAAGGCGGTTTCGCCATCATCGTCAAAAATTTGCTGAATCGTTTTGCCGGCACGTTCAACGATCACGTCATCTAAATCCCGGTGCGTGAGGTGCAGCCGGTCAGCCAATAACTCACCGACCGTGGTTTTACCGCTGCCCATGAAGCCCACTAAAATTGCTCTCATTGTGTCTCCCCTCCTTGGTCTAATCGTTCTCGAACCGTCTTGGCGTGTTCAAAGAATTGGTAGATTTTATCCGTATCATGTGCTTCAATCGCACTTTGAATTTCTTTTAACTGTGTCATATAAGTTGTGAGCTGCTCACTAATTGCTTCAGAGTTGCTCAGCATGATTGCCGTCCACATCGTTGGATCGGCACCGGCAATTCGGGTGGTACTCTTGAACCCACCGGCAGCCGCACTGAGTCCTACTGCATCATGTTTTAATTGGTGATCCGCGGTATTGACAAGGTTAGCGGCTAACACGTGCGGGACGTGGCTAATTTCGCTGACGAGGCCATCGTGGGCTTCAGCCGATACATTGACCCACCGTAATTGGGCCGGCTTAAGGCAGGCTTTAAACTGGGCTGTTTGCGCTGGGGTTTGCGACCCGTTCACGATGAAGTAAGTCGCGTGATCAAACAGGTCTTCTCGGCCGGCCCGACCGCCCGTCTTGTGTGAGCCAGCCATGGGATGACCGCCCATAAACGCGATCTGGTGTTTTTGCAGCTGCTTTGCGGCTGTCATCACCTGCATTTTAGTACTGCCCACATCCGTCACTAGCACATTCGGTTTTAACACCACTGCTGCCAGTTGATTCAATTGGTCAATAATCACTGAAACCGGGCCAGCGAGAACGATGATATCAGCGCGCGAAGCTGCCTTTAACAGCGTCACCCGTTCATCAATGATCCCCTGACCCAGCAGAAACTGGCCCGTATCGTCATTGGGGTCGTCCCCCAAAATTGTCGGCTGCACCGAACTTTGTTTCATGATCCGCGCAATTGAGCTGCCAATTAGGCCTAACCCACTTATCAATACCGTTGTCATACCGATCACCTCATTACAATAATTGGTCTAAATCATCGAAAAATTCAGGGTAGGAAATCCGAACGCTATCAGCACCCTTCAACTGTAAAGGCATCTCGACCAGCAAGGCTGCAATCCCTAAAACCATCCCAATTCGATGATCATCATGGGCATCTAACACGGAATCAACCACGTGCCAGGGCTGACGGCCATCAATCACAAAGCCGTCTGGTAACTCTTCGATTGCAATCCCCAATTTTTTAAATTCCGTCACGATGGCGCTGATCCGGTCCGTTTCCTTGACCCTTAACTCTTCAGCACCAGTGATCCGGCTAATTCCGTTCGCTTTGGCTGCTAATAAGGCGACCAGTGGCAGTTCGTCAATCACTGCTGGAATCTGGTCCTTCCCGATAGTGATCGGCTTTAAATCAGCTGACTGAATCGTTAGATCACCTAAAGGTTCTCCCGTGGTGGGTTCAGACTTAATTGAAACGTTGCCGCCCATGGCCTTTAAAATCTCCAATAACCCGGTCCGCGTCTGGTTGAGGCCGACATCCTTCAACGTGATTTTCGAACCTGACACCAGACTGGCTGCGGTCATGAAAAACGCCGCTGAAGACATATCACCGGGAACCGTCATCGACTGACCCGTTAAGTGTGGCTGCGGTGCAACGGTAATCGTTACCCCATCCGTCGCCGTTTGAATGTCTCCGCCAAAGGCCGTTAACATCCGCTCCGTATGGTCTCTGGTGGGTAATTTTTCGATTAACGTCGTGGGGCCATCCGCTTGCAAGGCCGCTAAAATCAGCGCACTTTTGACTTGCGCGCTGGCAACCTTGAGCTGGTAATGAACGGCGTGTAATTTTTGCCCCGTCACCGTCACTGGTAAATGACCATCAGTGGTCGTCATCTTAGCGCCCATAGTGGCCAGCGGTTCACTGACCCGGCGCATCGGCCGCGTTGAGAGGGAATCATCGCCAATTAACGTTGTTTTAAATGATTGACCCGCTAATAACCCCATTATCAGCCGGGTAGTGGTCCCAGAATTTCCCATATCAAGCGGTTCAGAACTCGATTTCAGGCCGTGCAGGCCAACACCGTGAACGGTAACGGTCGTGCCATTACGCTCAATCGGCACCCCCAGTTGCTGAAAGGCAGCCAAAGTCGACAGACAGTCCGCTGAAGTCAGAAAATGCGTCAGTGTAGTTGTTCCTTCACTGATAGCGCCTAACATAATGCCCCGGTGGGAGATGCTTTTATCGCCAGGCACGGTGAGTTCACCATGTAACCCCTGGGCTGGTTTAGTTTTAAGTGTTCTCATATGCAATCTTCCTCTAGTAGTTTTTGAGTTCTTCACGGTAAGCCTTTAGCTGAGCCTTCAAACGATCCATGTTACTACCGTCGAAGGTGTCGGTGATTGCCTTAGCTAACTCAATAGCAACCACGCTTTCGATTACGATGGAAGCCGGCACGATGGCTGTCGTGTCAGAGCGTTCAACGCTGGCCTTCTTAACTTCCTTAGTTTCAACGTCAACGCTTTGCAGTGGCTTGTACAACGTTGGGATGGGCTTCATCGCCGCCTTAACAATGATTGGCATCCCGTTAGTCATCCCACCTTCAAAACCGCCTAAATGATCCGACTCACGGGTGAAGCCTTCACCTGCATGCCAGTCGATTTCATCCATCACTTGACTGCCGAAACTAGTGGCGGCCTTGAAGCCATCACCGATTTCAACCCCCTTCATGGCATTGACACCCATGACGGCCGCGGCAATCTTACCATCTAATTTCGTATCCCAGCTGATGTAACTGCCCAAGCCAGCGGGCACGTTGGTGGCGACTACCCGGACAATGCCGCCCAGTGTATCGCCATCCTTCTTTGTTTGATCGATCAGATTATGAATGGCTTCAACCTTATCGCCTTGAACCACCCGCAGATCATTTTGGCTGATCAGCTGATTAATTTCATCTACATCCAATGGCGCTTGGTCATCCGCTGCTATTGAACCGATCTGCTGTACATAGCCCACAATATCAATACCTAACTGCTGCAATAGCTGTTTTGAAATGGCACCAATAGCCACCCGCATGGCAGTTTCCCGGGCACTTGAGCGTTCCAAAACGTTCCGTAGGTCGCGGTGATTGTATTTCATCCCGCCAACCAGATCAGCATGCCCTGGTCGTGGCCGTTCAACTTTACGCAGGGAATTCTCCGCGGTTTCATCGGCGATTGGGTCCATGATCTTACCCCAGTGGGCGTGATCACGGTTATTGACGACTAATGCAATCGGTGAACCCAGTGTTTTCTTGTGGCGAACACCACCGACAATGGTGACTTCATCATGTTCGATTTTTTGCCGGCTGCCCCGACCGTAGCCGCCTTGGCGGGCTGCTAATTGCGCATTAATGGCATCAATGTCCAGTAGTAAGCCAGCCGGTAAGCCTTCAATGATCCCGGTGAGCTGCGGTCCGTGTGATTCGCCTGCAGTTAAGTAATTCATAGTTTTAATCCCCTTTTTAGTGAGTCCGTTTCATCTTCGTTAAGTAATCTTGGTAGTCTCTGGAGTTCTTCATGATGGTTGCAAAAATATGGCGCATATAGGCTCTGGTTTCCGGATTCGGATCGTTTCCCGTTACGCGGTCAAGCACCTGATCTTCCCGACCGTGATCCATAATTGGCAAGTTGGCTGTCTTTTTAGCTTCATTCACCTTCGTCACCGCTTCAAACCGTTGGGCTAAAAGCGTGACGAGCTGATCATCAATATCATTGATCTGCTGCCGGGCAGCCGTTAATTCGTTGGGTTGCCACGCACCTGTTGCATTATCCTTTGTTTCCATCATTTAAATCACTCCTTATTTGTGGTACGAAAAAAGCCAGCTAGACGATCTAGCTGGCTTTCATTATTCCCTTTACGGAATCAACGTAGTCCAGCTAGAAACTTCACGTCTAGCTGGCACGACAAATTGACGGCTTGCTTTAGACGCGAACGCGATTTTGGCGTCCGCATTTAAAGTTGCGGACGCTAACTAAAGTAATAACCGTACCAATACGCATTAACTTGAGCTAACTGTGTCTTCATTGTCATTGATCCCTTCTCATTTAGATTGTTTTCATTAAAACATATTGAGAAATTTTAGTCAACATTTATTCTTTTCTCACTTTAAAATAACCACTGCTACGCGTCTTTTTTAGACTAACCAGTAGCCCTGATTAATGCGGTCTAGCAGCGTTACCATTTGCCGGGTCTCTTTAACATCGTGCACCCGAATAATTTTACCGCCCTTTTGCATCATGGCCACTTCGCTGACCAGCGTCATTGGCAGCCGGTCATCCTTTTTGAGCCCCAGCAGGTTATGCAGGTAGCCCTTCCGTGAAACGGCCACCATCATTGGCCGGTTAAGGTCGTTGAACTGGTTAGTGTTGTTCATGATAGCGTAATCCTGATCATCATGTTGGACTTTATCATTAGCATAGCCTAATCCTTGATCAATAGCGATACGATCACGATCAATACCAGCTGCGGTCAGGGCATTTAAATTACCCTCGAAGAACTGGTGAGCCTCATCCGTCATCACCTGAAAATCAAAATCTCGCCCGTTTAGCATGGTCAGCAGGCCCACGTCAGATTGCGCCATCAGCTTCACCTTGGCCGGATCATCCGTGAAACTGTTGATGTCATTAATAATGGCCACGCCAGCATCAATGGCTGCTGCCATCACTGGTACCTTATAGGTATCAATCGCCAGTACTGCCTCTGGGAAACGACTCTTAATGGCCTTGATATACGGAATCGTCCGCTCTAGTTCAACTTTAGGCGTCACTTCGGTGTAACCTGGCCGAGTAGTCTGACCGTTAACTTCGATCACGTCAGCCCCGGCTTCTATCATCTGTGATACGTGCGCTAAAACGGTATCCATAGTCGTATAACGGCCCCCATCATAAAATGAATCCGGCGTAATGTTCATAATACCGTAGATCATTGACGTATCACGGAGTTCAAACCGTTTGCCAGCCACTTGCCAGTCTAATGCATGAGCAGCCAAAATTTGTTTTAATGATGATTCAACTGCCTCTTCGGCTGAAAACCAATCTGGCCAGTGCTGAACTAATAGCCGCAATGCTGGCAACGTGAGCAGCCCCCAAACGGTGTCCTGGTTAACACTGACAACGGCATCTAGTTGGCGGAGCCGTTTTTGCAACTGGGACGTTTCCGAAGTGGTAACTGCCGTGAACTGCAGGGCAACTAATCGTTGTTGCTGTGCCAATTGGTATAACGCCTGGCTTTGAAAATCAGTGGCGTGTTGAAACTGGTTGGTCATCTCTTGAACTTGCATCTTTAAACTCCTCTCAATTCTGCCGCTAATTGCTTGGCTGCTAGTCCGCGATGGGTCAGTGGCAGCCGTTGTGCGTCAGGTAATTGCGCTAATGTGTGTTGCTGGTGGGGCAGGATAAACAGTTTATCAAATCCCGTGGAATAAGTCCCCTGAGTCTGTTTCGCTAAGGTGCCGCTCACACGGCCGCTAACCGTCACTGGCGACTGTCCCGGTGCAATGGCCACCAGCGTACTGATCATGGTTGCCCGCCGATCCAAGCGTCCCTGCATGGCGTTTAAAATAGTTTGGTTATCACTGTGGGCAACATCTTGGTGCAGTTCGCGTTTAGTTGTCACGCCCAGGTGTTTGCCAAGCACGGGAATTTCAATCCCGCTATCGTCAGCAATGACCCCCTTAGTCGTCAAACCCGCTACAAATTGGGCTTTCCGTAATGCATTAGCGGCGTAACTGACCGTTTGTTCCGTTGGAAACGTGACTTTGGGCAATTCAGCCGTATAGGAAACCGCCTGAATGCCGTAGAATGCCAAACACTTGATTAAATCTTGCGTTTTATACTGATTATTTGATGCAATTAACCATTTCACTATAGACCACCACCCATTGCTGCCAGTTCGCGGACCACGTAAAATGAACCGCCGACCACGATCATGCCGTTTTCGGGCAACGTTTGGCGAGCCATCTGCATGGCTTGCGACATATTCGCCATAGGCTGGACGTTAGCTGTCGGTGAAAGTTCCTGGATCTGACTGGCTAACTGCGTCCCAGATAATGCCCGTTGTGGATTATCCGGAGTCACGGTCAGCACGCGTTCAGCTAGTGGTAACAGTAATTTCAGCATTGGCGTCACCGCTTTGTCAGCCAAGAAACCAACGATCCACGTTACTGAAAACTGTTTGATCAGTGGTCTTAAACTGTTCGTCAACGCTGCCATGCCATCTGGATTATGGGCAACATCCACCACAATCAGCGGGTGCTGTGAGATCACGGTCAGTCGTCCCGGTAGCTGAATTCGTTGCAGACCAGTTTTAACGGCTTCATCGGATAACGTCACCATTTGTTTTCTTAAAACGACCACTGCCGTCAGAACTAACGTGACGTTTTCGCTTTGAAAATCTCCCGCGACGTTTAGGGTCAACGCCGGCCAGTCAAACAGCTCACTGTGAAGCTGAACCGTCATGCCAGTAAAACTGCGCTTTAAGATCGTCACTTTCGTTTGAGGTGCCACCAGAGAAACATCCTGTTTTTGCGTCTCTTTTTGCAGGACATTTAAGGCTTCAGGTGCTTGATCAGACAGCGTCACCACCGTCGTCCCCGGTTTAATAATTTTCGATTTTTGCGTCGCAATTTTAGTCAGCGTATCGCCTAAGATCTGCATATGATCCATGGCAATGCGCGTAAAGATGGTCAGTTGCGGGGCACTGATGGCATTGGTCGCATCCGTCAGGCCGCCCAACCCGGCTTCTAAGATCACGTAGTCCGCCCGTTGATTGCGATACCAGATCAGACTGATCAAAAACTGCCATTCAAAAATTGAAACATCCGTTGTTTTCAGCCCAAGCCGCTTAATCACCGGTTTGATTTCGTTATAGCTATCAATAAAAGCCGCTTCCGTGATCCACTGATGGTTAAACTGAATCTGCTCACGGTCATTTAAAATGGCGGGACTGTTGAACCGGCCAACCTGATAACCCTGCGCCTCCAAAATTGCGCTTAACATGGCGCCAGTTGACCCCTTGCCGTTGGTGCCGGCAATGTGGATCACGTGGTAGTGCTGATCCGGATGATCCAGTGCTGCCACAATCTTTCGCAGTAAGGGGACCCGGTTATTATCGCCCACCAAGCGCGCCTGGTTAAACTGGTCAACCAGTTGTTGGTACATTTCATGTATCGTTTGTTGATTCACTATTATCACCCGTTAATTCGCTGTAAGAATTCCTGCTTAAGGTCGCGGTCGGACTTGAATACCCCAGTGTAATAACTGGTTTCAGTCTGACTGCCCGTTTTTTCAACTCCGCGCATTTCCATGCACATATGGCGGGCTGAAACGGAAATCGCGATGCCCTTTGGATCTAAGATGCGCGTCAGTTCCTTAGCAATATTCACGGTCATGCGTTCCTGAACGTTGGGCCGCTTAGCACAATAGTTGATCAGCCGGGGAATCTTGCTGAGCCCCATGACCCGCTGATGATTAGGAATATAAGCCACATCCACCGTTCCAAAAAACGGCAGTAAGTGGTGTTCGCACATGGAGTAAAACGAAATATCTTTGATCAGCACCATTTCGGTGGTCTCGTCCACCGGAAAGAGTTTGTAATTATCAAACGCTGGGGCCTTCACTGAAGAAAATACTTCGTTATACATTCGGGCGACTCGCGCCGGGGTTTCAACTAGGCCTTCGCGATTAGGATCTTCACCCACCGCCTCTAAAATCATTTTGACTGCCTGTTCGATTTTTTTCTGATTTGCGTCATCTATCATATTTTATAGCGGCTCCTTCTACTTTTTTGATCCAACTTGTATCTGCCTTTTCTGCCAAGGCAGCGTCTACTTGTGGTTTAACCTGCGAATCGTCACCAGCAATTTCCTGTACCGGTAACAATACAAAATTCCGCTCGTGGGCGTGTGGGTGCGGCACGGTCAACGTTGCCGTGTTGATCTGCCGATTACCCCAGTACACGATATCTAAATCAATGGTCCGCGGTCCCCAATGCTGCAACCGCCGTCTGTGACCGGCCTGTTCAATATCGTGAAGCACGTCTAATAAACGCTGCGGTGTCAGTGTGGTGGTTATTGAAACGGCAATGTTATAAAAATTAGCCTGGTCTAAATTGCCCCACGGTTGCGTTTCGTAGACTGAAGAAACGGCTTGGATTTGCACGTTGGCATTGTTTTGAAGCAGCTTAACCGCCTGAGTCAGGTTGGCAATCCGCTCACCAATGTTCGAACCAATACTTAAATAAACTTGCTCACTCATGATTTTCACCCGAAACTTCAATTTCCACGTTATCAAAGATTCCCGGCATCGGCACACTATACTTACGGATTTTTAGCGTGATTTTAGTGGCCATGGGAAACGTTTTTAAGAGCTTTTTTAGCACTTCATTTGCCAGTGATTCAATTAATTTATAGGAATGAGTATGAACGAACTGATCAATAGTCGCGTTCACATCCGCATAACTGATGGTTTCGTCCAAATCATCGTGCTGCACTCGCTTTTCAATTGGATAGTGCAGTGCGACATCAATGGCCAATTGCTGACCATTTTTACGTTCTTCAGGAAATACACCATTAAAGGTATGAAACTTGAGATTATTAATACGAATAACGCCCATGGTGGCATTCCTCCTCTAATATGGAAATAAATTGTTTCTATTTTACCATCATCTCTAGGTTTAAACATCTATAATCCACGATTTTTGGTACACTAGAACTAATGTCTGTTTGAAAGGATGATGAAGTTGAACAACCGAAACTTTAAGTATCCAGATACGGCCGCCTACGACTGTATCATGGCCTACTTCAAAACCAAAGATATTAAGATCGATGATATTGCGTCTATTACTTATAAAATGCAGCTGCAATTCATTCCTGAACTGACGGAAGAAGAAGCTACGTCAGCTGTGATCGACGTGCTGCATAAGCGCGAAGTTATGAATAACGCGATGGTGGGCATTGCGCTGGATCAGATGGCGACCAAGAAGGCCCTGCCCGAACCGCTGCAAAGCATTGTCGAAAATGATGCTGGTGTTTTTGGCGTTGACGAATTACTAGCTGAAGGGGGCATCTCTGGGATCTACGGTAAGATTGCCACCACTAACTTTGGCTATTTAGACCGTGTAAAGCATGGTATTCTAAAACGTTTAGACACCGTTCAAGGCAAGGGCGTCAACACCTTTTTAGATGATATTATCGCAGCCATTGCGGCAGCTGCTGGCGCTAAGCTAGCTCATAAGTACGCTTGATTACGAAAAAAATTGCTAACCAAAACTAGGCAGCTAACTATCATGATGAAATGATAGTTAGCTGCCTAGTTTTGTGATTACCGTATTGAACCTGACTTTAATTAATCCGTAGCTTTACGCTGTTCGCGTACGAGGATGTCGTCAATGATGGCTTGCAGATCAACCTTTTGCATAGCGACTTTAGTCTCATTTTGAATTTCCGCATACACGTTATCCAAAGTTTCCTGAATGTTGCCACCCACAATACACTTAGGGTTAGTTTTTTCATCAACGTGCAGCAGTTGCTGATGATCTTCAACTGCATGGTAAATGTCCAGTAAACTGATTTCAGCTGCAGGGCGAGCTAGCGCCGGCGCAATGGTCCCAGGCTGACTATTTAGTAAGCCGGCTTTAACCAGTTTCGACATTAACCGGCGAATTAGGCTCGGATTAGATTCGATACTGGCAGCAATGGCCTGGCTGGATAGGTCACCATCATGGTAAATATTGACGTAAGCCAAAATATGCACGCCATCGCTCAATTTATGTGAAAATTTCATATTATTTTCTCAACTTTCGGTTGACTCATCGTACTGTGAGTCGAGGCGATATTCCAAATTTACATCTCCACCTTTGATTCACATAGTGGCAGTAATGTTTTGAGGTCTTCTACCGACGAACCGTTTTCAACAAAACAGTTCACCATATCTAACCAGTAGAGGTCCTGGTCTGAATAAGCACCAGTCTCATCCTTACAGGGTAGCAGTCCAGCTCGAGTGAACGCGGTAATTTGTTCTGGTTCGAGGCCTGACTGCACTGCAATCTCGCTCAAAGTCATCAGCTTTACCTATCCTTTCAATGATTATCAAAGATATTTTACACTGTCTATCCATAAATGCAACAGCCCTATTATTGATGTCCAATTACCAGCCATATACTAACTAGTTTGAAAAAAACTTGAAGCAGTCAATAAATACCGGTATCCTAATAAGGAACTTTAAACCACTGCGTTGTAAATTGGCTAGTTAGGTTCTTTTCGTTTGAAAAATTAAAATTTAACCGTCTTTTTTAATTTTACACAGTTTTCTTTCAAAATTGTCGTTTTACATGAAAGCTTTTTTCATATAGGTTTGTAGCTATTTACTGAATAAATTTACAATCTGATTGAAAAAAGTTTTCTTAATTCCCTTTATTTACTGTGAATTTGTTATATAATAATTCCGACACGAGTGGTCTAGACGATATTAGTTTGCCTAAGACGCACTCGTCATTGACTACTTTACCTCACAAAATTTAAGGAGTGACTGTATTGGCTGCAGAAAGAACCTCACTATTTATCTTCTTTGGCGGGACTGGTGACCTAGCTTACCGGAAACTTTATCCTTCCATGTTTAACTTATACAAAAAAGGTACTTTAAGAGAACACTTTGGTGTTATCGGTACTTCTCGTGAAAAATTAACTGACGAACAATTTCAACAAAACGTTCTAAAATCTCTTGGCACTGCCAAAACTGATAAGGAAGCGCTCAAATTCGTTTCCCACTTTGGTTACGAAGCCCACGACGTTACTGACAAGGCACATTACCAAGTCATGAAAAAACGGGCCGATGAAATGGACAAGAAGTTCAAGTTGAATGGTAACCGGATCTTCTACTTATCACTTGCCCCATCATTCTTCGGCACTGTTGCCGGTTATTTGAAGTCTGAAGGCTTGACTGACACTGATGGTTTCGACCGGGTTGTCATCGAAAAGCCATTTGGCCGCGACTATGATTCCGCACAACAATTAAACGATGCCTTAAGCAAGTCATTCGATGAAAAGCAAATCTTCCGAATCGACCATTACTTAGGTAAGGAAATGATTCAAAACATCGAAGCTGTTCGTTTCGGTAACACACTGGTTGAATCCCTCTGGAACAACCGTTACATCGATAACATCCAAGTTACTTTATCCGAAAAACTGGGTGTTGAAGAACGGGCTTCATACTATGACAATTCTGGTGCCTTACGTGACATGGTTCAAAACCATATTATGCAAATCGTCAGTCTACTTGCCATGGAACAACCCGTTTCATTCACCGACGTTGATATCCGGGCTGAAAAAGTGAAGGCTTTACGTTCATTACGGGTTTACAACGTAGCCGAAGCTTCAACTAACTTCGTCCGTGGTCAATATGGCCCTGGCGACGACCAACGTGCTTATCGTGATGAAGATAATGTCCCTCACGATTCAAACAACGATACCTTCGTTGCTGGTAAGTTATTATTTGATAACTACCGTTGGTCAGGCACCCCATTCTACATCCGGACTGGTAAGATGTTAGCTGACAAGTTCACCCGCGTGGACGTTGTCTTCAAGAAGCCGTTGATCGACATCTTCTCCTTCCCACAAAACCATAACGCACCATTGGAAGCTAACGTTTTGACGATGTACATCGAACCACATGCTGGTTTCTCACTACGTCTGAACGCCAAGACTAATGGTCAAGGTTTCCAAACTGAACCAATCAATTTGGACTACTTCGTTGATGCTAAGGATTCCAAGGCTACTCCAGAACCATACGAACGTTTGATCCACGACGTTATGAAGGGTGACGGTACCAACTTCTCAAGTTGGCAAGAAGTTTCCTACGCATGGCGCTTCGTTGACCAAATTCGCAAGGTTTGGGACTTACAAAAACCAGAGTTCCCTAACTACACTCCAGGTTCAATGGGTCCTGCAGCCGCTGACGAATTGATCACCCGTGATCACCGTCAATGGGTATACCGTTTAAACAAGTAACTTATTACATTTAAAATCAAAACGACCCGCATTCCGAATAACGGAATGCGGGTCGTTTTTTTTACGATAGAATCATTACTTTGACAAAATCGTTTGTGCATAGGGATTTGGTAACTGGTTAGCTAACTTTTCCTGTTGAACAAACTGCTGCTCCTTAGTCACCGTTGCAACCGCATCCGGCGACTGATAAACGTTTAGTTTGTAATCAATTTCCTGCAGGTTTTCAGCAATTTTTCGTTGCTGTGCTTCCACCGTTTTCCGATGCGCTAATAGCATGGCTTCGCGCTGTTTGATCGTAGCCGGTCCCTGCATCACGTAATCAATGTATTGGCGAATAGTCTTAATCTTCATCCCGGTATTTTTTAAACAGTTAATCGTGTGTATTAGGCTTAAATCACCGTCCGTAAACGCCCGGTACCCAGATGAATTCCTGGCTACAAAAGGTAACAGCCCCTGTTTATCATAGAAGCGCAGAGTATATATGGATAAGCCAGTTTTTTCTGAAACTTCTTTAATTGAGTAAGTCATTATCAAAAACTCCTTTTTGCGCTTGCCCTAGAGTGATGTCTAGGGTTTAGTATAGTCATACTAACTTAACGCCCTCAAAAACACAAGCAAAGGATGATCATTAATGAAGAATAACAACTTAGTATTAGTCACTGGTGGTAACGGCTTTTTGGCCATGCACATTATTAAACAACTACTCACTGCAGGCTACCCGGTTCGCGCAACTTTACGGCGTTTAAATCGCCAGGACCAGGTTAAAACGACGTTAGCTAACACCGATACCCCGAATTTAAATCAACTGAGTTTTGTCCAAGCTGATTTAACCAAAGATGCCGATTGGCCGGCTACCATGACTGATGTCACCTACGTCATGAGCGTGGCTGCACCGGTCTTTGTTAACGGCAATCAAGGTTCTGAAGCCATGGCTCAGGTCGCTACTGAAGGAACTTTACGCATTATCAAAGCTGCGGAAAAAGCTGGCGTTAAACGGGTCGTGATGACCGCTAACTTTGGTGCTGTCGGCTTCAGTAATAAGGATCCAAAACGAGTGACCACCGAAGCCGATTGGACTGATCCTGATGAACCAGGACTGTCACTGTATGAACGGTCCAAATTAATTGCTGAAAAGCAAGCTTGGGACTACCTCAAAAAGACTAACAGTTCCTTAGAATTCACGACGGTTAACCCTGGCGCCATGCTTGGACCTTCATTGGATAACCACGTTTCCGGCAGCTTTGGCATCGTCAAAAACCTTTTGGATGGTTCGCTGAAAATGGTGCCAAACATTCACGTCAACGTGGTCGATGTCCGCGATGTAGCTGACATCCACGTCCGCGCAATGACCACCCCTGAAGCTAACGGTCAACGTTTCTTAGCTATCGAAGATGGTGATGCACTTTCGATGATGGACATGGTGGCGGTCATCCGTAAAAGCCGCCCAGAATTGGCAGCAAAACTGCCAACTAAGACGTTACCGGATTTTGTCCTCAAGCTTG
The DNA here is from genome assembly GCF_005405185.1 of Secundilactobacillus hailunensis. Taxonomy (GTDB): domain Bacteria; phylum Bacillota; class Bacilli; order Lactobacillales; family Lactobacillaceae; genus Secundilactobacillus; species Secundilactobacillus hailunensis. Next base: position 29,819 of record NZ_BJDO01000024.1, read on the forward strand.
GTGCCCTGTTCAATAATAGCGCTAAAGAAGGTCGGCTAATGCTGTCACTCAGCCCCCACGTCAGTAATCAAAAGGCCAAACAAGTTCTTGGCTGGAAACCTATCAGTTCAAGCAAAACTGCAATTTTAAAAGCAGTCGATTCCTTGATCGCAGCGGGCGAAATTAAAGCATAACTCACCTCAATCACAAAACACATTAAGTTGAACATAACAACGTGGTCACGAACAAAGTGGCGGCGTTTTTTCTATTTCAGCCAAATACTACTCATCAACTTGTTTAGTTTAAATTAATGGCGCTATAATTAAAGCATTAAAAGGAGGCAGTTAAATATGAAACTGTGGAAAAAATGTCTGATTGGCGCTGCTATCGCGGTTGGTCTAGTAGTTGGTATTGGCCAATCCACAACTGTCAGCGCATCTTCGTGGCATCATGGAACACCGAAAGCTTTGAGAGGTAAGTATCAGGGTAAACTGCCTAAACACAGTGCCCTTGGGTTTGGTCCAATCAGTATCATTAGTGCCAATCACACCGTTGATCAATCTTCAGGTATGCCGCAGATCTACGTTAAAAACGTCAAATATAAAAAGTACGGTCATTATTACCGCATCATAGGACATGGGGTAAAAAGTGGGATGTATCGCGGTGGTCAGGAAGATACTATGTATTACAAAAAAGGCCGTGCGTTAAAGGAACAGTCAACCTCCCAATACAAACAACATCATCACAGCTTTAAATGGATCACTAAAAGCCAAACGCTTTATAAGAAATAGTTTTTAAGTTAATCGCAGTAAAATGGCGCAAATTTAGCCTAAATATTGCAACTATCTATTTAATTAAACACTCTGTTTCACAAGTAAAGTGCTTGCGAAGTCTTTCTTGCTTTCAAAGTCAATAATTTATTTGAAAGCACTTCATTTCAATCAGTCATTAACTTTTCAACTTACTATTTATTCTTTAAATTGGCGCTATTTCTTCACATTTTCATTGTGAAATGTTAAACTAATATTGTGCTTCAACTAATATTTTATTAAAGGAAGGTTTGTAATGGCAGATAAATTAGCAAACATTGGTGTTGTCGGAATGGCTGTTATGGGCAAGAACTTAGCCCTTAACATCGAAAGCCGCGGCTTCACTGTTGGTATCTATAACCGTACAGCTTCAAAGACTGATCAAGTGATGAAGGATCACAGTGAAAAGAAACTGGTTCCAAGTCACACAATCGAAGACTTTGTTGACTCTCTAGAAAAACCTCGTCGGATTCTCTTGATGGTTAAAGCTGGTAAACCAACTGATGCTGTCATTGATGAATTAATTCCATTACTCGACAAGGGTGATGTTTTAATTGATGGTGGTAACACTAACTTCCATGATACGATGGCACGTAATGCTAAACTCGATAAATCAGGAATCAACTTTATTGGTATGGGTGTTTCTGGTGGTGAACTTGGTGCCCTCCAAGGTCCTTCACTGATGCCTGGTGGTCAAAAAGAAGCTTATGATTTGGTTGCCCCAATTCTTGAAAAGATCTCAGCTAAGGCTGACCAAGATGGCAAGCCATGTGTTGCTTATATCGGACCTAATGGTGCTGGTCACTACGTTAAGATGGTGCACAACGGTATCGAATATGGTGATGAAGAGCTGATCGATGAAAGCTACAACATCATGCGTAATGTCTTAGGCATTTCCGTTGATGAAATGGCTGGTATCTTCAAGGATTGGAACAAAGGTGAACTTAACAGTTACTTAGTTGAAATCACTGCTGACATTTTGTCACGTAAAGACGATCTTGGCGATGACAAGACCAAGCCAATCGTTGACATGATCCTAGACCGTGGTAACAACAAGGGTACTGGTAAGTGGAGTTCAGAAGATGCATTGAACGTTGAAGTACCACAATCCGTTATTACCGAAGCCGTTTATGCCCGTTACATCTCAATGATGAAGGACGAACGTGTTACTGCTTCTAAGACCTTAGCTGCACCAAAGGCTAATGAAGAAATCGGTGACAAGAAGGAAATGGTTGAAAAGATTCGTCAAGCCCTCTACTTCAGTAAGATCATGAGTTACGCTCAAGGCTTCGAACAACTTCGGTTTGCTTCAGAAAACTACAAGTGGGACTTGAAGTTTGGTCAATTAGCTCAAATCTGGCGTGCCGGCTGCATCATCCGTGCACAATTCTTGCAAAACATTACCGATGCTTACGACAAGAAGCCTGATTTGACTAACTTACTGTTGGACGATTACTTCAAGGACATTGCTGCGAAGTATCAAGAATCAACTCGTGAAGTCGTTGCCTTAGCTGTTAAGATGGGTGTTCCAGTACCATCATTCAGTGCCGCAATTACTTACTACGATTCATATCGTTCAGAAGTATTACCTGCTAACTTATTACAAGCACAACGGGACTACTTCGGTGCCCACACTTACGAACGTACTGATCGTAAGGGTCTGTACCACTACACTTGGTACAAAGAACAATAAAAAATTTGGCAGTTATTTAGCCAATTAAAAAGCGGCTGGTCGAAATCGACCAGTCGCTTTTTTAGATTACACACTTACGTTAACTGTTTTAACGAAAAATAGCTGACAATTCGTTTCAATGGAGAATGCTGCAAAAATAGGATGATCACATATCCAACAATAACCCCACCAGCGTTAGTGATAACATCATTGATATCAACCCACCGTGACAGCTGTAAAAAACTATCCAATAGGAATTGAGTACTTTCGATACCGATCCCAATCAAAAATCCTAAGCCAACAATTTGACGAAAATTAGCTTTACTCAGTAATTTAAGGTAGATCCCCATGGGCACCATCATTAAAATGTTCAGGTAAAAATCCATCTCGATTCCCCGAAATGGGATTGGGTTAGTTGGCGCATTACCGACCCAGAATGGTTTCATAGTGGGCACGCTGCCAAAGGCATACGAGGTTGGCGTTAAGGTCAAATAACCCACGACGGCAAGGTAAAAGCCAAAGGTCACTATGGTCATCATTTGCCCTAAGGTTCTCTTTCGATCAACTAAGACCCCTATCCCGATCAGGACCATAAAAACGTAGGCCAGATAGGGCAGCCATTGCACATCACTTGTCATCCAAACGCTCCTCTTTCATAAATATTAACAACTATAGTCATTACTATAGTCGTTAATATTTATGAAAGATAGAGCCATTAGTGGTGCTTAAATATTTTTTAATGCTTCTGAAATCAAAGTGTCACCTGTCAGAATTGAAATCGTTTTATTGATGGTTTTGGTTTGTTGTAACGCAGCCACTACTGTGCTGGCTACGTCTTCGCGTGCGACCGAGCCACCAGTAACGCCACTGGTACTGATTTTGCCGGTTCCCTTATCAAAGGTCAGCGCACCGGGCTCAACGATGGTGTATTTCAAATTGGTACGGTACCGCAGCCATTCATCCGCATAGAATTTAGCAGCGTAATATGGCCGGATAGCTTCAGGCCAGCGATTGCGATCTTCAGCCCATAGCGCGCTAACCATGATGTAACGCTTAACACCCGCAATCTGAGCGGCCTGCATACTTTTAACAGCACCATCCAGATCGACCAATAGCGTCATATCATCGCCTGTTTTACCGCCGGAGCCCGCCGTAAAGATAACCGCGTCAAACCCGTCTAACGTCACGCCTAACACTTCTGGTTTGCCCAGTAAGTCAACGTGTGCGGTTTTAATCTGGTGATCCTCAAAAAAAGCCGCCTGTTCTGGCTTACGAATTCCCGCAACAACATCATCCCCATTTTCACTCAGCTGCTGGCTGATCAGTCGACCAATATTGCCGTTGGCTCCAATAACAAATACTTTCATGCAACTACCTCCAGTTCAACGTACTCGGTTTATAATGCCTAATTATACTCATTATGCTGATTCAACGCTATTATCATGTCATAAAAAAGCCGCTGCCCCTGTCTTCACAGAGGTCAGCGGTTGATTTACGTCAAAAGTTCTGATTAAAGGCCTTTAGCGATTTCATCATATTTTTTTTGATACCATTCATCATATGATTGGTCAGCCATCACACCATTTTCCATGAATGACTGGTCCAGTGATGAAATAATCCGTTCAAAGAATTCACCATCGTTTTGATACAAGTAATCACGGAGCTGATCCGGATGGAAATTCGAATTTTGCTGAATATCATGATTAATCTGTTCCATTTCATACTGAATCGGATAATCAGTCAAAATTTCAAGACTTTTAGTCGAATTTTTTTTGAGGTAGAAATCAATAAAGTCATGAACTGCACGTGACTTAGCTTCATCACTTAATTGATCGAATAACACGACGCCTGGTTGTAACACAAAGATCACTCCTTATTTAATAAAAGCTCCTACGTTTTAGTCCGCACTTCCAGTATAGTTCTTTTGCCACTTTTTTGTAAGGGAGATGCCTACTCAAAGCCTCATATTGCCCCTTTTGGACGGTTAATTTTAATCAATGATGACCTAAAAAAGTGTAAAATAAAACTAGCATCAATCACACAGTCGAAAAGAGGAAAACCATGTTACCTTTTGCAAATGATTATTCACGCGGCGCCCACCCTAAAGTGCTGCAAGCTTTAGTTAATACTAATCTAGAGGCTCAACCAGGATACGGCCAAGACGCCTACACCAAGCGGGCTGCTCAAAAGATTCAAACTGCCTGTCAGCTACCAGACGCTTCAGTCTTTTTCATTTCCGGCGGGACGCAGACCAACCAAGTGGTCATCTCCAACTTATTAGATGACGATGAAGGCGTGGTCGCCGCTGACTCTGGTCACATTAACTTTCACGAAGCAGGCTCGATCGAGTACACCGGTCATAAAGTGCTCACCTTACCTGGCGTTGACGGAAAGGTAACGGCGGAAAATCTCCAAACTTATTTAAACGACTGGCAAGCAGACGAAAATCACGGTCAAATGGTAGCACCGGGTGTGGTCTACATCTCGTTTGCCACTGAAGTTGGAACGTTGTATAGCAAGCAAGAATTAGCTGATCTCGCTTCAGTCTGCCATCAACATCACCTGCCATTATTTATGGATGGCGCGCGTTTAGGATACGGTCTAATGAGTCCAGCTAATGATTTAACCTTAGCTGATATTGCCAAATACTGCGATGTATTTTACATTGGCGGGACTAAAGTTGGTGCCCTCGCCGGTGAAGCAGTGGTCTTCACCAAACATAATGTCCCTAAGCGCTTTACAACGAAGATCAAGCGACAAGGCGCTATGCTGGCTAAGGGCCGGCTGCTTGGCGTTCAATTTGACGCGTTATTTACGGATAGACTGTACTTTAAGATCAGTCAGCATGCCATCGATCTAGCCATGAAATTAAAGCGGGCGCTCAAAGATAAGGGCTATCAATTTTTAGTTGATTCACCAACCAACCAGCAGTTTATTGTGGTGACTAACGATCAGTTAGCATCACTAAAACAACACGTTGACTTCTCCTTCTGGGAAAACGTTGATGCTACCCATACCGCTATTCGATTAGTCACCAGCTGGTCAACCACTGAAGCCGAAGTCGATGCGTTAGTTGCCCTCCTATAAGGTGGGAAACTAGTGACCTAACAAGCAGATAAGTTGTTATTTTTTGAAAAACCGGGTATACTTAAATGTGGAAATAGAATAAGCCGTTAGGTGAGGCTCCTATACTGAAAACGCTACTGCTCAGAAACGTCGAAAAACGCCAATGAGTCAGCTGTCCGAGTTAAAAAAAGGCTCGGTCTAATGTGGCTGTTATCCATTAACTACGCCGTATAGTGCTAAAGCTCAACGATTGGCGAAACGACCTGTATGGGTCATTTAAGTGTGCAAATTAGTGCGCTCAGTCAATTGTTGACTGAGCGTTTTTTTACGCCTAACGCATGGCAACCATCATTGGAGGTGAGTCTTATGTCAACTGAAACATATGATCCTGGATCGCAGTCTTATCACGCGCGCCAGGGAAAGCGAGCTGTCATAACTCATCTACACGGGAGAATGTAAAATTAAATTTTGCTCCTTGGTCTGTGACACTGGCTTTCCCGGCCCTATATTTGGCGTTTTTTAAAATGATCGATAACTTGATTACGTACTGTATTATTCTTCGTAACCAGCGTTGTGGCTGATTTTCAGCGAAGATCCTGAATGAATCCGTTAGTCCATCAAGTTATCATTCGATTGAATTGGGAAAGCAAGGGTTAACAGTCTAAGTCTCGGTGCCCGGGTTGGCCAGTTGACAGTGATATGTCGGTCAGCTAAAATGTGCTTCACCACGTGGGGAACTGCGTGGGGAGATTTAAATGCGGTTAACTTCCGCTGCAAAGCGTTAGAATTTCATTTTAGAACGTCAACCATCATCATAAAACTTACTATAACGCTGTCGATATTGTTAACGAAAATGACCAGTATGGACCAGTATAGCTTGATGGGAATCAATCTTACTTGTCGTATCCAGCCAATTGAGACAGCACCGAAAAAGCGCCCCGGTTTTCTAACCAGAGCGCTTTTTAAACGGTTATTTTTAATCTGCTTAATTAATCAGTAGCAGAATTTTTTGGCTTATCGAAGGTTGCCGCAAATTCCGTGGCCTTCTTTTCATCAAATTCTTTTTCTGACTTAGCAATTATCACTGAAGCCAGTGAATTACCAACCACGTTGACGGACGTCCGGCCCATATCAACTAAACGATCAATTCCGGCAATGAAGGTTAGGCCCTGCATTGGAACACCAATCGTTGACATGGTGGCTAACAGGACAACGAAGGAAGCCCCTGGCACCCCTGCCATCCCTTTTGAAGTAATCATTAAGACAACTAGTAGGGTGATCTGTTGGCCGATGCTGAGGTGAATATGATAAGCCTGAGCAAGAAACAGTGCAGCTAACGATTGATAAATTGCTGAACCATCCAAGTTGAAAGTATAACCGGTCGGAACAACAAATGAAACGATCCCCTGGCTGACACCAAACTTTTGCATTTTATCAATGATCCGTGGTAATACTGCTTCTGAACTGGCAGTTGAAAAGGCCAAAATAAATTCATCCCGGATAACCTTAAGCAAGGTGAAAATATTTAGCCCAAATATTCGACCGACACCGCCCATGATAAAGAGAATAAACACGATCATAGTCGCATACGCTAGGAAAACAAAGTATCCCAGTGGTGCTAGTGCTGACAGCCCCATTTGAGCAACGGTGACACCAATTAGCGCACAGACCCCAATTGGTGCAGCGTGCATGACCCAGTTAGTCACCTTAAACATGACCTCGGAAACAGCTTGCAGAAAATCAATGATAATTTGACCCTGCTTGCCAATCGCTGCGGTTCCAAGACCGAAGAAAACGCTAAAGAAGATCACCGGCATCATATCGCCAGTACTAAGTGCATTAAAGAAGTTAGTGGGAATGATCCCCACTAATGTGGCCCAGATACCGCTGTGTGCTTTCGCCGTTCTAGCGGTGGCAACATACTGCCCAATATTTTGCGAATGCAACTGATGAATATTGATGAAGTCACCAGGATGAAAGACGTTGCCGACTATCAGACCAAGAATAATAGCAATTGTCGTCATCAACTCAAAGTAAATGATCGTTTTGCCACCAATCCGACCGAGCTTTTTGATGTCTCCCATATTAGCAATCCCAACCGTCAAACACGAAACCACAATGGGTAAAACAATCATTTGAATCATATTAATAAACATGGTCCCAATGTTTTGCATTGCTGTAATCGCAGTCTTATTCTGATAGAAAATTACCCCTAGAATAATGCCTAGTACCAGACCAATCATAATCTGCCAACCTAAGGTTAAGCGATAACCTCGATAACGCTTCATTTTCGAGCCCCTCAATCTAAATAATTATTACACTTCCTTATTATTTTATCATATTCTCATTAAGTCTGAGTGCTTCATTTTTAAATTCACAAGCTCAAGCCGTATAAACGCTGGTTTAACAATGTTTACGAGTAAACTTTTATTTTATTAATTTGTATTTCTATTCATTTATACTGATTTATTTTATGCAATTAAAAAAGCAGTCATCGATTACTCGATGACTGCTTCGTTTGCGTGGCAACGTCCTACCCTCGCAGGGGGCGATCCCCCAACTACTCTTGGCGTGCTGAAGCTTAACTACTGTGTTCGGCATGGGAACAGGTGTATCCTT
>NZ_BJDO01000025.1 GCF_005405185.1 Secundilactobacillus hailunensis
TTGAAGCTTAGTCATAAAAAATCACCTCATCATAATTGATAAGGTGATCATACTGCGCCGTTAGACGCATTCATAGACGTTCGGTTATAGTGTGCTTACGACTAACTTACTCAAATTATCGTAACACTAATTGTTATCAAACAAAAAAGCAGTCCTCTTATAAAAGAGAACTGCCATTGTGTGCATACGTCGGTTACCAAGTATTGGTTATACACGCTTTATTTATATATTCAGACTAGTCAACGTCAACTGCGCCAGCGTATACCCAGTATTGCTTAGCGTTCTTAGCGGTGCTGAAAGTCATCCGGTACCAAGTTGTACCAGCTTTATCTTTGACACCCTTATCGTTAATGTAGACCTTCTTACCAGCGGTTGCCTTAACGGATGACCAGCTGTACTTAGAAGTACTTGCGTAAGCATTCTTAACGTGGTTGTAAAGACGGTAGCTGCTGTACTTACTTGAAAGCTTGCCAGTGGTCGTCAGTTTAGAATAAGTGACCTTATCTAATGGCGTAGCGGATGCTGAGCTGCTTGCCTTTGAAGCTGAACCGCCAAAATCACTGTAGTAGTAATTATGAACTAAGCCATAGAAATCAGACATAGTGTAAGCTTTACCGAAGTATCGCTTACCGGTGGTTGAATAATAACCAACTGGATCAGTATGATCAGAACCACCGAGGTATTTGGCAACGGAACCATGAGACCAGACTGTACCATTGCCATCATAGGCAGCATCGTTGGGTTTCAATCCGTATTGATGAAGCAGGTAAGCGGTGTACCAAGCAGCGTTTGAAACTTCGTGTGCAAAGGCACTCTTGCTGTGAACTTCAACTTGTTCAAATTGAACGAAGCGGGAGTTGCCAGGGAAGCCAACGCCCCAAGCAAGGTAGTTCGTATTGGCAATGTTAATAATGTGCGATGCATCAACGAAAGAGTGAACAAACGCATTGCGATAGTTAGACTTCATGTAAGCAATTTCGTTGTAGATCGTTGAATTAGGATTGGCCGTTTCATGAATAACGACACCTTCTGGTTTACCGACACCATGACGGTAAGCATTTTTAGGGAAACCACCCCAGAGGGCACTAGAAACTTTGGCCGGTTTGATATTTTGACTCGAAATATAATCATTTACGGGAGAGCTGGCATGGGCAGTAGTCGCATTAGCGGCACCCACTGTAAACAATGTCAGCAATCCGGTAAGGAGTAAGGAAAACTTTTTCACACTAATCATCTCTCTATAAACAAATTTTTTAATGAATTTAATGAACGGTCGATTCATTCTCTGCAACTATACTACCGAGAATAATGATACTTGACAAGTAAGTGAAGACCAAGAAAGCCTAATATTACAGTTATAGACGCCGTTTTAGCAGGCTCAGGCGAACTAGTTTTCATTCATGTTAAAAACAAGTAACAAAACTTTCAGTTACCTGCTGTTTGTTACAAAGTAAAGACCATATCAAAAAACCGAGTTAATTGCAATGCAAACTAACTCGGTTGCGATTTAATTTAGTGATCTGCTAAGAGGCTAAGGTAACTCCTTTAGCCTGACATTCCGGACAAAGGCCGTATAATTCGATGTGACAAGAGTTGAAGTTATAACCAGATTGTTTTTTAGCCGTATTTTGAAGCATCCCGTCAATTTGCGGCAGGTTAGGATCATAAATATCGGTGACCTTCCCGCAGTTTTCACAAATGGCATGATAGTGTGGCCGACCAAAGAAGTCGTAGCGCACACCACCGTTTTCGTTAGGAATTTCAATAACGATTCCCAGCTCCACAAATAGATTGAGCGTATTATAAACGGTGGCTAGACTCAACGATGACATTTGGGGTGCCAGTTCTTTATAGATTTCTTCAACTGGTGGGTGATTTTCATGGTTCATTAAGTAGTCTAGAATTAGTTTACGCTGAGGGGTGATCCGGACGTGTTGCTCACGGAGCTTTTTAAGCGCTTTACTCAGCGTGTCATCAGGCTCTTTCATGATAATAGTCTCCTTTCAGATTAGATTAATTATTAGTTACCTTCATTTAAACACTTTTTTTAGAAAAATTCCAGAGAACGTCATTTTAAGCTGACTATCAGCTGAAAACTTTGAAGTTCGTTTTGAGCGAATTCAGTCATGTAGTTTTCAATTTCTTCTACTAATGATTGACTAGTCTTAGTGACTTGGGTGATTGTCAGCTGGGCTTTTTTAAACTGATCGTCTGCCGGTGCCAAATTAACAATAGCAAGCAGGTCGTCCTGCTGCTTATCGCTGACGCCCCAGGTGAGGGCTTGATCGTTCATGATCGTGCTCATTTCACGGTTGACGTAGTTGGCTGTTTCAAGCATTGATTCCTTGGGATTAATAGTTTGTCGCAGGGCGTTAACGTCCTTGACTTTAAAATTGGTCAGCCAATCTAGTTGGTAATGCGGTGTCAGTATCGGGTGATAAAGTTCAAATTTTGCCATGAATGTACTTCCCTTTTGTGAGTGGATGGCTAAGAGTGTAACACAAAATAATGATGATTCAAAGGCGTTAAATCCTCGTAAAATTAAGCACAAACATTTGGGGATAACGTAAAAGCTGGACTAGACCTGTGCTATAATTAACGGGTAGAAATTAACTATAAGCATAGTGGAGGATTGAACATGATCGAAACATTTTTAATCGGTACCTATACACATAAGAGTAGTGAGGGTGTCTATGAACTGCAATTAGACACAGACAAGAAACAGTTACAAAACCTTGAATTAGTTGGCCGTGCCGGCAACCCAACCTACGTTGCTGAGTCCAAGGCCCACAAGGTTTACGCCATTGATGCAGAATCCGAAGATGGTAAAAAGATCGGTGGACTGAAGGTTTTTGATGCCGCTGAAAAGCCGTTCAAGGAACTGGATAAAAACCTGATTGCAGGTCCCAACCCAGCCTACGTTGCCGTTGACGAAGATCGTCAGCTGGTCTTTACAGCAAACTACCACACTGGTGTTGTGACGGTTTACAAGATCAAGGCGGATGGTACGTTGACCACGGCCGACACCGTTCAGCATACTGGTAAAGTTGGTCCTGCGCCTGAACAGCAAGACGGTCCGCACCCGCACTTTGCTGACTTAACGCCTGATAAACGGTTAGTTTCCTGTGATCTAGGTGAAGATGTCGTTTATCTTTACGATCTTAGTGATGAAGGCAAACTTACCGAAAAGTCACGTTTCAAGTGTGCTGACGGGTTTGGCCCACGGCACATCGTGTTCAACACCGACAAAAACGTGGCTTATCTAGTCGGTGAACTGGGCAGCGGCATTGAAGTATTGGACTACGATGCCCAAGCTGGTCAATTCACGTTACGTGAAGAATTAAAGACGATTCCCCGTGACTGGACGACGCATAACGGTGCTGCAGCTATTCGGCTATCCAGCGACCAGAAGTTTGTCTATGTCTCCAACCGTGGCTACAACTCAATTGCCACGTTTAAGGTTGAAGATAACGGTGAGCTATCATTGATCGATGAGATTCCTTCAGAGGGTGATTTCCCACGTGATTTCAACTTTAATGCGGATGAATCCTTCATCATCTTGGTCAATCAGAATACGGACAACGCAACCCTTTACAGCCGCGATGCTAAGAGCGGTAAATTAACCTTAGTTCAAAAGGACTTTGAAGTTCCAGAAGGGGTCTGTGTTGCACCCGTTAAATAAGTAAAAAACGGTTTATAAATAAGATTCATCTAAGCGTTCTCATTTTTAAAAGCCCGTGCCTATCAAGTTTAGGACACGGGCTTTTTAGCTATATTAGAACTTGCTAAAATCGGTTGTAAATCCCTATAAATCGGCGTTGGAAGCGTTACAATGTTTCTGGATAGAAATCAATCAGGATAGGAGTGAGTTAGACATGATGAATCGAATTAATCTTCAGTTAGTGGCTATGGGACACGAGGTAACGTGGGGACGAGTCTTGATATTAGCGCTGAACTTTGTTACTTTCATCAGTTTGATCTTAGGCGCATCAACTTCCTTATATGCAGCTTTGCTGTTTGCAAGCATGATTCTATTTAGCGGTCACTTTATCGTTTTTGATACGACCAAAGAAGCACGGGGGTTGCAGGAACTAGATCTGTGGCTCATTGGTCTGACACTGGCAGCGGGTTATTTGAAATTAGTTTTTGGCATTTAAAAGTACGTTAAAACATGTGATAAGTTCAAATAAATATGGATGAAAAATGGGCATTCTTAATTTAGGAATACCCATTTTATAATGTCGAACTTTTCTGATGGTTACCAGGTATGGCCGACTCAGAAATGTTAAAATAAAGAAAGTAATGATAGAGGGAGAAATTGTATTGAAACGACATACAGCAACAAAGAAACCCATTTGGAAACGGCCATTCTTTTGGGTGATTATCATTTTGATCGTATTGGTCGGCGGTATCACTATCAGTCGGCAAACAGGGGCCACCATATCTAACCATGAAAAGGTGTCTAAACCAAAACCCAAGCCAAAGCCGAAACCAAAACCGGTTAAACTGACAGCAAAAGAGAAAAAAGTGGCCAAGAAGTATGGTCTAAGTCCTCAAGCAACGGCTCATGCACATACTGCCAAAGTAACGGCCATCGGTGACTCGGTCATGGTCGATATTACGCCGGAACTGAAACAGGTTTTTCCGCACGCGTTGATTAATGGTGCCGTGGGCCGACAGTTCTATGATCTGCCAAATATCGCCCAAAGTTTAAAGGATGAAGATAAACTAGCTGACAACGTGGTGGTCAACTTGGGCACCAACGGCCCACCAGAAAAGAAGGATATTTCGCGGTTCTTGAAGGTAGTTGGTAACAAACGGCAAGTTTATTGGATCAACACTCACGTCCCAACGCAAAAATGGGAAGGGCAGACCAATCGACTAATTGCATCGACCGCCAAAACTAACCGCAACGTACACGTGGTGGATTGGCATGATCTAAGTAAAAATCACGCTAACTGGTTTGCAGGCGATGAGGTTCATTTACAAACTAAGGGTGCCACTGCCTACGTTGGCCTGTTAGCTAAAACGATGGCTAACTAAGTAACAGTGATATGCATAAATAAGCGTTATTCGGTGTTTGCCGAATAACGCTTATTTATGTTGTCTAGCTAGAATCCAATTTAGTTAGGTGCCGTTAATTTTAAATATCTTGCCATAATTTCCAAATGGTGTTCAATCGTCAAAGCTTTCAGCACGCCCATGCCAGGGAAGTGGTGTTCATCAGCTAAGGCTACTAATTTAGTGGTAGCGGTCGTCTGATTGATGACCGGTTGTGTTTTGATCCACGCAACCGCTTTAGTTAAAGCTTCGAAAAACTTGTTACGTTGATGTTTAAAATCTTCGTGTTGGTCAGAAACAAAATGGCGAATGCGCACCTGATCATTGGCGAGATAAATTAAATGCAGGGTCACGATTCGGCTGGGATGCCCACGTTCAAAGTACGGCGCGCCTTGAGTGAGATAATCGCTAAAGCCGATTTCGTGATACTGCTGAGCGAACTCAATGTCGTTACTCCAGAAACTGTCCGGTAGCTGGGTAAATTCAAAACTGTGTTCTGGTACGGCATAGTGGTCGAAGAGGTGACCAAAACGGCGGCCAGTCAGTAATCGGCGAATCCGAGCTTCTGGTGGGACTAACAGGGTAGCTGAATCGGGTAACCAGTCATGGTCTAAAAACAGTTTCAAATCAGCGTAGTGCTGCACAATGACCAGACTGTTGGCTAATAACTGTGGGGGCAGAAGCGGCGTTAAAATATAGGCCCGCTGAATCTCAGGCTGTTGGAAGAGGTCTTCAATTGGATAGCGTTTAGCGGCTTGAAAGTGATAGTGGTCCACCTGTGGATTTTGAATCACGGCCAGGGGTTGCTGACGCTGACTGAAGGTCTCAATGGTTTTGGGCAACGCTGGCACGTCACGAACCGGTTCGATAATGGGCATCACGTTTGGTGTCTCCGCTTGACCGGCAAATTCAGTTAACGCGCGCAGGTCGAATTGACGGCCACGAAAGTAGGGGTAATAGATCATTTGGAAGTTACCTCGTAAAGCTGGTGCTGCAGTTTAGCAATTTCTAAATTCAGCGCGTCGATTTCTTCTTGCAGCGCGGTCACGGCATTGGTCTGGGTTTCATCGATGAAGCGGTCATAGAAATTATTTTCCGGGTCGTAGATATCATAGTGCTGATGACGTTTCTTTAATTCCTTGAAGAGCCGGTCAGTTGAATATTGGCTGATTCCGGTTTCAACGCGCTTAGCTTTGCGGACTTCACGGGCTAATGAATAGAGAAAATGGCGCATTAAGTCGCCTTGATCCAGGGTGATCTCTTGAAAACGGGGCTTCTTTTCTACCGTTAAATAACCCGGTGCCAAAACGGGTTCAGTGGCGGCTTCTAATTGGGATGGGTCGTATTTTTGGTAGCTTAAGACGCCAATCTCAGTTGGAATTTCGTCTTTAAGCTCCTGATAGAGCGATAGTGGCAGCACGAAATAGTTATAGTTGCCCACAAAGGAGAGCTTCGCGTGGGAGTGAAAGTCACTCTTGGTCACTTTTAGTTCATAGCAGCGCCATTCATCCGAACCGTCTGGCAAATGCTGATAGCTTAAAGTATCCACGATGCCCTGATCATCTGGCATGGTGACTTCTTCCACCGCAATGCTGCCAGCTTCAAGGCAGGTTTCGTAGAGGGTCTTCTCAAGTTCTAATGTAAGTTTAGTTTTCACGGTTAGTGTTCCTTCTTATCAGTTTTAGCGGTCATTTCCCAGAATTGTTCAATGGTGGGGGCGAGTTCAGCAGCACTGTGCAGTACGCGGTGATACTGCCAGTGCGGCGGAAAGTAACGCGTGTAGCGCTGACTGGCGAACCGCTGATCCATTAAGAGGATGACACCCGTATCAGAAGCACTGCGAATCAGCCGGCCAGCAGCTTGAAGCACGTGATTCAGTCCGGGCAGCTGATAGGCGTAATCGAAACCGGGTTCGTCCTGGGAGTCAAAGTAATCTCGCAGCAAATCGTTTTCGGTACTGAGACCGGGCAGACCCACACTCACGATGCCTACACCGATCAGTCGGCTAGCAGTCAGATCAATACCCTCAGAAAAAATGCCACCTAAGATGCCAAAGCCCACCAGCGATTCGCTGGGTTCAGGGGTAAAAGCAGCTAAAAAGGCACTGCGTTCGTTCTCGTTCATATTGGGTTCTTGGATAACCGTTTTGACATCCGGATAGGCCATTTTAAAGGCCGTGGTGACGGTACTTAGGAAACTGTATGAGGGCAAAAAGATGAGGTAATTACCCGTTTTACCGGTGATCAATGTTTTAATACTGGTGATAATTTTAGCTAAATTAGCGTCGCGATTACGGTAAGTGGTACTAATGTAGTCGGTGATCAGAATGCTTTGATTTTTGGGTGGAAACGGTGAGGGCAACTGATAGCAGAGGCTATCTTCGTTACCGCCAAGGACGCGCTGATAGTAATCCAGCGGAGAAAAGGTGGCTGAAAAGAGTACGGCGCCACGACCCTTAGCCAGACAGTCATGCAAAAATTCACTGGGATCCAGACACAGCTGTTTAAAGGTGATTTCGCGATCAGCGTTATCACCTAAATTAATTTTAGTTCGGTAAGTTTCATCGTAAAAATCAGCAATTTTTAGGTAGCTGAGGCAGGCAAAATAGTAGTCCAAAACGGCCTTCGTATAGTCAGTCTGCGGTCGCTTTTCATCGCCCAGCCAGTCACTGATGTGGTCCCTGAGCTTTTCAACGGCTTGATTAAAATCGTTGGCAGGACTATTAAAGACACTTTCCTGGTCGTCACTCTCAATCAGCGGACCAGCAATCTTGAAAAATGCTCGGCGCATGGCGCGCAAGGCTCTTAGTAAAGTTGGCGTTCCTTCATCGGCCTGCTTAGTGGCAGCAATCAGATCCGTCAATGGTGCTAGTGACAGTTCGGTGGAATACATATCGCGAGAACGGCTGACGAGGTTATGGGCTTCGTCCACTAAAAAGAAGTTGTCGTCATCGTGGTCGACGGCGAAGAACCGCTGCAGATAGACCTGCGGATCAAACAGATAGTTATAATCACAGATGATGACATCACAAAACAGACTGATATCCAGTGAAAATTCAAACGGATCCAGCTGATGTTTGCGGGCGTAAGCCTCCACTGTTTCTCGAGTGATAGCAGTTTCGTTGGTTAAAATGTCTTTTAAACCGGGCTTTAAGCGGTCATAATAGCCCACCATGAAGGGGTTGTCCTCTGGCGCGAGGTTGACTTCTTCAGGAAAAGTGATGGTATCCTTTGCAGTTAGCGTAATGCTACGGAGAGTCAACCCCCGTTGTGTCATTAGATCCAAAGCTTGTTCGGCGACGCGCCGGGTACTTTGCTTGGCGGTGAGGTAAAACAGCCGCTGAATCTGATTTTCACCCATGGCTTTAATGCAGGGGAAGACGGTTGAAATCGTCTTACCTGTACCGGTGGGTGCTTCAATAAAGAGCTGTTTTTTTAGCCGGATGGCCTTGTAGACGGAGACCGCTAATTCCCGTTGACCAGTACGATAGTGGTCAAACGGAAACGGTAAATTTTTAATCGAAGTATTGCGACTGTGGCGTAAATCGGCCTGTAACTTCAACCAAGTTGCGTATTCGCTGGTAACAGCCTTAAAAAAGGTCGTGGCTTCCGCTAAGGTGTAGGTGATCTGCCGGGTGGTTACTTCTTCAGTTGTTCGGCGATAGTAGGTCAGTTGCAGGGTGAGCTGATCCAATTGTTCATCGGTCATGAGGATGTAGGCGTACATTTTGACTTGACCCCAGTACAGCGTCAGGGTGTTTTCGGTGAGATCTTCGAAAGCGGCATCGGAGGTTTTAATTTCTTCGATCAAAGTATCCTCGCCGTTTAGAATCACGCCGTCAGCCCGGCCGTGAATCAGGTAAGGCCTACCTGCTAATTTGACTTCGTGTTCCAGACTGTATTCTTTTTGGTAGTGCTTGCCGCGTGATTTTTGCAGCATTCGGTGAATTCGAGCACCTTCTAGTGCGGTATTCATGCTGTTCATGCTGGCGTTGAGATCGCCGGAGCGCAGCGTAAATTCAACGAGTTCACGGATGCCTAATTTGGTGATTGTCATTTTAGAGTCCTCTTTGTTCATAGCTGAAACCCATTATAGCATGATATGTGATTAACGAAATGGCACTCAAAAAGGCTCAAAAAAGTTAAAAAAAGCTTGTTTCAGGCAAGCAAACGAGGTATGATACCAGCAATGAAACCTTTAACAAATAGTCCTGTGAGGCTAAGAAGGAACGGTGAACTAGGCGTATAGCCTAGATTTTAGTGAACCTCTCTACCCACAGGCGGCAGAGAGGTTTTTTGTTGACTGACGATTTAATTGTCTCCCGTGAGAGCAAAACGTCCACAGGTTAATACTACCTAACAGGCGCGCTTTGCAAACACGGCAAGGCGCGTTTATTTTAGGAGGATATTATCTATGATTGAAACCACCAAGCCGTTAAGTTACGCAAACGTACTCAGTATGAAAGATCTAGAAGCCGATGAAGTCATGGCATTTATTAGGGAAGCCCAAGAGTTTAAGGCTGGTAAGCAAATTCAACTGACGCGACCAGCCTATGCCGCTAATCTGTTCTTCGAAAACAGTACCCGGACTCATACCAGCTTTGAAATGGCAGAACGCAAACTGGGGTTGCAGGTCGTTGATTTTAACCCAGCCGTCTGCTCAGTAACTAAGGGTGAGAGCATGGGCGACACCGTTAAAGCCTTACAAGCCATTGGCGTTGATGTGGTTGCTATCCGTGACCGGCAGAATGAATACTACAACCAACTTGTTAATGACCCTCATATTCACTTAGGCATTGCCAACGGCGGCGATGGCTCTGGTGAACATCCATCACAGTCACTGCTTGATATGATGACGATCTACGAAGAATTTGGTACTTTCACGGGCTTAAAGGTTGCCATTGTTGGTGATCTCTCCCATTCTCGAGTTGCCAAATCAGACATGGAAGTTTTGAATAAACTTGGCGTTCAGGTCTACTTTGGCGGTCCCAAGAAGTGGTTCGATGACCGGTTTGACGCCTATGGGACTTGGTTGCCAGTGGATGATCTCGTCGAACAAATGGACGTCATGATGTTCCTGCGGGTTCAGCATGAACGTTTGGATGCTTCAGAAAACAAGACCTTTACGGCAGCTAAATACAATGAAAAGTATGGTCTGACACCTGCTCGCAAGGCACGGATGCAAGATCACGCTATCATCATGCATCCAGCTCCTGTTAACCGCGGGGTTGAAATCGCCGATGAACTCGTCGAATGCGACAGTTCCAGAATCTTCCAGCAAATGGCGAATGGCGTCTTCGTTCGCATGGCAATCATGGCCAGTCTGCTGCGGTATCAAGGGCTGGTGGATGAAGATTAATGATGAAACGACTAATTAAAAATGGCCAGTGCCTGATTGATGGGCATTTACAAGTTCGCGATATTTTGATCACCGATGACAAGATTAGCCAGATCGAACAGCATATCACGGCTGATGTACCAGTTGATCAGATCATTGATGCGCAGGGGTTATTTGTAAGCCCCGGATTAGTGGATCTGCATGTGCATTTGCGTGATCCTGGTCAAACGGATAAAGAAACGGTTAAAACGGGTAGCATGGCAGCAGCCCATGGTGGCTATACCACTATTGCAGCCATGCCAAACGTGATTCCAGCACCGGATACACCGCAGCGAATGCGCGCGATGCTAGCTTTAAATCAGCGTGACGGTGCGGTTCACATGGTGCAATATGCAACGATCACCACTGAACGCGGCGGCGATGAGCTGGTGGATATGGCTGGTTTAAAAGCGGCTGGCGCCTTTGCTTTCAGTAACGATGGCAACGGGGTACAAACTGCTGGAACGATGTATCAGGCCATGAAACAGGCGGCTAAATTGCAGATGGCAGTGGTCGCCCACGCTGAAGATGATAGTTTGACCTATGGTGGGGTGATGCATGAGGGCAGCGTGTCAAAACGACTGGGGCTGCCCGGTATTCCCAGTGTTTCTGAAACTGCTCAAGTGGCCCGCGACGTTGCTTTAGCTGCTGCCACCGGCGTTCACTACCACGTCTGCCACGTGTCTTCGGCAGCCACTGTCCAGGTCATTCGGGCAGCCAAAGCAGCTGGCGTGCACGTGACCTGCGAAGTGTCACCGCACCACTTACTATTAAGTGATGAAGATATTACCGGTGATAACGCCATGTTCAAGATGAATCCGCCGCTGGGCAGCGAGCAGGATCGACAAGCTTTAATTGCCGGCTTACTGGATGGCACCATCGATTTAATTGCGACGGATCACGCACCCCATACGGATGCGGAAAAGGCGCAGTCTATGCTCAAAGCGCCCTTTGGCATTACGGGCAGTGAAACGGCCTTTGCGATGCTGTATACCAAGTTTGTTAAACCCGGACTTTTCAGCCTGGCACAATTGATCAACTGGATGGCCGTTCAACCGGCAGCCTTATTCGGGTTGAATGCCGGTCAGCTCACTGAAGGCGCACCAGCAGATCTGGCACTATTTGATTTAACCGCGCCCACAACCATTGATGCAGCTGACTTCTTATCTAAGGGGCACAACTCACCGTTTATTGGTGAACACGTTTTGGGGAGAACCGTGCGGACGTTAGTCGCGGGGAAGGATGTTTATGGGAGTAAGCTTTAAATAAATTTTGTGAAAGTACCTGTTAAAAGGGACTTGCCAGCGATGAACTCCAATTACTATAATTAAAACGTTAGGATTGGAGGAAATTGTATGACTGAGGCAGAATTAACGGCATTAAAGCCACTGTTGGCTGCGTATAATGTTGAACTAAAAACCAGTGGCACGATGATCACCCATGTGAATGGTCACGAAGCCCAGCTCGACGCTACGGGTTACATGCCTGATCAGCTGATCAAGGTCGTTTTAGAAATTATTGGCGCGGATTTGCGCGCAGCGTTATTTCAAAAAATGCACAAGTAATGTAACAAACGTGTGACAATTATTTCAAAATCTTGATAAATATTAACTTGGCTGAGATACCCACGTAATTTTCTTTGACTATACTAGTTCATGTTGTGTAAATACGAATTAGTTTATTGAGGAGAATTTATCTTGTCACTTAAAACTTGGGTAGCGAGCCTGTTACTTGCTGTATCAATGTTTGCGGGCGTTGCTGGTTTGACCGGAACGAACGCAGCTGCACGAACTGAATATAATCCGAAGGCGGATGCGATTATGAGTGTTTCAGCCTTCAAACGAATGGGCCGTGTGCATTATGACAAACGGGTCTTCACATACTATTCACCAAATGGCTCTCACGTCTTTGGTTTAGGTGCCTATACTTCAGATGGTACCTATACGTTGAATGGTCATGATAAGAATGGCTATTTGATCTTAGCCAACAACAAGAAGTTTGGTACCAAGATCAAGACACCATTGGGTATGGGTGTCGTTCATGATCGTGGCACTTATGGCGGTCACTATGATATTGTAATTAAGTAAAATTGAAATTTAGTGTATAAACAAAGCTGCGTTTTCCAATTTCGGAAAACGCAGCTTTGTTTATGTTTAATCAGGAGCTGAATCAGTTAAACTTCCAGTCATCCAGCTTTTTTTCATGATTACCAAGATAATTGATTGCTTCGTGGACCAGCGATTCTGATTTTTTTTCGTTTTGTTCGACGGATTGACCGCTATCATAGTCCGAAAGAAAGCCTTCACCAACGGCCTTGTAGAAATGTTGACGGGCTTCACCATTATCTTTAAATAGGGTATCTAAACCCTTAATATCATCCTTTGCTGCATTATAGATAACCTCAGCTAAATCATCGCGGTTACCTAATTTTTTGGCACCGTAATCCATTAAGAAGTCGTTCATATCGACAATAACGCTCTCCTTAAGTTCTCTTTCAGATTTTTTCAAGAATAATCACCTCTATCTTTATTTTAAGGCTTTACTGGGTCAAAATTCAATGTAGATATGTCAGTAAAAATGGTAAGCAACTTGATTTACATCAAGTTCAATAACTGTTTTATCCACTATAATTAGGTTAGAATGAGTTTGGAAGCTTCTATAGATAGGGGGTCAATACGATGTTAGAACATCATGATGCGATTGCGTGTGTTAAATTAGTCCCAATATTTCAGCAGTTAGATCACGACACGATTGCTGCCGTGGCTGAACTGGTGCAGGAACGGCACGTTAAAAAGGGTGAATTTGTTTTTATGGCAGGTGATCATGCCAATTCGTTAATGATCATGGCACATGGACAGGTAAAAGTCACTCAAAGTACGGCTAGTGGCCGTGAACAACTGATTCGATTGTTGCAGACCGGCGATTTTGATGGTGAGTCAGTCCTGTTCAAAGACTCGCAGCGGCAGACCAGTGCGGAAGCGTTAACTGATACTCAGATCTGCTTGATCACCCGGCAGGATTTTCAAGATTTAATTCAGCGTTCATCAGTAGTTGCCATTAATATGTTGAATGCGTTAGGCAAGCGGGTAACTGAACTGGAGGCCCAGGCAGCGGCTACTTTAACCACCAGTGTCGGGGAGCGATTAGCTAATTATTTGGTTGAAACGAGTTCTGAACTCGACACAGCTGATTTTGATCTGCCACTGCAAAAAAAGGATCTGGCCCTTTATTTAGGTACTTCACCAGAAACCATCAGCCGGAAGTTAAAACAGTTTTCAACGGCAGGCTTGATCACCCAGCATGGGCGTAACCATATTAAACTCGTGGATGTTGATGGTTTGATGATGGTGAATAGCTAATCAATCAAATAAAAGCGCTTAGAGCTATTAACAGTCAGCCAGATAAGTGGTAACCTGTTAGTATTGTTGGGTCCATAGCTCAGTTGGGAGAGCGCCTGCTTCGCATGTAGGAGGTCGACGGTTCAAGTCCGTTTGGATCCATTTTTATTTACCCAAAAATAGTATTCTAATTGTATTGGTACCTCACGCATGATTAAGGTTAAGTTAATGCGTGAGTTTTTTCTTTAGGAGGAAACTGCGATAATGAAAAAATTAGGAACCAAATTGCTAGTCGCATTGACAGTGGTACTTGGTGGCTTGGTGGCTTCTCAGCAGCCAGTTGCAGCGCATGCATCAACCACTTTTTCATCTTCATTAATTCCAAGCGGTCATTTTCAAAATGCGGCGAACCATTATGCGTTTCACTGGCAAAATTTTAAAGAAGGTAAAAGTAAGGGCCAAGTCCTTATTTTCGGTAATTTTAGTGGTGACATTAAACATCCGGCCATTCAATTTGGGTTGCCAACGAAGTATAAATTGAGTAAAAATCGCCGCACACTGACGACTTATTACCGGTTGATGGACTCTAAGGGTAAGCTGAGTGGTACTTACCGGATGGACGTTTATAAGTATAGTAATAGTAAATATCGCGTTAAGCTCAATCAGTATAAGGCAGGATTATTGCCAAGTTACAAAGGGTCTTCTTACACGTTTAACTTGACTAAGAATTCACCTGCACAGGCCTTTTCAACGTTTACAGCTAATCAATTAACTACTGACGGTATTGTTGAGGAAACGCAGTCGGTTCAAGAACAGCGTGACCAAGGTAAAACTACCGTAGATCCCAATTCTTCAAAAGTTCAGCAGCAAATTAAGGATGCTGTAACTAAACAGGTTACGCCATTGATTGCAAATATGGTTAAAGCTTATAATACGACACATTAAATTGTATTAGTGAAATTACGAGGCGCAGTCACATTCTGGTGGCTGTGTTTTTTGTTTATGGGCAAGGAAATACGTTTTTTAAGGCGTAATGAATTGCCTATATTTGGGATAGCAAGTATAATAACGAGGTAGCGAAAACGTTTACTAAAAAAATGGGTTTTCGATTGTATTGGGGTTCCACACATGATAAGGTTAAGTTAATGTGTTGAGTTGTTTTTTTAAGGGGGAAACTGCGATAATGAAAAAGATAGGGACAAAATTATTAGTTGTATTGGCGGTTGCACTGGGTGGTGTTGCGGCATCACAGGAGCCAACAATGGCAAAGTCGTCAAACACTATTTCATCGATTCCGAGCGGTCATTTTCAGTCGAGTAAGGCGCATTATGCTTTTCGCTGGCAAAGTGTACAAAGTGGCAAAAAAAAGGCACAAGTGCTTGTCTTGGGTGATTTTAATAAGCCTTCAGTTCAGCTTGGCTATCCTACTAAGTACAAATTGAGTAAGAATCGCCGGACTTTGACCACTTATTATCGTTTGAGCAGCTCAAAGGGAAAACTGGGAAAAACGACTTATCGGATGGACGTTTACAAATATAGTAGTAGTAAGTATCGCGTCAAATTAAACCAATATAAGGCTGGTCTCCTTCCAAGTTATAAGGGTTCAGCATATACTTTTAATGTGACTAAAAAGTCACCAGCGCAGAATTATGCAACAACTTATACTAAGCCTAAATTATTTAACGCAGCATATAAACCGACATATGATGCAAACTATGAACCAAATTATAAAGCAGCATATAATGCATATCTTAACGACGTAACCGATGCAATCAACAAGCAAGCTCAACAAGATTATAAAGATGGTAAAAATGGGGATCCAAGTACATCTGAAGCACAACAGGATATAAAAAATGAGGCACTTAAATATGTTAACGACAACGTTGACAAAATTACTCAAAATGTCACCACGAATCTTACCAAAAGTGTGACTCAAGAAGTTAACAAAGATGTTGATAAGACCCTTCAAAACTTGGTTTCAGCATATAATAACTTAAAATAAAAGGTTTTCTGTCAACGCAGGTTGATGAAATACTTTAAGAAGGTCAATTCATTTATGAATTGGTCTTTTTTTTCGTATCAACACTAAATCTCACAGAACCCTTTATTTTTAAAAAGGAAACCTGTTTGGCGGTTTGGAATCAAAAATGCTATGCTGTAAATGAATGAAATTAACTTTTACAAAAAGGAAGCAATGATATGGCAAAGCAAGATTTTTCAATTAAAGCTGATAAGCATCAAAATGGTGATGAAAAGCCTGAAATTCTCACCAAGGATTTGACTGAGATTTTGATCTTCTTACAGGAGTATGGTGTCGATATGGATAACCCAACACTTGAACAGCAATTGAGCAATACCGTAAGTAGCGGCCAGTCTTCAATCCAACCAGCTTCGCTTAAAGGCAAGCCCCAAATGACGGTTGACTTCAAGCAAACTAAGGAAAAGAACAACAAGTTTTCAATCGATGTTTCAATCGAACCATCACCAAAGTAACCTAAAGCATAAATTGAATCGCAGGCACAGTCACATTTTGTGGCTGTGTTTTTGTAGATTCAGTTTTTAGACGCAAAAAAGCCACCTGCTAGGCGGGTGGTAGTTTAATGCCGGACTGAACGGTGATTGCCACCGCGACGGCTCTTAATGATCTTACGTTTAAATTTGGGTTTGGCATTATCAGCTTCAAACTGGAAATGATGCATTTTACCAGCAAAGGGTTGGCCGCTCATTCGGATACGTAACCAGGACTGCATGGTTGCAAGCATCTGTTTGGCGTTTTCAACTTGAGCTGGCTGACCTTCTTTTTCAGCGGTTGGAAGGACGTCTTCTTGAATTTGTTTGACTAATTTTTGGTGATAAGCCACTAATTCCATGGTTAGGGGTGCTTGGGCGTATTGATTAAATAAGCCTTCAATGTAGCGCAGGGCATCCTTGGCATTTTGCGGTTGATAATAACGATCTTCTGTCATGTTTTTCACCTCGCATATTAGAATAGCAGGCTTAATGAGCTTACGCAAGAACGGTCAGCAAAGTACTGGTGCTGTTGATTCAAGTGTTTGATTAAACCGCAAAAAAAGCGTAGATTTATAAATTGTAAATGGTTGTTTTCAATGAAAGCAGGTGCAACGTGGCAACTAAAAGTTATGTAACAGATCCGCGAGTTCAAAAACATCGCTGGTGGATCTTGGCGGCAGTGGGACTATTTACGTTCATGTCAACGTTGGATGCTAGTATTGTCAATATTGCGCTGCCCGTGATTTCAAGTGATTTAAAAGTGCCAATGAAC
Organism: Secundilactobacillus hailunensis; assembly: GCF_005405185.1. Classification (GTDB taxonomy): domain Bacteria; phylum Bacillota; class Bacilli; order Lactobacillales; family Lactobacillaceae; genus Secundilactobacillus; species Secundilactobacillus hailunensis. The sequence continues at coordinate 17,059 of NZ_BJDO01000025.1, forward strand.
CAGGCAGAGTGGGTCGTCTCAATCTATTTGATCGTTATTTGTGCCCTGCTATTGCTGTTTGGCAAGCTTGGCGATTCACTGGGTAAAATTAAAATTTTTCGAATCGGTACAGTCTTATTTGTTTTAGGGTCGCTGTTAGCCGGTTTTAACGGCAGCTTTTACCTGCTGCTGTTGGCGCGAATCGTTCAGGCGCTAGGGGCTTCAATGACCATGGCGAACAATAACGGGATCGTGACGGAAATCTTTCCCTTCAGCGAGCGTGGTCGGGCTCTAGGAATGATTGGGTCATTTGTCGCGTTAGGGGCAATTGCTGGACCAGGTCTAGGCGGCATCGTCCTGTCCCAGTTATCTTGGGGCTATATTTTCTGGTTAAACGTGCCCATTGGGGTGGTGACCATCATTATTGGGCAGGCCATTTTACCCGCAGACCTGACTAAGTCGCACGAAAAAATTGACCGGTTCGGGGCTATCACCATGGCCTTATTTATGGTTTCGCTATTCGTAGGAATCTTTTTAGGCCAGGAAATTGGCTTTACTAAGCCATTGATCTTAGGGCTATTCGCATTTGCACTTATTATTGGTACCACTTTTGTTCATATCGAAAATCACCATGCCAGCCCGTTGCTATCATTTAGTTTATTCAAAAACGGTGCGTTTACCATGAGTTTACTATGCGGTTTCCTGATTTTTGTGACGAACTTCTTCTTTAATGTCATTTCGCCATTCTACTTAGAAAATGCCCGGGGATTAAAGCCCAACCTAGCTGGGTTTATCTTAATGGCTTATCCCATTGTTCAAGTGATCGTGGCACCGCTGGCAGGGGCGCTGTCAGATAAAATCGGACCGGAATTGATTACTTTTTGCGGCTTGATCTTAATTCTTTTAAGTCAAATTGGGTATATGCTGACAGACCTGGGCACACCGCTATGGCTATTTACCGCCATTATCGGCTTTGTTGGTTTTGGTAACGGTATTTTTCAAGCACCCAATAACACGATTGTGATGAACTCAGTTGATGCCAAAGATTTAGGGATTGCCGGTGGGATGAACGCACTAGTCCGTAATTTAGGCATGGTCGTTGGTATTTCCTTTGCGACAACGGTACTCTTTGCTGCAATGAGTCATTATAAGGGGACCAAGGTAACGACTTATATCAACGGTCAACCCGATATTTTCATTTACGGGATGCACGTGTCATTTTTGATTGCAGCCATTATTTGTGCAATTGCTGCGATGATAACTGGATATCGACTAATTAAACGACCAACTCAACCAACGAAAGGTGATTCATAATGGCATACCAAACATTACTTTTTGACATCGATGATACATTACTGAATTTTCAAGCGGCTGAAAAACAAGCGCTTGAAGGGTTATTCAGGGAGCTTAAACTCCCTTTAAGTCAGACCACTTACGACTTTTATCATGCGGAGAATTTAGCCCTCTGGCAGCAGTTCGAACTAGGCAAGATTAGTAAACCGAAGCTGCTTGTTAAACGGTTTACAACGTTGTTTACTCATCTTGGCATCACCACCGGTATCGATGGCCAGCAGATGGAGCAGCGTTACCGCTACTACTTGGGACAGGGTCACGAGCCGATGCCGCAAGCACCGGAAGTTTTAAACGACCTTAGCCAAAAACATGACCTGTACGTTGTGACTAACGGGGTGGCTAAAACCCAGCAGAAACGGCTTTCAGAAGCCCATATTGACCATTTCTTTACTGACGTTTTTATTTCGGAACTGGTAGGGGCGCAAAAGCCTGCCCGAGCGTTCTTTCAGCGGGTGACGGCCGATATTCAATCTTATGAACCCGCTCAAACCATTGTCATTGGGGATTCATTAACGTCAGACATTAAGGGGGCAGCCGGTTTTGGTTTGGATTCGGTATGGTTTAATCCCACCCATCAGCCTAACCAAACCACAATCAAGCCCACTTACGAAATTGATCAGCTGGAAAAACTGGAAACTATTGTAGCGTAAAAAAACGTTAACCTAGCCTAGGACGGCTGGATTAACGCTTTTTTGCTTGAATTGTTACAATTTTAATTGTCTTAATCAGTTATCAATGAATAGAATTTGAAAAATTGGACTTCATTTGCTGGTGAACTAAATCTTATCCAATCCTTGTTTCAAATCGGCGATCAGATCATCCACGTTTTCGATACCGACTGAGATTCGGATGAGATCGGGTGTGATGCCGGTTTGCTTTAACTGTTCTTCATTGAGTTGAGCGTGGGTCGTTGATGCTGGATGGATAATGAGTGAATGAGCATCACCAACGTTCGCGAGTAAGGAGAATAGATCAAGGCTTTCGGTTAATTTCTTCCCCGCAGCTTCACCGCCTTTAAGTCCCAGTGTGAAGATCGAGCCGGTGCCTTTAGGGAAGTACTTCTTGGCTAAAGCGTGATATTTGCTGTCTTCAAGATCTGGATAGTTGACCCATGCCACCTTTGGATGGTCGTTTAAGAACCGGGTGATCTTCTCCGTGTTGGCAACGTGGCGTTCAACCCGCAACGACAGATCCTCTAGTCCTTGAAGAAGTAAGAATGAATTAAAGGGACTAATTGCGGCCCCCGTATCACGTAAGGTTTGGGCACGAACCTTAGTTGTGAATGCTGCGGGTGCCAGATTGTTCCAAACTAAGCCGTTGTATGACGAATCCGGTGTCGTAAAGTCAGGGTATTTGCCAGATGCGGCATAGTCGAATTTACCGTTTTCAACGATAACACCGCCCATGCTGGTCCCGTGTCCGCCGATGAACTTGGTTGCTGAGTGAACGACCACGTCAACACCATGGTCTAACGGTTGAATCAAGTATGGTGTTCCAAAGGTATTGTCGGCAATCAAGATGATGCCATTGTCATGAGCAATTTTGGCCACGGCTTCAATATCAATGAGGTTAATGCCAGGATTACCAATGGTTTCAATGTACAGTGCCTTGGTATGCTCATCAATGGCTTTGGCAAAGTTTTGCGGGTCATCAGGATCGACAAAGGTGGTGGTGATGCCTAGTTTAGGCAACGTGACGCTGAATAAATCATAGGTCCCACCATAAAGCGTGCTGGCTGAGACGATGTTATCGCCCTGATTGCAGACGTTTTCAACAGCGGCCGTTACCGCTGCAGCGCCGGTTGCTAAAGCGACACCAGCAGTCCCGTTTTCAAGGGCAGCGACCCGCTTTTCAACCACGGCAGTCGTTGGGTTGGTGAGCCGGGTGTAAATGTTACCTGGATCGGTTAAAGCAAAGCGGCCAGCCGCTTGGGCAGCATCCTTGAAGACGTAAGAAGTCGTTTGGTAAATCGGTACTGCCCGCGCACCCGTTTCATCGACTACTTGACCTGCGTGTACCTGTTTTGTTTCAAAATGTAATTGTTTGTCAGCCATATTGATCTCTCCTTAATAAAATTAGTATTGATGATGCTATTCCGTGTTTTAAAATATGTGTGTTAGAAATGAAATGAAAAAAGCGTTCGTCCCATACCAAGCCTAAAGCTTAGTATGGGACGAACGCCGTGTTACCACCCATCTTCGCAATTCACTCACATGAACTGCCTCAACGACACCTTTTGATGTCTGGGATGGTAACGCATCCTTGCGGGTCAGTTGCGTGAACAGCTAACCATCATTTGCGGGTTCATTCGCCAAATTGAACTTTTCCTGCCTTTCACTAAATGCAGGTCGCTGGGTAAAGTCGCATTGGGTACTACTCCCATCAGAATTTCATTTTCTAATTACCATCTAATATAGACGGTCTTAATTTAGAAGTCAAATCTTTTTTTAGATTCAGCAGTAGGGATTATTTTTTCGGTTTTTTGGTAAATAGGGATTTAACCCAGCCAAAGAGCGGTCCCCAATCCATCATACCGCCTGAACTAGGGGGTGTTTTGACATTCAATTTGATCTTTGGCATGCTATGATATACATAGGGTTTACGTGGCTTTTCTGGCATCATCATCCCTCCTCATTATTGAATCAAAACTTTAATTACATTTTAACGCAAATCGATTGTTTTCAAACTTGAAATAGCGTAAAGTTTCAGTGTTATACTAGATGAAATCAACGAACAGAGAGGTGGGACGTCATGAATTCAATTATGAACGATCTGCAATATGCCTTGCAGCGCAAAGCATTAGTCAATGTTTATCAAGTGAAACAAGATGTTGTTTATACGGGGTACGTTGATATTGTGGACGATGCGGGGATTATTTTAACAACTTTCGATGATACCGGCAGCGAGGACGGCGCGGTCTATCTCACCTTTGAGGTGATTGAATCCGTTGAGTTTGAAAGCGACGATCTTGATGGGATGCGATTTCGAATCGAAAACGCAACGGCTGAACACTTCTTCACGTTTGGTCGGATGACAACTGAATTTAATTTAAAACGCCCACTGATTCGGCAAGTATTAGAAACCGCTATGGCGGATGAAACGGCCATTATGGTCTTAGATAAGCAGAGTGGTAAACTGCACGAAGGCGAAGTCACCCGAATCTCGGATCAAGATTTTGATTTACAGGTGTTTGATAAATTTGACTTGAACCAACACCCATTACTAACCTTCAAATATCAGGATGTTGTGTTAATTGAGTTTGAGGGGAAAGAATTGACCCTGCAGACGGCTGCTATGGGCTATCTGCAGACGTTGACGCCCGTTAAAAAAGTGTCGGTGACCAAATTGACCGAGATTGCCGCAGTGCTGCACCAGGCTGAGCAGACCCAGCAGTTGATTTCCATTAATCCTGTAGCAGACGAAGGGATGTTCTTTGTTGGCCGGGTCAATACGATCAGTGAAAACAGCGTCGTGATCAATCTGATTGATATGACCGGTCAGTTTGGCGGTTATTGGTTAGTTAAGCTGACTGCCATCGCACAAGTGACGACTCAGTCCGATTATTTAGCAGTGATGAAAACTTACATGGCGTTAAATCAGACGCTAGGCGTTGTTACCCAGCCGGAGTTAAATGATGAACGGCTGTTTGACGGCACCGATGATCTATTTCAGGTGGTCTTAAGCCAAGCCAGTAAATTTCACCGGGTGATTCGGCTCCAGTTGAACGGTGATGACAATGTCGTTGGCTACATCAGTAAATTTGGCGGCACCGAAATTATCTTTCACTTAGTTGAACAGGGAACGGTCATTGACACGATGGGAACACTCATCGAATTAAGTGACATTGATGAGGTTGCGTTTGATTATTTGGACGCTATGCTAACTGAGAAACAGTTGCGTAATCAGGGTGAACTTTAGGGGGGATATCCGTTGATGAAAAAATGGCAACAGCTACCTAAGTGGTTCAAAGACACGATGCAAATTATCGTGCCCATGGTCATTTTGTTAATCTTGTATGATTTATTGTCACCGCAGTTCACGCATCAGCCCTATTCGATCATGACCCTGATCGCCTTTCCGTTTCAAGTGATCATTGGGTTTGCGCTGGTCGCGTTCTATAACTATTACAAACTCAAATCGCTTGCGAAGCAGCAAGCGCAAAAAGCTGAAGCGGAACGCATCGAGCGGCTTAAAAAAGAGCAGCAAAAACGGCAGCACGAAGAAAATAGTCAGCGGAATCGAGCTGTGAAGCAGAAGCGACAGCAGTAACAGCTTTTAAATAAATAGATTTTAGATCTAGATAACCAATTCTCAGTATAAGACTGAGAATTGGCTTTTTGATTTTTCTATCAAATTACCGTTGCGTAGGATGTAGCCATTTTCCTACTAGATTCCTGTTCAAATACAAGACTGGCATTAGTAACAGTAATGCCAGAATGCCACAAGATGGGAATCCCCATGCCCCAGAGAAAACGTCCATCACGCTGCCGACAAATAGGCTGCCGATTGGCGTGGTTCCCTGGTTAAGCAGCACATAGATACTCATCACCCGACCACGAAGACCGTTGGGAATCGAAAATTGAAACGAGGCGTTTGATTGGTTAAGAAAGACCATGTTGCAAAATCCAATGGCAACCATCATCGCGATGGCCAGGGGATAGCTGTGAACAAAGATCATTAACGTTTGTAGCGTAGCCGTTCCCAGCCCCACAGCTAGGTAGATATTGCGCTGCAGGCCAAAGCGGGAAAGGTAACTCATCAGAAACGCTGCAATCAACGAACCAATACCAGTGGCTGATAGCAGGCTGGCATAGGCTTGCGCGCCAGAATTGAGCACGGTTTTCGCAAATATTGGGATGATGACGTTATTGTTGTAGTTGAGTGTGCAGACAATGAGCATTAATTCGGCACTCATGCGGACGGCAGCGTGTTGCCAGACATAAGCGAGGCCTTCCTTGACATCTTTCCAAAGATAGCGCTTTTGGGTTTTGGCAATTAACGCTGGCGTCTGCTGAATCAAGAATAGTCCCAGTAAGACGGCTAGATAGCTGATTGAGTCAACGAGAAAACAGAAGCCAACGCTAAATTTGACCATGAGGATGCCGGCTAGGGATGGTCCAGCAATTTTGGCTAAATTAAAGACGGTGGAGTTAAGCGAAATGCCGTTCATTAAATCTTTTTGGCCGACAAGCTCCACGACGTAGGACTGACGGGTGGGGGTATCAAAACTTTGAAGCATCCCGTGGAGAATCGCAATTAACAAAATTTGCCAATACTGGACGATTTTGGCGTAGACCAAGATAGTCATGACGACACCCAAGATTAGGAACCCGGTTTGAGTTGTTAGAAGGATCAATTTTTTGGGATGACGATCAATCACGGTGCCGGCAATCAGTGTCAATAATAGGATCGGAATGAATTGACAAGCGGTTAAAACGCCGACTAGGAATGCCGAGTTGGTCATTTGGTACACGAGCCAGGTCTGGGCGGTGCGTTGAATCCAGGTGCCCATCACCGAGATGATTTGACCAAACCAAAAATAACGGAAATTTCGATTTCGAAGTGAAGAAAAGGTACTACGAAAAACGTTCAAGATAATGACCGGCTTTCAGAATTAATCATTTATTATCGGTTCAATAATATTTAACTTTGTCAGTGAATTATATCTGTTATATCACAGAACGGCGTGAAAAGGCTGGTCAAAATCAGAAGGTGAATTCTTGATTTCTCAAAGAAAAATCACCTTAATCAAGAAAACCAATTTGGTCTTCTCGATAAGGTGATTTTTAGCTTCATAGTATGGTGACTTAGTTAATCGGTATAAAATTCAATTGCCAGTGCGCCCACGCTGGTATACGTACTGATCACTGGGCCGGCTTCGTGAATGGTCACTAGGGTATCTGGCAGCGCTGCTTTGATGCGGTTAGCGACCTCACTGGCTTGAGTTAGGTTATCCACGTGAGTGAGCCCAACTTTAGCGGGGGCCAACGTTTGGATACGGTCGACTAATTCGTCCACTTCTTTACGAATGAACCGTTTGCCACGGCCCTTAGCAGCTACTCTTAACTCGCCGTCTTTAACCTCTGCCATGACCTTAATGTTTAACAGGTTGGCAATTCCACCGGCAGCTTTGCTGATCCGACCGCCTCGGATGAGATTCTCAAGGGTGTTGAGAAACACGTAAATTTCGGTGTGGGAGCGGTGCAGGTCAATGGCATTAAGAATCGTCTCCATCGAGGCACCATTCTTGGCAAGTTTAGCGGCGGTAATGACTTGAAAGGCCAGGCCACGGTCAATCGAAAGCGAATCAACCACGGTGACTTTGGTAGCAGACATCTCCGCAGCTTGCCGCGCAGCGTTGACGGTACCGCTCAGAAAATGGGTCAGGTTCAGACATAGGACTTCATCGCCATTTTGACCAAGCTGATCAAAGACTTCCAAAAATTGGCCGATTGAAGGCTGACTGGTTTTAGGAAGTTCTTCGTCGTTGACTAGGTGACTGAGAAACTGAGTATTAGTAATTTGAACACCATCATTTAAAAATTCTTGTTTACCTAAACGGACGACCAATGGCACAACTGTGATTGGTAATGTTGCCAGCTCATCAGACGTTAACTGTACGGTCGAGTCCGTTACGATTTGAATAGACAATACGTCCACCTCTTTAAAAAGATCAATGTCATTAACTATCAGGCACCGTCATTCACCAATTATAAATTTGGCAGTATACTTAATTATACCGTAAAATAAGCATAAAACATGAAAGACGGTTTTAAAATGACTGAGTCGAAAAATTCTGATACGCAAGATCAACCAACTCCCGCAAAGACGCCGCTGAACCTTAATGATTTAGCCTCTAATCCAATGCGGGTGGGAATGGCACGGCTGGGTAAGCGTAAACGGCCGCAAGCGAAGTCTAAAAAGAAGCACTGGTGGTCGAGAAGAACTAAGTAAGGAGTGGAATAAGATGGCTGATTTAAAATTGATTCAAGGTGACATTACGCAATTTAGCGGTGATGCAATTGTGAACGCGGCTAATACCGGTTTAGTTGGTGGCGGTGGCGTTGATGGCGCAATTCACCGGGCTGCTGGACCAGAACTAGATATCGCGTGTCGCAAGCTGCATGGCTGTCCAACAGGAGAGGCCAAGGTGACGCCCGGCTTTAATCTGCCAGCGCACATCATTATCCACACGGCGGGTCCAATCTGGCGTGATGGGTCGTTTGAAGAACCTAAGCTGCTACGAAACTGCTATGAGAATAGTTTAAAACGGGCGGTGGAAAATCATTGCCAGACGGTTGCATTTCCATCGATCAGTACGGGCATCTATGGCTATCCATTAGACAAAGCCTGCGAGATTGCCGTATCAACCATTCGTCATTTTGAGGCAACGCTCCAGGTCACCATGGTAGCCTTTGATGAAGGTACTTATCGGGCATTTGAAAAAGTGATGTGAGCGTAAAAAGACAGTCTGTTTATCAGGAAAAACTGATAGACAGGCTGTTTTTAATGCTGCATAACATTTAATTATTTGAATGCTAGCGACGACTTAGTTGACGCCGATAAAATGATTCAATGCCGCAGCTTCTTCAGTTGTTGCGTCGCTTTCCTGTGACTTGATATTGTGTAATCTTTCAACCGTAATGTGAAGATTTAAGGCCAGTTCAGTATCTGTAAGATTATGTTTCTTTTGATATTGAATGATTTTTTCCGCAATACCGCTAACTTCTTGCTCCATAATATACCTCCACCTGATATGACTTAAAACTAAACACAACTAATGCCTATACTTCATTATATACGATTTTAGCGAGTGCGCCAAAGAATTAGGGCGCAACTCGTAAAAGAACCGATATTAAGGGAAATCAAAACCGGTAGTGACGGGTGTCTAAAGGGGGACTGGAGTGAGTCGTCAGGTGTCAAAAGATCAATGTTACACAAACTCAATTTAGCTGTAATCTTTTCGTGATACTGTTCCTGTATTATTAATACTATTAAATACTTAATATGAGGTGATACTTATGAAAATGACAAAGAGTTTACTGATACTCACAGCTGCCGTGTCCTTATTTGGTGCCACGGTTACCACTGCATCAGCCGCCACGATCCAAGCCTTACCTCATCAAGAAGCTGCCCAAGCAGCTCACGATGCTGTTGAAAACGTTGAGAGCAATGATAAATCGAATAAAGTTGCGTCTACAAGTACCACACATTCTGATCAGACAGCCGACACACATTCGACTGCAGCTAGTTCAACGACGTCTGGGACTACGAATAGTCATGCTAAGACCGTTGCGAATGACGGTGAGACTGCCAATTCGTCACGTGCAACAGCCGTTGTGAATTTAGCTAAGAAGTTAGCTTCTATGAACATTCCCTATGTCTGGGGCGGTGAATCATTGCAAGGAATGGACTGTTCTGGTTTAACGGATTACGTTTACGCGCACGTAGCCGATATTCATTTAGGCCACTACACGGTGACTCAGGAATCTAAGGTCACTAAGAAGCCCGTCTCACAAGCTAAACCGGGGGATCTACTCTTCTGGGGTGCAGATGGTGGGACCCATCACGTGGCGATCTACATCGGTAATCACCAGTTTGTAGCAGCGCCGCAACCAGGGCAAAACGTTGATATTGAAACCATCAGTAGCGCCTTTATGCCAGACTTTGCTGGGAGCGTTAAATAACGGTTCGCAGGATCCGCCTATCCGTTTGCGCGCATGTTATAATGAGCGTAAATAAGTAAGGGGGGAGAGGCAGACTCCGTGGGCTGAGCTTGCCGATTACAAATGATGAAACCAGTAATTAAAGTCGTATTACCATTGGCAGTTTTGGGGTTGCTAGGTGGCTGCGGGTCACAGACCAAGTCGCATTCGGCGTCATCTAATAGGCCGAAAACCAGCAAGGTCGTAAAAAATAAGGTTGCGAGCAGCAGTGTGACGAGTCAGTCTTCAACTGTTCAGTCGTCTTCTGATTCGGCATCGTCAGTTGCTTCTTCCCAACCCGCAAATTCCAGTGCGCGTTCAGTGAAGTCTCCTGTGACTTCACAGCAGCCAACTAAGACCAGTAGCGCTAAGACTAAAATGACGCAAACGCATCCGACAGTTACGCAGCAGTCGGTGGCAAGTAAAATTTCTCAGACGCTGAGCGGTCAATACGCGCCTCAAGACCTGGCGTTTCAATTTAGTCAGTCGGGTGCTGGCACTTACACCGTTCACGTACAGGAGAATCACCAGTCACCTAACATGAAGGCTAAGGGTGCCGATCCGAGCACCAGTCCGACAGTGGCCTGGTTTAAGACCAATACCAACGGGCAGCTGCTAAAGTCAGTTGACGGTGGCGCTACTTACACAGTCGTTGGGAATGCTTATTAAATTTAAAGAACATACAAATAACCTGCTGATCGTTATTCACTGACGACCAGCAGGTTATTTTAGTGACTCAATAGACATATTTAAGCAGCATTAGCTGATACCCAGTCACTACCACATACCGTGTTTTTCGCGGATCGATGATCTGAATCCAAACAGCGCGACAATAAAGGCAAAGAATGCGATAGTGGCAATCACCGTCCACAGCCAGCTAGTGGTTTGAACAAATACATAATAACCAATACCAACGGAACTAAAAAGGGTTAACAGCAAAGATAAATAGAGATTTTCAATCCCGAAAAATGCGTGGCCAATGGTCAGCATAATGGCACCGGTAAAGACGGTCTCAGCACTGACCATACTGCCTGCATGATAGAAAAATGCGCCAAATTCAAGCAATACCCCCAGTACCATTACGGTTACCCCAAATGCTGTCGTGAATTTAAGTGGTTTTCGAGCCATAATGATCACCTTCTTTAACTTATATTATAATTCTTTTACGTTAAATGCGGTAATCATATTACTGGAGATGAAAACCAAACAGGGCCACTTGCAACAGTACCAGACTGCCAATCAAAACAAGCCAGTCCCACCAGCGGACACGGATCCGCTTGAAATAAGTGCGGGGAGCTTCTTCAGAAAAGCCGTGGGACGTCATGGCTTCGGCTAGATTTTCTGACCAGTCTAAGGAAGCTAGAATTGCTTTAAAATATAATTGCGGTGACCAGATATGCAGGGCTTGTCCGCGCATATTACCGGCGGCCCGAATGATGTTGACTTCACTGACAATTTTAGGTAACAAATTAAACGCACCTAAAAAGCCGTACGCAAATTTACTGGGAATGTGGGCGTTTTGTTCCAAAGACATCACCAAATCAGAAACGGTGGTGGTCAAAGTGGCTGCTGAACCAACGAACACGTAGGCGTAGATCCGAGTAAACAGGACTAAAGCAAAGTGGATACCAGCATTTGACTGAAGTAAAATCGCCACTGCCAGAGCCGAAGCTGGAATCAATGGGACAAAGAACAACAGAATGAGTCGTTTGAAAGTGGGGCGGCTGGTGAGAATGAGCAGCAGCCCAATTACTGCCAGTGCAAGATTCACGATCCAAGTACTGGTGAAAGAAATTTCTAGTGCAATCAGCACTGCTAATAAGAATTTGAAACTCGGGTTCACGCTAACCCCCCCACATATTGTAATTGCTGATTTTTAAGCGTTACGTGATAGTCGACCAAGGCGTCCAGACCGAACAGCTGATGACTGACAATGACCATGGTCTGCTGACAATCATGAGCAACGGTTTTCATGATTGCCATGACGGTTTGCAATGAAGTGAAATCAAGGCCAGTAAACGGTTCATCGAATAGCTCGACCGGTGTCGCCATGATCAACATTTCTAAGATCTGCAGTTTCTTTTTCTGACCGCCGCTTAAGGTGTAAACCACGTGATCTTGTAATTGCTCTAAATGCAGTTGCTTTAAGAATCCTGGTATCCGGTCCATAAAGTACGTTGGTTGCTGACTGTTTTTGAGGGACAGTGCCAATTCCTCTGCGACCGTCACGTTTAAGAACTGCTGGTCCGCATCTTGAAAAATTAGAGCTACTTGCTGATAGAGCTGTTTGCGATGCATTTTAGCAACTTCATTTTGATTGAGTAACAGCGAGCCGGAGTACTGGTGTAATTTAGAAATTGCGAGTAGTAAAGTCGACTTGCCGGTCCCGTTGGCACCTGTTAGTAGCGTAATGTGGTGTTTGAAAAAGTTCATTGCTGGTTGTGAAATCAGGGTCGCGTTGCCCGCAGTGAGGGTCAACTGGTGCGCAGCAATCACGGCTTGATCAGTGGTTGTTGGCAATTGCAGCTGCTTATTGGAAGTATCCTGACGCTGAAAGGCGGCCATTTTTTGCTGAGCAGCCTTCTGATCGAGCAGGGTTAGTGAATCACCAGTACCATTAAGTACGAACAGGTGGTCAATGTATTGATCGTAGTCTTCCAAGTCGTGATCAGAGATCAGGATTGTTTTGTGTTCTTCACGCTGCAGCCGAGACAGCTTGGATAATAAGAGCTGTCGGGCAACCGGATCAACGCTGGCAAACGGTTCATCTAATAGGATGGTATCCGCGCGCATGGCAATGATCACGGCTAAGGCGACTTTTTGTTTTTCGCCGCCCGACAAACTGTTCAGCTGTCGGTGCCGCAAGTCAGTGATCTCAACGTAATCTAATGCCCGGTCGACTCTAGCCATCATGTGGTCGGGGGCGACCTGCTGATTTTCCAACGCAAAGATCAGTTCCCGTTCCACCGTGTCCATGGCAAATTGCTGGTTGGGGTTTTGAAACATCATCGCCACCAGCTGACCTCGGTCACTTTCCGGAATGTCGCTGATTTTGGTGTCGTTTAAACGAACTTCACCCGCGGTAATGACACCGCTAAATTTCGGGTAAAGGCCACTGATGATCTTCATGAGGGTGGACTTTCCCGAACCGGAAGGCCCCGTGAGCAGTGAAAAGCCGCCACTAGGGAAGGTGGCTGAAAGATCGTTTAAAGTTAACGGTTTTTGACCATCTTCAGTCGGGTAGGAAAATGATAAATGATTGACCGCAATAGTTGCCATGAAGTTACCTCAATTCTAGCGGGTTTGGGTCTGCATCAAATGTGTCCGATCCAGTAATTTAACGATTGCCTTAGTCAGCACACCAGCGAAGATCCAAGTTGAAATCAGACGGATAACGAACAGTGCAATCAGCAAACCGATATTGTACTTTGCGTAACCGTTACGAATCATGTCCCAGCCAAAGGTGACGATGGTGGTGGTCAGCACACTGAGATTCAGGCTAAACCAGTCGTAGCGTTTATAGCCGGTAAAGGTAAAGCCCAGTTCGGAAGCGATGCCTTGAACGACACCGGAGATCATGGTGCTGGCACCCCATTGACCGCCGAGAAACATTTCGACAACTGAACCTAAAAATTCACCTAACGTAGCTGAGCCGACTTTTTTAAAGACATAACCAGATAAGGGACCGGCCATGACCCAGATGCCCATTAGAATATCGTTAGCTGCGGGTCCCAGACCAACTGGTGTCAGAGCCACCGTTAGCAAGTTGTAGACCGGGCCGACGATCCAGTAAATGACCCCAAAGAAGATTGCAATTAAAGTTAATAAAATAATGTCGCGTAAATGCCAAGCATTTGAATATTTCATAAGTATGAAACCTCCATAGTTTAGTAACTAAACGTTTTCCAAACTAAAAACGAGTCAAAGATAAACGCTTATCTTTGACTCGTCCTTTTGGCTTCTTTTAGTAATCGAAAAATGAATACATTATGCTCCCTTCGCTGGTATTAACCAGATCAGGTTCAATGGGTGTATCTCAGCCAAAAGGCACCCCAGATAACGTTTAGTTCTAAATTAAAGTGTACACGGAGTTGCCTGCTTTTGCAAGACGGCACTGGTTCCTCAGCGCGCCTCAGCACGGCCTAATTTTTTTAAATTAGGAATCGTGAGCATGGTGCAAAGACTGATGATATAAAGGACGGACAGGAAGCCCATGACGACGATCAAGCTGTAATGGTCCATTAGAAAACCGATGGCAACACTGGAAAAGCCGCCGATGGCCCGACCAACGTTGACAATCACGTTATTAGCAGTGGAACGGACCTCGGTTGGATACAGGCGGGAAATCACGGCACCGTAACCGCCGAACATCCCGTTTGAGAAGAAGCCGAGAACAGCACCAGCCAGGAGTAGGGTGACTTCGTTGAAGGCTAGGGTGATACTGAATACAGATATTGCGGCGCAGACCAAGAAGATGCCAAATGCTAATCTTGGTCCAAAATAATCCAGGATGCTGCCGAACGTCATCATCCCGATGCTCATTCCAACGATCGTGGCAATCATCCAAATGGAAGAACCAGATACGCTGAGATGAAGCTTTTGCTGCATAATGGAAGGTAGCCAGTTCATTAAACCAAAGTAGCCGGCAATTTGGACGATCACCATCACACTAAGAGCAGTGGTTTGATAGGCCAATCTGGGCGTTTTGAATAAGGCACTGATGCGCACCCGCTTATTGGGATCAGTTTCGGCTTTTTGAGCCGCTATGAATTCGTCACTTTCATGTAGATGACGACGGATGAAATACGTCAACCCCACTGGAATGAGACCGAATAAGAACAGGGCGTGCCAACCAAAGGCGGGGATAATAAAGGCAGCTGTAATGGCGGCGAGAATTGCTCCTATTTGGCCGCCAATGGCCGCAATCGAGGTCATTTTACCGATCTTATGATGGCTGAAGTTTTCGGCAATCAGGGTAATGCCAACCCCGTATTCACCACCAGCGCCGATACCGGCAATCAGGCGGCAAAGATAAATTAAAGTAATGCTATTAGCAAAGTACATGGCAGCAGTGGCAATGGCAAAAATAAAGACGGTGTACGTGAACGTTTTGACGCGTCCGAAACGGTCAGCGATGACGCCAAAAAAAATACCGCCCACTAGCATTCCCAAATTAGTGATCGATGAAATCAGCCCTGCCTGGGCACCGTTGATATGTAAATCAGCGATGATGGAAGAAAGTGCGAAGGAGAGAAATAAAACGTCCATGTTCTCCAGTGCAAATCCCGCCGAGGTAGAAGCAATCGTCCACTTTTGGTTCTTACTTAGCGCGTGGTGTTGTGCAGTTGTTTCCATATTCAGTTGCCTCCAAAATGAGTGCTCACAGGCACTTATTATTTTTACGGCTATGGTTCTAGCCATTGGGGGTATTGTGACATAGTTTGTTGACGAATACAAGGATATCTTGACGGTGACTAGCGAACTGATGTAAACTCAATGCAAGATATCTTTAACTTAGCCCAGAGAGACTAACAAGTTTACGGATGAAGCCCACTTTTAGTGGGACCAGTGAACCGTTTAGCGCTCGAGCTAGACGGTTTTTTTGTATTGAAAGGAGATCACCATGCGACCCATCATTATTGCATTAGACTTTGAGGACCGAAATCAAGTGTTCACTTTTCTGGATCGGTTCGAGCATCAAGACCAGTTATTTGTGAAGGTTGGAATGGAATTATTTTACTTTGAAGGGCCTAAAATTTTAGCGGAATTACGGAAACGGGGCATTCGGGTTTTTCTTGATTTAAAACTGTACGATATTCCCAACACTGTTGAGCAGGCCATGTATCAGCTGGGTCAGCAAGAAGTGTCCATGGTAACCGTCCACGCGGCCGGTGGTGCGGAAATGATTCGTAGAGCTAAACTTGGTTTACTGCGGGGCAGTCAAAAAGCTGGCGTTAAACCGGCTAAGTTACTGGCAATCACGCAGCTGACTTCAACCTCTGAAGAACAGATGCGTGAAGAACAGCTGGTCAACGCTAGTTTAACGGAATCGGTGCGGCATTACGCACAATTGGCGCAATCCAGTGGGGCGGACGGCGTGATTTCTTCAGCGCTAGAAGACCCGATGATCCACCGTTCAACTAGCGATGACTTTCTTTGCATCAATCCTGGTATTCGGCTAGAAAGTGACAGTGCGGATGATCAAAAGCGGGTCGTCACACCAGCACAGGCTGCCGAATTAGGCAGTAATGGTCTGGTGGTTGGCCGGTCGATCACTAAGGCGGCTGATCCAGTCGCTGCTTATGGAAAAATTGCACAAGAATGGGAGAAATAAATCATGACAGAAATTGCGCGTCAAATTGCTAAAGACCTGATCGATATCAATGCAGTGACGTTGTCGCCCAAGCAGCCTTTTACATGGGCTAGCGGAATCAAGTCACCGATCTACACGGATAATCGGCGAACGATTGCTTTTCCAGCAGTGCGGACGCATATTGCTGACGGCCTGGCAGCCTACATTAAGGCTACCTTTCCTGAAGCAACTGTAGTGGCCGGCGTCGCAACGGCTGGTATTCCCCACGCCGCCATCGTCGCTGATAAATTGGGTTTGCCTATGAGCTACGTTCGGTCAAAGCCGAAAGATCACGGGACCGGTAAGCAAGTTGAGGGTCAAGTCTTGCCAACGGATAAAGTGGTTTTGATCGATGATTTAATTTCGACTGGCGGTAGCGTTTTGAGTGCGGCCAAAGCGGTTCAAAAGTCGGGTGCAAAAGTACTGGGCGTTTTGGGTATCTTTTCGTATGAATTACCAGACAGCGCGACTAACTTTGCCGACGCTGGGCTTTCCTTGCATACCCTGACCAATTACAGTACGCTGATTCAGTTGGCAAACGAAAACCAGGATATTACCCAGGCAGAGTTAAATTCGCTGCAGCAGTGGCGTCAGGATCCTTGGCACTGGGCACCAGCTAAAGCAGAATGAGTCACGGAGGATGATTGAATGGCCATTAAATTAATTGCGGCTGATATGGACGGAACTTTTTTAAATGATCATAGTGACTATGACCGACCGCGGTTTCAGCGATTGCTGACCGCTATGCAGGCACAAAAAGTCCGCTTCGTGGTTGCTAGCGGCAATCAGTACCCGCATTTACCGCAGTATTTTACCGGAATGGACGGCGATATTACTTATCTCGCTGAAGATGGCGCGCACATTGTGTCAAATGGGCAGACCATCAGTGAAGACGTGATTCCCCACACTTTATTGAAGGCTTTTTTAAACTGGATGAGCAGCCAGCCCTTATTCAAGCAAGCGTGGGTGCTGTTTTCGGGTCGTCAGGCTGCTTGGACGGAAATTCTGCCAGTCGCCAAACGGTTTAAACAGTCTAGTTATTTTTACGGTAATTTAACTCACGTTATGGATCTGGCGGAAGTGACTGATGCCATTTATAAGATCGATATTACCTGGCCATCGTTTGACGTTTCAGCACAAGAGACCCTAGTTAACCAAGCTTTCAAGGGACAGTTACGGGCGACCTCCAGTGGTCTGGGCGGTATCGATGTCATTTTACCCCACGTGAATAAGGCTTACGGTCTGGCTAAATTACAGCAGCAATGGCAGATCAACTACAGTGAAACACTGGCCTTTGGTGACAGCGGCAATGATGTCGAAATGCTGCAAAAGGCGCGCTACGGTTACGTCATGAAAAACGCGCCGGAGTCGGTTAAGCAGCAGGTTGATTTGATTACACCGTTAACGAATAACGACAGTGGCGTCCTGGCAGTGATGGAAGATTTTCTCAAAGCGCGCTAAATGAGTTATACTAAACCTATTGTGAAAATTTTAACGACGAGGTGGATGAAATGATTAAATTAGTGGCTCTGGATCTGGATAATACGTTACTGACGAATGATAAAAAAATCAGTAAGGTGAACGAACTAGCCTTAAAGAAACTATCTGCAAAGGGTGTGAAAGTGGTTTTATGTACTGGCAGACCCATTAACGCGATTTGGCATTACATTGAACAGCTGGGGCTGACGGATCCCGCTGATTTTACGATTACCTTTAATGGCGCTTTGGTGATTAATAATACCAGCCGGAAGACGCTGGCGAAGCAAGGTTTGAGTAAGGCTGATCTAGTGCCATTACATGAATTTAGCAAGGCCAACGACTTTCCACTGGATATTTTGAATTTTGATCAGGTTTATCCGATTACGGATCTGGTTAAATCAATTTATCAGCTTGGTGGCGGGATCAAATTTGAACCGATGACGTTTGATGAACTACCTGATCAGCTCTACGCCAAAGTGGTGGCTGCTCAAAAGCCGGCTATTTTGGATAAGATGGTTGCTAGTCTAACCCCGGAA
This sequence comes from Secundilactobacillus hailunensis, assembly GCF_005405185.1. Lineage (GTDB taxonomy): Bacteria > Bacillota > Bacilli > Lactobacillales > Lactobacillaceae > Secundilactobacillus > Secundilactobacillus hailunensis. Next base: position 35,463 of record NZ_BJDO01000025.1, read on the forward strand.
CTTAAAAAACAGTATCACGTTGCCCGCTCACAACCGCATATTCTGGAATTCTTAAGTCCCACAACGGATAAGTCTGTTGGGCTGCATGCATTACTGCAGCATTTTGGCTGGGATGAAAGTAATCTCATGGCCTTTGGTGACGCCGAAAACGATGCCGGTATGCTGAAGAGTGCCGAGATCGGTGTGGCAATGGCGAATGCGCAACCGGCAATTACCGCTCTGACGAAATATCACACTGGGACTAATGAAGAAGACGGTGTGGCTGAGTTTGTGGATAAGTATTTTAAATTAGATTAAATAGATAGTGAAAGGGACTCAGGGAAAAATAATTTGGTTCTACAATATCTGTTGTTGGTAATAGATTTTTATCTATTACTGATGACAGATTTTTTGTTTATCATTAGAATAAAAAAGCGGACATCTCCCGTCCGTTAACTTACTCCCACCACAGAATTAAGTCAAGAAAGGAAATGCCCTATGTCAAATGATACTACGAAAATGTTGTTAGGAATAGATGATGAACACTTAATAATTGAGG
>NZ_BJDO01000026.1 GCF_005405185.1 Secundilactobacillus hailunensis
AGAAACGGCCTCACTCCAGACGAATACTGGAGTGAAGCCGCTTAGGAACACATAAAACTTTATATTATTTCATTTGTCAACTTGACAGGGCATAGTGCAAGTTACTTCAGTTGGACCTTTATTCGCTTTGAGATTAACTTTGCGGACGCTATCGCCGTGGGTGCGGCTGCCGGCGCTGGTGGCATCGGTTATCAGCTTTTCATGTCGAGTAGCTTTTATTTCAATTTTCACGAAGTCGGCGTCATGGTCTATATGATCTTAGCCTTTGCGCTAGTACTGGAAATCATTTCCTATCGTCTGCGTTCTGTTACTGATCAGTAGTCGAATAACGCCGTTGAACTAACTATTAGGAGAAAAATTTATGATTGAAGCCATTGTATTAGACTGGGCCGGTACCACTGTTGATTATGGCAGTCGGGCGCCCATCATCGCCTTTAAAAACGCCTTCGCTCACTTCAACATTGATCTGAGCGAAGCAACTATCCGTCAAGATGTCGGCTTAGATAAAATGACCCACGTACGTAAATTACTTCAAGAACACGAGATTTCAAGTTCTTGGGAAGCCAACCATCCTACCATTCCGCTAACCCATGCCACGGAAACAATTTATGCTCAGTTTCAGCTTGAAATCAACAAAGTATTGGTCGCAACCGCTGATTTAAAGCCCGGTGTAACTGAATTAGTCAAGTTCGCTAACTCACATCATATTCAATTGGCAACCACAACGGGATATACACAAGCGATGCTTGATCAAATACTGCCTTTAGCAGCTGAGCAAGGTTACAAACCAATCTATAACATCACCTCAGAACAAACCAATCTCGTTGGTCGCCCCAAATCAGACATGATTGATCTTGCTGTGAAGAAAATGTCGATTGCTGATCCAACTCACGTGATTAAAGTTGGCGATACCGTCAACGATGTCCTAGAAGGTAAAAATGCCGGCACAATTTCTATCGGTGTGGCCGAGGGCGGTAATTTAATTGGACTGTCTCAACAGGAATTCAATCAATTGAATGTTGAAGAACGTGCTCGATACCGAATCAAAGCAGCTGCAATCCTCAAAGAAGCTGGGGCCGATGAAATTATTAATAACCTCACTGATTTAATTCCACTGATTGAATCAATTGATGATCAGCAACACAAACCGCCACTATTGCTAACCCCCGGACCACTAACAACTAGTTCAGCAGTTAAAGAAGCCATGCTAGTCGACCATGGTACTTGGGATGATGATTACAAGGCACTTACACAATGGGTGCGTCATGAATTAGTGACGATCGGTAACGCTTCAGAAGCAGATTATACCGCCATTTTAATGCAAGGCAGCGGTAGTTTTGGCGTTGAAGCTGCTATTGGTACAGCTGTTCCGAAGAAAGGTGCCACATTATTAATCGCCGCAAACGGTGCTTACGGTGATCGAATGATCGAAATTGCGGAATATTTAGCAATCCCTCACGTTGTACTGCCAGTACCAGAAGATCAAGTTGTCACGTTAACAGCAGTAGAAGAGGTGCTAGCAGCACATCCAGAAATCACCCATTTTGCGGTTGTCCACTGTGAAACCACGACGGGGATTTTAAATCCAATCGAGTCCATCATTCCTGCTTTGGCAGCTAAGGGCATTATTACATTAGTCGATGCCATGTCTAGTTTTGGCGGTGTCCCAATTGATTTAGAACAGCTCCATGTTGACTACCTCATTACCAGTTCAAATAAGTGCATACAAGGCGTACCCGGTTTCAGTATCGTGTTAGCCAAGAAGCACACCTTGCTAAAAGCCAAGGGAAACGCCCGCTCCTTAGCACTTGATTTATATGCCCAATATCAAACTTTTGAAAATCATGATGGCAAATGGCGTTTTACATCACCGACTCACGTTGTTTACGCCTTTGCTGAGGCCTTACGAGAACTCGATCAGGAGGGTGGCGTAAGTGTCCGAACACATCGTTATCAGACTAACGAAACGCTTTTACGTGAAGGCATGCAGGACCTTGGCTATGAATTAGTCATTGATAAGTCCGTCCAATCACCAATTATTACCTCTTTCAAGTTTCCAATGACTGACTTTGATTTCCGAGCATTTTACGACTATCTCAAAGACCGTGGCTTTATCATTTATCCTGGAAAGGTTTCAAAATGCGATAGTTTTAGGATTGGCAATATTGGTGAAGTTTCTGCCGAAGATATCCATCATCTACTGGATTTAATCACAACCTACACCAAAGAAACGTTACAGTTACCGGTTGGTAACTAACAGCGGCTACCTTAAACAACATTAAGAGCTACTCCCCCCGAGAAAAATATTTCGATAATAACGCGCACTAGTAATTCTCCGAGCAAGGAGAATTACTAGTGCGCGTTAACTTTTAACGATAAAGGTATTATTAAGAGAATAATTGTTTCACATGAAATAAAAAATGCATATTGCCCAGTTATTTTTGATCAACCAAAAAAAATAAAAAAATTTCTTGGGGTATACCAATTGCTAAAAATATTTACCTATAGTATTTATATTCAAGCGCTTAAACGTTGACTTGTGAATGTAGATGGGCTGATAGCAGCACATGTGAGTAAATTAACATGAATTTAACGCTTTTTCTCGTGAAAAAAAGCGCTATCCTATCCAAACATGAAATCGCTTTAAATTTAGTCTTATAGGCAATGTAAACGTTTGTGTTTTTTTAATAATGAACTACAATTAATACTGTTAAAAACTTATAGCAATTATACGTTAGGAGAGATTATTGTGCGTGTTCGTCATTTAAGTACTTGGTTTATATTCACTTTCGGCGCACTGGGTGGCCTTTTATTTGGATTTGATACTGGTATTATTTCAGGTGCATCATCACTGATTGAACACAATTTCAGTCTAAATATTGAACAGACTGGTTTCATTACCTCGTCCGTTCTAATTGGTTCCTCAATTGGTGCCTTGTCAATTGGTTCTTTATCAGATAAATTTGGTCGGAAGCGGCTTTTACTGTTTGCTTCTATCCTCTTTTTAATTGGTTCAGGATTATCAATGACCGCTTCAGGATTTGTCTCAATGGTTATTGCCCGGATTATCTTAGGGTTCGCCGTTGGGTCTGCTTCTGCATTAACACCAGCTTACTTGGCTGAACTAGCTGATGCCCCTCACCGTGGATCACTTGGGACCATGTTCCAATTGATGGTTACGGCAGGTATTCTGTTAGCTTATGTATCTAACTTAGGCTTCTTAGGACATAATTTGTTAGGTATCCGTGATTGGCGGTGGATGTTAGGATCAGCTTTGATTCCTGCACTTTGCCTGTTCTTCGGTTCATTAGTCTTACCTGAATCCCCAAGATACTTGGTTGAAATAGGTAAAGTTGATGAAGCCAAAGAAGTCTTGCATGATCTGCGTGCTAAGACCGATCAAGATCCCGATAAGGAATTAGCTGACATCCAAGCCGTTGCTAATCAGCCTAAGGGTGGCATTAAGGAATTATTCACCTTTGCCCGTCCAGCTGTTGGGGTTGCCATTGGTTTAATGCTGTTACAACAATTAGTTGGTATTAACTCTGTTATTTACTTCTTACCACAAGTCTTTATTAAAGGATTTGGTTTTCCAGACGGTGATGCGATTTGGGTTTCCGTTGGTATTGGGATCGTCAACTTCGTGTTCACGGTTGTGGCATATAAAATCATGGATAAGTTTAACCGTAAGACCATCTTGCTCTTCGGTTCAATCGTCATGACAATTTCAATTTTCATCTTATCATTCCTGAACTTCACTATGAGTGTTAAGGCTGCTGCGGTACCAACGATGATTTTAATTGCCATTTATATCATCGGTTTCGCGGTTTCATGGGGTCCTATTTGCTGGTTAATGTTAGGTGAAATCTTCCCATTGAACGTTCGTGGGATTGGTAACTCAATTGGTTCAGCTGCTAACTGGATCGGTAACTTCATCGTTTCACAATTCTTCTTAGTATTATTGACCTTCTTCCACAACAACGTCGGTGGTCCATTCTTAGTATTTGGTTTCTTCGCCATCGTCTCAATCTTCTTTGTTATCTACGCGGTTCCTGAAACCCGTGGCAAAACACTTGAAGAGATTGAAATGGAAATGCGTCATAAAGAAGCAGCTAAGGAAGCTAAAAAAGCCGCAAAGTAATCTTTTCTGCATTTAAATATCCAAAAGGATCTCTGAATTAAAAATTCGGAGGTCCTTTTTTTACCCGATAAATACATTTCTCACGTCTCTTCGATGGAAACTGGCGGGTAAATCTGATACTATGTAGGGACGGATTCACGTTTCTTGATTTCGACAACCAAAAAGTGAGGTACTAACTTTGTTAACTGTAACCAATGTGTCCATGAGTTTTTCGGACCGTAAACTGTATGATGACGTTAATTTAAAATTTACTCCCGGCAACTGTTACGGCATTATTGGTGCTAACGGAGCCGGCAAATCAACTTTTCTTAAAATATTAGAGGGTCAATTGGCCCCTACTACCGGAACTGTTTCAATGGGCGCAAACGAACGCATGAGTAGTTTAAAACAAGATCACTTTGCCTTTGATGAGCAAACCGTCTTGAACACTGTTCTGCAAGGCTATGAACACCTCTATCAAGTCATGACCGAAAAGGACGCGCTCTATGCCAAAGCCGACTTTTCCGATGAAGACGGGATCAGAGCTGCTGAACTTGAAGGCGAATTTGCTGAAATGGACGGCTGGAACGCTGAAAGTGATGCTAACCAATTGCTTCAATCCATGGGTATTGCTGAAGATCAGCAGCAAACACTGATGAAAGACCTGCCAGAAAGTGAAAAGATCAAAGTCTTACTAGCTCAAGCACTATTTGGCAAGCCTGACGTATTACTTCTGGACGAACCGACTAACGGTTTGGATCCCATGACCATCAGCTGGCTAGAAAACTTCCTAGCTGGCTACGACAACACCGTTTTAGTTGTCAGCCATGACCGTCACTTCTTAAATGCCGTCTGCACCCATATGTGCGACGTAGATTTTGGTAAAATTCAACTTTTCGTTGGTAACTATGACTTCTGGCTACAAAGTTCAGAACTCGCCTTAAAGCTGCGTAACCAAGCTAATTCCAAAAAAGAAGAACAAATTAAACAGTTGCAAGATTTCATCGCGCGATTCTCAGCAAACGCCTCAAAATCTAAGCAAGCAACTTCTCGGAAAAAACAACTCGATAAGATTACCTTAGACGACATCAAACCCAGTTCTCGTAAATACCCATTTATCAAATTCACGCCTGAGCGCGAATTAGGCAATGATTTACTGCGGGTTGAAAATGTCAGCAAGACGATTGATGGTCACCAAGTGCTCGATAACGTTAACTTCATCCTCCGTCCTGGCGATAAGGCAGCGTTAATTTCACGTTCCGATGTGACCACTAGTATTCTGATGCAACTTCTGGCTGGCACGATGGAACCCGATACCGGCTCAATTACTTGGGGTGTCACAACTAACCGGGCTTACATGCCTAAGGATTTAAATCCCGAATTTAGCAACGAAAATCTGAACATTCTCGAATGGCTGCGTCAATACGCCAGCAAAGAAGAGAGTGACAACACTTTTCTGCGTGGTTTTCTCGGTCAGATGCTGTTTAAGGGTGATGAAGTGCTCAAAGAAGTTCCCGTCCTTTCTGGGGGCGAAAAAGTCCGCAGTTATCTTTCTAAATTGATGCTAAGCAAGGCCAACGTCCTCTTGCTAGATGACCCAACTAACCATCTGGATCTGGAAAGCATCACGAGTTTAAACGATGCTTTGGTTGATTTCAGTGGTTCAATGGTCTTTACCAGCCATGATCATGAATTTATTCAAACGATTGCTAACCATATCGTTGAAGTTGGTCCTAAGGGTGTGGTTGACCGTGCCGATACCACCTATGATGAATTTATGGCACACGAAGCTGCTCAAGCGCAAGTCGCTAAAATTTATTAACAGTAACGAAGGTCTATTAAAAAACGTCATCTCAAAATTTGAGATGACGTTTTTTAATGTTCTTTTTTGATTTTGAAATAGCTGCCACGAATGGTTCCTGCTAACTTAGATTTCTGCCGGGCAAATTTAAATTTATCTACAAGTTCCACTGGTACTGCCATACCATCTGAAAGCTTAAAGCCAACCGACCGTTTTCCATCAGGATCTAAAGCGTACATGACGTTGATCGCCAATCCGCTCTCATAGAATACATAGGTCCATCTAGTCCCTTCAACCTCGAACTGTGAAACTTCTAAGGGTTTAGATTGAATCTTCAAGTCCCGCTCTGACAACACATCATTAACATAGTCCACTAACTCTGGATGTTCACTAGCTGGTTCCGTCACGTATTCGTGCTTGTATTTATTCCAAAAATACCGTGCCTCGTTAGCGCGTAACCCAGCTAGTGCTGGTGCGACTGGTGATGCCTCTAAGCCAGTTTGTTCAACGTTTTTAAAATCAACTTGATAGCTCATTTATTCACCTCATTTTTAACATTATCCGCTGATGCCATTTCAAATACAGCTGTTCTTAGTTTACCACCCGGCACATTAGTGACACGGTTAGTTTCAGTTTGATAAAATCCCATTCGAGTGTAAAATTGTTGCGCACTAAGGTTAGTCGTTAAAACCTCAAGATAGATCTGCTGATACTTAGCAGTTAACGCCTTCAGTACCGGTTCAATCAACCGCTTACCAAGCCCTTGATGCTGGTATTCTGGCAAAATATAGATGGAATAAAGCTCACCATATGCTGACCAAGCAGCTAATCTAGCTGGTCCGTAGCTACACACGCCGACAATCTGATTCGTATCCGTTAGCGCTAACTGCATATTTTGCCAGCGTTGTTCAGGCTGCCACGTTGCCGGGGTTAATCTTTTTAAAATGGTACTTGGTAACTGATTTTGATAAGTTGCCAGCCAGGTCTGGTAATAAACCTGACGAATAGCATCAAAATCTGAATTTTCATTAGCTGGTTCAATGGTGACTGCTGTCATACTGAAAACTCCCCAGAATTATAATTTAGCCTTGCTGGACAACCGTTAGACGATGCTGCGCCAGATTAATAATTAACTGTTCAGGTAGTGGTTTGTCATACGCAACGTGCCAACTGCCTTTGGTGGTTTGGTAGTCAGCCAATTCAGCTGATAAAAACGCAATGCCCTCACTCGTTGGGTAGATGCCAATATGATGCTGATTGGCACCAAAATAGAGCACCGCTTTGGGTTGGAAAAATGCCGGCATCCCATAAGAAAGCCGTTCTTCTGCATTGGGCAAAACTGTCTTCAGTAACCGATATAATTTTATCAGTTGCTGCTGGTGTTCTTGCGGTTGTTTAGCGATATATTCTGTAATCACAGTCATCATCTAGCCCCTACTCCACGACCTTCAGTTCGAAATCAATGTGGGGAATGCCATCCTCTAAATACACATCCGAGACCGGCTTAAAACCAAACGATTCGTAAAATTTTTGCAGGTAAGACTGGCCGGCAATTTTAATATTATTTCCCGGGAAATCCTGTTCAATTTCTTCAATCGTTGCACTGACGATTTCCCGACCCAGATGCTGTTTTCGAAAGTCCTTGACCACTAAAACCCTGCCAAAGCTCATATAGCCCGGTTCAGAACTCTTAACGATCCGGGTATAAGCTGCTAACCGCCCATCAACTCGTAGAATCATATGAAGGGCGTCATCATCTTGATCATCAATTTCTTGATAAGGACACTCCTGTTCGACTACGAAAACCTTGACCCGGGCTTTCATAATCTCTAGTAATTCAGGTACCGATAATTCTGCCGTTTTCTTTACACTTAGTCTCATAGAGGTCCTCCATTCCATCTTTACAGTCGATTACCCGTTGAAATTTAAATCACTTTATATCAATTTTAAAGGCATTATAACATAATCGATAACTTAAGCTTATCACTTACCGTCCTCTATTGTCGTCACGTTACTCGTTCAATTTACACCAAAAACGGATTGCTGAAATTAAAAAAATCAGCAATCCATTTTTGTACTTACTTATTTAATTACGCTTTTGACGCTGCCTCGTTGCTAGCTGTTTTAAAATCAGCTACTTTAACCACTGCGCGATAAGCGTTTCGTATTCTTTAACCAGCTGTTCCTGCTCCACAAATCGTCCAAATACCTGAATCGCATCCAGCTGGTCTTTCAGCTGCGGTGTCTGGATAGTTAAGTTTTCTGTCCGTTTAGCATCCGTTTTCCCTTTTAGTGATAACCATTTCGTCACGTTCATGGTACTTTGAATCGCAGTAAACGTCTCGATTGAAGTATGCTTCAGCTTTCGGTAAAGGGTATCTGCAATCTGAATCCCCTTACTGTCAAGATCACCGAGATACGTAAGTTGAACACCCCGGGCTTCTAATCGCTGAACCACCGTGATATAGGTTGAATTAAAATCATTGCCGCTCTGATTAATTAACGGCCACTCAGGGTTGCGTTGGTGCAAAAGGACAAAGATTCCGTTGTTCTCTACGATCACTGCTTGTCGGTTTTTTAATGGGTAAGCCAGCATTTCGGGAACCTGCCACGGATTGAGGGTTAATGGCTGAGGGATGTCTGTCTGAAAAACATTGGCACAGGTAAACGCCATCCCAATTAACTTGGCTGAGAGCTGATCGATTTTTTCATGCTCAAAACAGTGCCGCATGATCCATTGATAATAACTAAACAGTTCCGGATCCTCACTGGCATTATTTAAACTATGGGCGGTCAGACCAAGATCTACGGCTTGTTGTCCCAATGGCGGTAAAACTTTTCCTGCCGCTAGCTGGTCAAACAACGGGGTTAAGGCAGCTGCGTTCGCTGGCGCTTTTCGTTTTGTTTGTTCCTCATACATATTTATATAATCAACCATCGATGTCCCGTTATCTCCAATTCATTGTCTGCTGTACTTGGTTAGTGTGGAAACGCCCATCGTTTTGCTGCTTGGGCGCAATGACGTCATAAACCACGTTTTCAACACCATCAGCCAAGATCTTATTCTGCGCACCGCTGGGCATGGTCGCAATGAAATTAAAGCCAAAATTAGCAATCGTTCTAGCAAACGACTTGGCCGTATCCGGATCCAGTTTATCAGCGAATTCATCAAACATCACTAGGTATGGCGCATCGTCTTTTTTAGCCCGTTCTAACACCATTTTAGGAACTAATAGTAGCGGCAATACCATGGCTTGAGCTTTTTCGGCACCAGAACCACCGGACTGGACAAATTTATCATCGACCTCTTCAAACTCATCATCGTTATTTTGCCGCCGCTTGATCAGCACCCGAAAGTTTGACCATTGCCGTGTATCCAACAGTGATCTCGCTGCATCCATGAACGCGGTATCGTCATCCGCAATTTCCGTATTATTCGCCAAACGATTCAGCCGATTCTCAACTTCTTGTAATAAAGCTGGCCGCTCCTGCAAGCGTGCATTTCGTGCTTCATCAATCACTGCCTGATCAACCGTGTCAGGCGTTAACGTCACTTTCAGTTTAATACTCTGGCTGTCTAGGCCACCTTCCGTTAACATCCGGTTATACGTATCGATAACATCATATTGCGCGCTGATCAACGTGACTGCGGCAGTCACATAAGCGTGATAAGCCACGTCATTCCCCATTTTCATCTCTGCCAGTGCTCGCGTCACATTGGCTTCGTCGTTGACCATCAGCGAAAGAGCTTGTTGTAAGTCAAATGCCGGTAGGTTAACGGCACCGTCTTGGATGACTGACTGCTGTCGCATCTGCTCGGAAATAGCCGTGTAACCTCGCTCCTCAAATAAATCATCAAGCGCATTACGATCAACCCGGTCACCATCATGCCGGTGAATAAGCCGCCTAACTTGGGTACTAAAATCGATAATATTGCTATTTCTGATCTGACTGCGATGACTTTTTTCAAAGTCTAAGACATCATCAATACTGTTCAAATGAACGTCATCCGGATAATATGGTGCCAGTTGTTTGACCGCAGTCAAAATAGCTTGTTCCTGATCTGTCAGTTCATCATGCAGCGTCTTCAAACGGCCTTCTTTTTCGCCGATTCGGGCCTCATTACCACTGATTTCGCTCGTAAACTGCGCCCGTTTTTGATTATACTGCTCAACTTCGCTGTTGATCTGCTTAAGCTGGTCCGGCAAAGTTTCATCGATTTGCTGGTGAGCTAATTTTTCTGAGAGCTCCTGAATCTCTCGTTTAACTTGTTCAGCATCAAATTCCAAGTCCATCGTGGTCTGCAAGCTTTCCAGATTAGTTTGCACCAGCTGTCTTTGGTCGTGTTTAACTTTTAACTCGGCTTGGGATTGACTAAGCTGATTTAACGCGTCTATCAACCTATCGCTTAACGTTTTCAAGCTCGTCATTAATGTCTGATCTTTTAACAGTTGCTCTAAATCAGGATGTTCATTGATTAAAGTTTGCATTTGAGCGACTAACTGCTGATACTGCGCATCCATTTGCGCAGCACCGGCCTCATGGATGCGTTGGTTATCACTGTGCAGCCGTTCACGGGTCCGCCCCATCAAGGCGCCTGTAGTATCCTGATCGATTGCGGTTCCCATATTCGTTTGTATGCCTTGAACGATTGCCACATCTTTACTGGTTCTGTTACCAGCATCTTCAAGGCCGTGATAACGGGTAATTAGTTGCTGATAGGCTTGTAAGTAGTCTTTCAAATTCGAACTGATTTCTTGTAGATCAACTTGAGTAATAGTCTTAGCTAGGCCAATTAAGTGCGCACTTTTAGCATTCAGGGCCGCTTGTTGCGGCACTAGCTGTTCTGCTTTAATCTGCTCAACCTGATCATTAGCGCTATCGATATCCGCTTGCAGCTGGGCAAGGTTTTGCTGATACTGCTCAACTTGCTGACTTTGCTGCTCATTACGCGCTAACGTTGCTTGCAGAGAAGTCACTCGCTGCTGATATTGTTCCCGCAATTCAGCTGCCGCTTGTTGCTGGGCAGCCTTCTCTCGCAACGCCTTGAGCGTTTCTTCAGCACTTGCTAGAAGCTGACTAACAGTGTCATTTTCCTTTTTGATAGCCTTCGTTCGAATCACCAGCTGATCACGCTCATCACTAATTTCCTCAAATTCGGTATGAGCCTGAGTATAAGGACCTAATAACTTACTTTTTAGCTGATTCAAATTCCGCCAGAAGATTTCCTGCCGCATCCGTTCCAACCTTTTTTGCGCGGTATCGATCCGCTTTAGAACCCCATTTAACCGATTCACTTCACGCTGACTATTAGCGACCCGTTGGATCACCTGGCCATCAATACCTTCTTGAGCGGTCTTCAGTGCCTCTCTAATTGGCGTAAAGCGCGCATTACCAGCCGTTAAAATGGGTGACGCTAATAACCGGTATACTTTTGTCAGCTCGGCTAGTGCATTGCCACTGGTAAATCCATAAACATGTTCGGCAACGTATTCACGATAATCATCCGCACTTCGAAAAATAACGAGTTGCTTGCCAAGGGATTCATTAGCTGCCTTAAACGCTTCCCTGTCTAGTCCCTTACCATCCGCATCCGTCGTTACGATTTCCAAATCAGGTGCTAGTTGTTCTCGAATCGCAACAAACCACCAGGTTAGCTTACGCTTATCACCAACGGCGCGATGCGCACCGATCCCCAAAATAACTTGGCGACTGCTGGATTTTAACGTCATGTAACTGTAGCCGGTACGTACTTTCATCGCACCGTCGCCCCAACTGAGCAACATACTATCAAAGTTTCTTGTATCTCGTGCACTATTCCGGGCAGTTGCTGATTGATCTAATTTTTCGGTCCCCTTCGCCGAATTAAACGACGGTGTAGCGATTGAACCATCGATCAGCATTGGGAAAAAGCAGTTCGCTAGTGTCGTTTTGCCGACCCCATTATCACCAGTTAACGTCAGGTTACCCTTTTCGGAAGCGTCAACATCTAACTTGATATATTTATTAAATTGGCGGAGATGAAAAGTCACTGGCACGAGGTGTTCTTGTAAAGTCATTGTCATTAGTCGTCCTCTCTAGGCGTACGTACTTGAAAGCGGTCTGCAAGCGGTGTTGGTAACACGAATCCATCTGTCTGATAGGCTAATGCATTATCCCAAAGCATTTCCTTGACCGCACTGGGGCTTACCGTGTTATCTGGATATAATTGACGGGCAATTAACTGGATTCGTTTAGTAAGCTGGTCAGCCTCAAACCCCTCACCCAGCGAATGCGCAACGGCAATCGCAATCATAAACGGCCGGGCCGTACTCAATTGGCGATTACGGTCAAGCAATAGCGCGTAGTCATCGCCGCACTCAAGGTCAAAGCGACCAAGGACTTGCCATTGCGCCGCGATTTCTGATTTATTGGAAACTAATTTGGCCCACAAACTCGGTGTGGTCGTTGGACTTAAAAAGCGCTTCTTCAAGAGTGCGCGATTGACTTGCTGCTGATCAGTATATGCCGTCACATCATCCGGCCTCATCAAACTATTGACGATAGCCTGGGCGACCAACACAAAATCGGGACTGATATCCCAATACTCATTAACTTCCACTTCTTCATCCGTAAACGCACTTTCTGGTAGATCCGGCTTAAAGAGTTTAAAGCGCTCAACAAATAGTTGTGTAATGTAGCGAAAAATCACTTTTTCACTTAAGTTAGCCGCTTCTGAATAAACTTGATTGATAATCATCTTAGTCTCAACCACTTGGCCAGTCTGGTTATCTTGAATGTCTGGTAAGTTGATGACCGCCTTCAACGTGGCCAGCAGGACATGAACTTCGTCCGGATTTAAACTGCCTGGTCCAAATAATAAGAGTAAATTAGCTTGATAATATTCCGGCACGACTCCCAACAAATTGCGAAAGTAAGCACTGATCCGCTGCTGATGCGACCGCTGCTTGACACTATTAATCGCATCGATCTGAGTCGTTGCCATCCGTGGGGTAATGGCCGTTGTAAAGACCTGGTGATCAAGTAATTGATTGATCACATAACGCTCCGTTGCTTGCAGTTCAATCATTTTTGTTCACCTCGTTGTTCAAATTCAACGCTAAAACCACTGGGGAGATACACACTAAAGCGTTCGTTGCGGCAATGCAACTGGATCTGCCCGGTATGAGGTAAGGCTTTAGCATTAGTGATAGCCCGTCCAAACGCGGAAAAGCCACTGTATCGGTCATAATTTATCGCACCATATAACCGAGCAACTTCATCACGGGCAATTTGAGTCTGAAAGTTGAGATCACCATCCACCACGACCGTGTCAGCATCGCGCATAACTAGTGCCTGAAACTCCTTTAAGCCGGCTTCTGCATCCCGTTCAATCTCAGTATCTGGAGCCACCGTTGGATTATCATCTTCAGTGGCTACCGCTCGCTGTCGGTCAACCGCCGTATACTGAACGGGGCCCATTGTTGTGGCATCGAGTAGATCAGTTGGGTCTTCAATGTCGCGGTCTTTTGCGAGATGTTGGGGCAACGCTTCAGGAACCAATAATTGCTGATAGCGTTTCATTAACTGGTCAATTTTCCCAGTCAGGTCTTTAATATCGATGGTCTGCTTATTAATATGGTCGAATTCCCGGCTCAATAAACTAATGGCTCGTAAAATCGTCTCAAACAGCAGGTAAATTGAGTCCATGCTGCCATCAATGGCACTGGAACTGGCTTCAAAACTAAGACTCATGGCGACCATTTGGCGGCTAACATACGCAGTTGTTTGCCGGTAGCGATGAATCATGCTGACCTTATCATCAATGGCGTGATTCGCATCTAGATCATCCGTCCCCTGCTGACTACGTGCTACCCGTTCAGCAAACGCCGTTGAATGCGCGAGTTCGTGAATGATGTGGCCTTGATCTAACAGTGTATTAAAAGCGGGCACCGCCTTATCTTTCAGCATCTTTTGCAGGTGCTGGGCGGCTTGGCTGCCATGATTAAAGGCGAGATCATTTGCCAAAGTTTCCAGATCTTCATCCAACTTGTGCATCCCTTTAGTCACATCATCATAGGCGGTGATCATATTATGGAAGTTATTATACAATTCCGTACTGATCGCATCCGCACTGTCATCAGCCAAAATGGTAATTAATCGCTTAAAATCATTGATTCGATTGGTATTGGAAACCACGGTATTTTCCGCATCGACCACCTTTTGCATCATTTTAAGGTACTCAATGCCGCTGCTCGTAATCTGATAAATATCGGATTGCCGGGTGTGATAAGTCCCGCTTTGCATCCGCTCCCGGATCTTTCGTCGAGATTTTTCAACTAATCCAGCTTGGTCAGCTAGCTCTGTTAAAACACTGGTCATGACTGCATCGGTTATAGGTGCCTCGTCATTTTCAGCGTCTAAATAAGCGACGTTATATTGGTTGATCAAAAATCGTCTCGTGCGTGGTTGTTCGTTTCCCACACTGCCCTGATAAAGAATTGTTAGAACGTCCCACCCAGCTAACGGATGGTCACGACTGGAGCCTAAATTGGTTGCCAGCAAAAGGCGTTTAAGTGCTGGCGCTATTTGGATAGTAATATGCTGATTCCTCCTATACAGATTATTAATTAGAAGTATATCGTGATTTAGTCACTAGCGATAGCTATCTACGCCAAAAAGGACGATTTCCGTTAGAAATCGTCCCTTTCTGACACTATTATTCTATTAAAAAATTACTTGATTTCGCGTTTCAAATACTCTTCAAAAGTGGTTGGTTCGCGTCCAAGCAACGTCTTAAGCACAAATGGATTACCATCCAAGCCCCACTTAGAATAAGTATCAGACAAATGCTTAAATGCTTGACGCATATAAAGATCATTAATGTGATTCTCATCCAAGAACTTTTCGAGGTCGATATGAGTGGCAACAGCGTGTTCGCCAGTCATCTTGTTATAAGTATCAACCAAGTCTTGAGGGGTGTACGTCTTCTTAGTGCCGACTAATTCGAAAGTTGCCTTGTTGTAGGTATCTGGGTCCTTAGCAACCTTAGCGGCAACTTCACCGACGTCCAAAGGATCAACGTAGCATAATTTGCCATCAGAAGCATAGAAGTTTTCGTACTTACCAGTATCGTGCACCCGTTTAGGATCAAAGTTATGCATATAGTGCATTGGCTGCAAGATGGTGTATGGCAATTGCGTTGACATACCAGCATAGATCAAGTGCTCTTCAGTATCACGCTTTTCAACGTGTTGCAAGAGTGTGGTCAAGATTGGGTGAGTCACAGAAATGAAGATGAATTGTGAAACGCCGTTCTTAATGCTTAAATCGATCATTGTCTTACCGATCAAACCTTCCTCTGCGGAAAACAGCGGTGGAATGTAGGCAATCTTATCACTGGCTTTAGTAATTTCATCAATTACCGTAATATCGGTTAAATCACCGACGAAAGCCTGCTTGATACCTGGTAAATCTTTAACTGCTGGGTTAATGTCAGCTGCACCGACTTCGAAGCCAGCATCCACTAATGCTTTAACAACGTGGCTACCAGCATGTCCAGCAGCTGAAGTAACTGTAATCATAAAATAGTGCTCCTTTCAAATCATCTGATCATGCAAATCAGGATAGTTAAACTACCACGGTACGATACCGGCATCTTCTGTGAAGGTCCCGTTAGCATCGTTCTTAGGGTCTAAGGCAAGTGTAATGGCACGGTGAGCACCACTTTCAACTGGCTTAGCACCATTCTTTTCAAATAATTCCTTGTCGACCAAATCAGTAGCGGTCATACCAGGGTTAACTGAGTTGGCTGTAACGTTGATCTTAGCGTCTCTGAATTCCTTACTAAAGGCAACGGTCATGGCGTTCAAAGCTGTCTTAGAAGCTTGGTATGGGAAGGAAATAATGTGTGAGAACATGGACTTTGGATCTGTAGCTAAGCCCAATGAACCCATATCACTAGTAATAGTGATGATCTTACCATATGAAGCCTTCTTCAATAGCGGAACTGCAGCTCTCGTCATTGCATAGGTTCCAAAGAAGTTAGTGTCAAAGGTCTTACGTAACTCTTCGACAGTTGATTTCGTTGGTAAAGCATCTTGATGTCCTGGGATACCAGCATTATTAATTAAAATATTGAGGTAGCCGAATTTATCATTAACGGTTTTAATCGCATCATCAATGTTTTGTTGATCGGTAATGTCACAGTGTAACAAAGCAACGTCTAATCCTTGATCTTGTAATTCTTTAACGGCTTTTTGACCAAGTTCCATATCGTAAGCACCGATGAAGACGAATTGACCATGTTGTGCTAATGTCTTAGCTTCAACAAAACCCATACCTCTTTCGGCACCAGTGATCAACGTCACAATTTTTTTACTGTCAGCCATTATAAAACACTCCTTTTCTTATAAGCATTTAATAACTATTTCACATGAAACATTAAAGCCATTCTGAACTATCTGCTGATTTTTCGGTTTCAGCTACTGTACAAGTAGGCTTGATGCCGTTAGCAACTAATTGACGGGCACACCAGTTAGCAACACTGCGAGGCTTGTGATCCAGTAATTCGATCAATTGCTTGTTGTTACCAGCCCAGCCCCACTTGTTGTAAGTTTTACGTAAGGCATAGAAGGTTTCAGTTGCGAAACTGTCGCTACCTGCAAAGTAATCTGGCCAATATTCAACTAACTTATCTTCAGGTACGGAAATTGGTGTAATTTCCTTACCAGAAACTTTGCTCATGACAGTGGCAACGTCTCGTGGTGTCATGGATTCGTTACTTGCAGTGTAGATCGCGTACTTGTAGCCATCTTCAGTCAACAGTTTAGCGGCACAATCGGCAACGTCCAATGGGTCGACCCATGAGACCAGCTTGTCGATGTCACACATACTTGGATATTCACCCATATCGTAGAACATCTTCATGAAGATGTTTTGATGATACGTTGAAGGCCGAATGACACTCCAGTCTAAGCCGCTTTCAAAACCACGATAAAGTAGGTATTGTTCATCCTTAGCTTTCATCCGGTGTTGCAGCAGCGTGCTCATGTTCGGGTACATGCAAGAGAGGTAAACATACTTGCTGACCTTAGCATCGATGGCTGCATCGATTGCCATACGGCCCATCTTAGCTTCTTGGTAAGTAAACTGCGGTGGAATGTAAAGCACCCGATCGACGCCCTTCATTGCTTCAGCGAGGAATTTTGGATCACGGCTATCACCAACAAGGGTTTCTTTAACTCCTTGTTGTTCAAATTTCTTAATGTCTGGGTTCATGTCAATGGCACGAATATCAAACCCTTTTTTGGCAAGGTAAGGGACGATCTGACGACCAACTTTACCATATGCGCAGGTAACTAGTAACATATTTCACAACCTCCTTTAATGACCATAGTGTATCCCCTTTCAACAAACTCGTCAAGTATTACTTTATGAGTTTTCTTTAAATTATTTTCGTGTATAATAGTTTTGAACAGAGGGGGAAGATTATTATGACGGGGAAACAATCACAACGGCAGGATCAATATAATCGCGGTAAACAGCTATTTATCGATACTGCTAAGCACCTTTTTAAAACCAAAGGGTATGATAAAACTAAAGTCAGTGATATCGTTAATGCCAGTGGTCGAAATGTGAGCACGCTCTATCACTATTTCCCAGCAGGTAAGAAAGATATCGTTAAAATACTTCTAATTACGGATATTAAAGAAGAATTTGACAAATTAGCCACCTTAATGGCGCAAGAAAGTGACCGTTCGCTCATTGATGCACTACATTTATTTTTTCATCAGTTCGTGGCCATTTTTTATCACAACTGGTACTTAATGTCGATTATGCTTTACTATAAAGATGATTTTGAGGCTGAAGTGACCCCCATTACGCGCGAAGGGACCGATCATATGCGCAAACTGCTGGCCACCTTCTTGCAAAAACGAGTTGACAACAGAGAGTTGTATATCACTGATTGTAACGTGGCTGCTAAATTATTCTTTGCGCCCGGGATGGAAGCCATCATCGTTAATTTTTCTGAACCTGAAAAAGACGTCTTTGATACTACTGAAATCGACCAGCTGATTGCTATTTGGCAACGAGAAACGGTTTTCTTTGATCAAGATAAATAGAATCGGAGGCAATAAAAATAGTCTGAAACTACCATCCTTCAGTAGTTTCAGACTATTTTTGTGAACCAAATCTTTAAGCATCTACCACACTAAAACGTTGTCTAATGTACTTAGAGTCAGTCATTTCCTGTACGATTGCTGCAGCAAAGTTACCGATAGTTGTTGTTTCCTTACCGTCTTTGTTTACCATTGGGTGGTCGCCACCAATTTTAAAGTTGGTTTTGGGTCCTTCAATTAACTCATTTTGAGGAGTAGCAGCGATCCAATCGACGTTATTGATCCACTTTAAGTATTCAAATTCATGACTTTGCTGAACTGGTGCGTCGATCCAAGGTTGACCCGCGTACTTTTTCAACACCGTATCGATCATTGGTTGGCCATCGTCATCTAATAAAGTGCTGGCACCGATGATAAAGACTAATTTCGTAGCCGTATTTTCACGGAACATGGTGATTAAATTAGTCGCCACATCGATATGCTGATAAGCCTTTGGTGACGCAAAAGCATCCACAACATAATCAAATCCCTTTAAATCTGAATAGGTCAATGCTAAGGCATCCTTTTCCAGAATTTGGGCATCTGAACCAAATAACTTCTGCCCCTTTTTAGCATCGCGGACGATTGCCGTGACCTCAATATTCTGCGCAGCTGCTTCTTTGTAAATCGCTTGACCAACGTGTCCTGTTGCCCCAATAATACCGACTTTCATAATAAATCCCCCCATAATAAAGTTTAAATTTAGTTAATTCCAATTAGGTTGCCGACCACTGATATAATATAACCAATTTTAATTCACCTGTCAACCATTAATCATTTACCACTTAATCAAGCTAACATTTCATGGTGAGTGACTTTCATCAATAGCTAAAATAAAAAAACAGCCATCTTCCAATAGCCGTCTTTTAATACGCCTCATCCCAGCTACCGGCAAATTCCGCGAATAGTGCATTGATCGTCGCACTATTAAAGGTGTTGCCACGACTGCCGGTATCTTCTATGCGTTCTGGACCACGACCAGCCAGGACAACCGGCAATTGGTGCTGTTTAGCCTCGATAAAGGACTTCATCGTCACCATCTTTTCCAGTTCAATCTGATGGGTCCAGCTCGCACCAAAATCATAGATATACGTCACGTCGCCCTTTTCTAAATCTGGGTAAGCGAAGAACTCAGTTTCGTTGCGCATTCCTTCACCCATATCAAAGTTCGGCATAACAATACCATACTCAGTAGTAGGATCCTTGACTGGTGAAAAACTATGCAGATGACTATTTGTCCAACCAAACAACACTTGGATAATAGCGTGAAGCTGGTCATAGCGAATACTCGTCGGGACCAGAACCCGTCGCCAAGTCCCCGGCTTTACATCACTTAACGTTACTTTTAGTTGCATAATACTACTCTCTGTCATAAGGCACCCCCACAAGCCAAGTTAGACTATATACGCTCGCCCATCTGATAAATGCGATCAAATACCTGATTTTCAACATTTCGCTCTGACAGACTTCGTGAATGAATCGTACTGCCAGGCCGATTGACCTTAGTATACCTCACGGCCGGATCGTAGCGATACAGGCCGGGATTATTCGCAACAAAGGTCGCTGTAAAAAGATAATCTTCAGCAATCGTTAATGACTCGTCAAACAGCAGCTGCTGTTGTCGCAGGGCCGGCAATGAGTAGGCTTTATTCCAAATATAACCGCCGACTTCTGAACCGTGCCGGCTGGCTTGTTGAAACATCTCTTGCTGGGATAACTGTTCATAGTGATCCCGTTGATCAAGTGGTTGGCTCCACCACCGATACCCCACCGCAACTGCCGGTGTATCGGCTTGAAAGCCCCGTGCCAGCGTTTTAACGTAATCCGGATGTAAGCGATCATCGCCGTCAACAAAGGCGACTGCATCGCCCGAAGCATGGGTGATGCCAAAATTCCGGGCAGCAGATACCCCTTGATGCGCGGTAAATTGTTCCACATGAAACATTGGGATGCCATTAGTAAATTGAACTGCCTTTTCTGCCGTGCCATCCGTCGAATGATCATCTACCAGCCAAAGTTCAAAGGTTTCTGTTTGAGCGGCAATTGTTGCCAGCGTATCAGCAAAATAATGACTTAAATTATAGGTTGGTACCACTAATGTCAGCTTGGTCATCGTATTCACCCCACGAATTTAATTTTGCTGTCATTATGGCAGAATATACGACATAGTCAATTATCTTCACTCACTATTAAAGGCCTGCCCAAAGCGACAGACCTCAATCTTTATTTAATGTTTAAAATATTTCGCCATCCGCAATCTTAATCAGCACTGTCCGCGATGGAATAAAGAATAACTCCCCGGTTTCTGGTGTTGAGAAGTCCAGCAGGCGGTCAGATTTAGTAAACATTCCTTCTAGCATCCGCTTAGTGACCTCCCAGTGACGCGAATACCCAATGAAATAGGTCCCGTTAACACCTTCAGTCGGATTAGAAAACGGGACGTTCATCCGCACGATTTTATGCTCAACGCCGCCTTCGTTATCCTGAGCGACGATGTTATGTGCATTGGGAGCCTTCTGGTCGTCTTCCAATTCTACATCGTTAAACTTTTTACGCCCAATTGCTTGTTCCTGCTGTTCAGTTTTCAACTTGTTCCAGGCTGTCATATCATGAACATACTTCTGGGCAAAGGCATACGACCCATTGATGAAAGCTGGGTCTTCGTCACCAATCACCGCGTAATCCGGGGTATCCAAAGCACTGGGATTTTCTGTACCGTCCACGAACCCAATAATGGCACGGCCCTCAAAGTACCGGAAGCCATGGGTTTCATCAAGTACGGTGACGTTGTCTTGAATCCGTTCCATCACCATCGTCATTAATTCAAAGGGTACCGCTGAATCCTTGGCCCGAACGTGAAAGAACAAATCTGCCGGTGTTGCTGGTGCCGTATACTTGGGGCCTACCACTGGTTCAAATTCTTCCAACTCCTTAGGTCGCTTAGCATCCGGAAAGAGGTAATCCCAGGCTTTGCGCGAAAAGCCAAACGCTACGGCTAATCCAGCATCTGGGTAGCGAATATTCAACGAATTTTCAAACGCCGGTAAGTGCTCTGCCAAATCTCGAACCATGTCTAAGTCAGCATCGTGATCTTGCCGCTTTAAATTCAGCGTTGAAAAGATAATGTTGCTACCTGCATCCTTATAGACTGACTGGACGTCTTTTAAATCAATTGTCATATTAAATTCCTCCTTATATACATTAGAAATGCATATACAAAGTTTAAAGAGTGTTCTATTTTAGAACTATTCTTAATTGACTTAATTTTAACACTTTTAAATGCCGATTAAAGCGCTTTCTAAATTTTTTGATGACCTTATTATCATTACCATCAAGTTGCTCTACTCAAAAGTACATAATTGATTAATTTGCCAAACTTATCCAGATTTGGTGAGCAAAATTCTAAATTCTGTCAGCCCATCTATATTAAAAGAGCGTGCCGATCAGTTAACAATACTTGATCAGCCCACTCTTTTCGATATAATTCACTCTCTAACTTTTCGCATAAGGATAATGCGCCATCACTGGTAACTGGTCCCACTTCACTGGGTAGCCAGCACCATGGGCACAAAATACAGAGTCCGGCGTATTTTCCAAATCTGCCACTGGATTGTAGTCTTTATCCGCTATCACCTCAGCAGCATTATGGCACGGCCGATAGCCGTCAACCACGCATTCCAGTTCACCTTGACCATGGGTATAGGCATTCACCGTCTGAGCATAACCCTGCATCTCAGCCACCGGTGCGCTACCAGTAAGTGTGACCACTGTACCACCAGTATTATCTGGTGTTTCAAATTCGCCGGACATCCGCTGAATATCGTTCATCGCCCGGCCAACTTGGTCTTGGGTGACCATCAGCCGAAATTGATACCAGGGTTCCAGTAATTGTGCCGAACCTTGCTGTTTAGTCATCATCAACCCCTGTCTGACCGCTCGCCAAGTAGCTTCTCTAAAGTCGCCGCCAACCGTATGCACAATACTGCCACGGCCACCGATCAACGTGATGCGCATATCGGTGATCGGCGCGCCAGTCAACACACCAAGATGCTGCTTAGCCGCTAAATTAGTCATGATCAGATGCTGCCAATTTTTACTTAGTACTTCCAGGGAACAATTAGCAGCAAAACTCACACCGCTACCACGTTCCGTTGGCTCCATAAGCAAATGCACCTCAGCGTAGTGTCGCAAGGGTTCAAAGTGGCCAACACCCTCTATTGGTGCAGTGATCGTTTCCTTATATAAGATGCTACCTTCATCAAAGGCCACATTAAGCTGAAACTGCTGTTGCAGTAACTGCTGGATCACTTCTAGTTGCATGGTCCCCATCAACTGCACCCGAATCTCCTGCAGTTGATTGGACCAAGTGACGTGCAACTGCGGATCTTCATCTTCCAGCTGCTGCAATGCCGTTAAACAGGCGTGCAAATCGTTCCCATTCGGATCGACCTTATAGGTTAGCACCGGCTGCAGCAATGGGGTCTTGCTGTCGGCTAGGCCACCTAAGCCTTGGCCCGGACGAGTACCCGTTAGCCCGGTGATCGCGCAGACTTCGCCGGCGGTAATCGACTGACTCACCGTGTATTTAACCCCATTATACTGCCGTAACTGATTGATCTTTTGGTCGGGTAACACCTCATCACGGGGATGCAGTTCACCGCCAGTAACGCGAACCCACGTGAGCCGCTCGCCCTTTTCGTCGTGAGAAACTTTAAAAATGCGCGCACCAAATTCACTTTTAGGTGCCGGTTCACTGGTCCACCGTTCCAAACCAGCCATCAGCGCTTCCACGCCAGTTAATTTAAGAGCAGCCCCAAAATAAGTTGGAAAGACCTTCCGCTGGCTGATCAAGTGCTGAATCACGTCATCGCTAAGGGTCTCTGAAGCCATGTAACTATCCAGTGCAGCATCGTCCTGCAAGGCAATATCTTCATAGCTATCTGCAATCTTTTCACCGTCAAATGCTAAACAACCTGGTGCTAATTCCGCCTGAAGCTGAGTCAGCATCTCATCACGATCAACGCCTGGGGCATCCATTTTATTCACAAAAATGAAGGTTGGAATCTGGTATTGGGCTAACAAGCGCCACAGCGTCCGCGTATAGCCTTGAACGCCATCGGTAGCGGAAACTACCAAAATCGCATAGTCCAAAACACTCAACACTTGTTCTGTCTGGGCACCAAAATCCGCGTGGCCCGGCGTATCCAGTAACGTTAAGTTAAGTTGATGATACTGTAAACTCGCTTCGTGAGAAAAAATCGTGATGCCGCGTTTCTTCTCCAGATCATCGGGGTCAAGAAACGCATCACCGTTATCCACGCGGCCCAGCTGTGAAAGGGTCCCGGCCCGATACAGCAACGCTTCAGATAAAGTCGTTTTCCCTGCATCCACGTGGGCAATAATTCCTGTTACGATGTGTTTCATATGGCCACGCCTCCTGTGTTTATTCAATACTCCTATTATTCCATGATTTCATTAATAATCAACCAGTCAATAAACGACAAAAAAGATCAATTCGTAAATGAATTGATCTTTCAAACCACTGAGATTCAAGAAAGCCTTCACGTTATGGTTAAATTACCCCTCTCGCGTGATAGCATGGTACCCTTTCTGATTGGTTAAATTAGTTGATGACAGCAGTTCATCCACTAATTTAGGCGCTAGTAGATGTTCCGTTTTGAGGATTTCACGAATGGAACGGTTTTCCTTCACCGCACGTTTAACCAATTTAGTGGTCGTTTCATAGCCTAAATAAGGTGACAATGCCGTAGCAACCACAGCAGAGTGTTCAACGTTTGTTCTGCAGCGATCTTCATTGACCGTGATGCCGGTGACACAGTTGGTAACCAGCGTCTGGATAGCGTTCGCAAGGTAGGTCTCGCTCGCCAAAATATCACGAAACATAATTGGTTCAAAGGCGTTTAGTTCCAACTGCCCCGCTTCAGCAGCCAGCGTGACCGTAGTATCGTTACCAATCACCTGAAAAGCAACTTGGTTAACCACTTCTGGAATGACCGGATTGACCTTGGCAGGCATGATCGATGACCCAGCCTGTTTAGCCGGCAATTTGAGTTCAGCCAATCCGGCTTGCGGGCCACTGGACAGTAACCGCAGATCGTTACAGAATTTTGAAAGGTCAACTGCCAACGCTTTTAAAGCACTGGAAAAGGTGACGTACGCATCGCAGTTTTGAGTGGCATCAATTAAGTTAGTGGCTTGCGTCAAAGATAACTGGGAAAGTTTATTAACCGTAGGCACAATAGTGGCCTGGTACGTGTCAGTGGTATTGAGGCCGGTCCCAATGGCTGTTGCCCCCAGGTTCACTTCGGTCAATACAGCCTTGGCAGTCGTTAATCGCTTCGTGTCCCGACTAAACATCGACCAGTAGGCTCTAAATGTGTTGCCATAAGTAGTTGGTACAGCATCTTGAAGTTGCGTACGGCCAACTTTAACCGTTTCGGCATACTGATCAGCCTTGTCACGCAATGCTGTTTTTAAAGAATCGATAGCAGTTAGTAAAGCCGGTAGCTTTTTGAGCATAGCCATTTTACCCGCCGTCGGAAAAGTATCATTCGTCGATTGGGACTGGTTCACGTCGTCATTTGGATGCACCTTCAGCCCAGGAGTCATTCGTTCAGCCAAGTGCGCGATGACTTCGTTAACGTTCATGTTAGCCGATGTGCCCGCGCTGCCTTGAATTGCAGGTGCAATGAAAGCCTCGGAATAACGCCCTAGCAAGAGCTGATTGCAGGCATTAACAATGGCCTGAGATTTGTTAGCAGCTAAGGTACCGGCTTTGAAGTTGACCTCGGCAGCTGCTTTTTTGATCTGAATCAGACTTTCAATAAGTAACGGATGCAGCTTCTCATTTGAAATTGGGAAATTCTCCTCTGCCCGCTTACTGTGAATACCATACAAGGCATCATCATCAATCGCTAATGTCCCAATACAATCATGCTCAATTCTCATATTCATCCGCTCCTATCGCTCTTTTAAATTCATGTAAGGTTTAATAACATTACATTCGTTATCATAGACCAATATTTTAAAATTTCAACTGAAAAGCCATATTTATTTAGGTGATGTTATATATACCAATTATGGATTTTCGATAAAAGTCACTGATATCAAGCTTCTAGTTCTAGTGAGTTGAATTAAATTGATTTGCTTTTATGTTATAAAACATAACATAAATTTGTAACAATATCATAATTTACCTGCCGTCTACGCTATTTGCTAAGTTTAAGCCAAAAAAAGCGGTCCCTATTAACTTAATAGAGACCGCTTCCAATTTAATATTTATATGCCATTTTAATTTAACTATTATCGACTATGAGTGATCTGGAACGGCGTTAGTCTTAGCGTTTACTTTTGTACTCGCATCAGCATCAACGTCGTCTGCATCCAACTTAGTTTCCAGTTTTTCAACGATCTTAGCATGTTTCGTTTCGGATAATTGAACTTTGGTATAGAAGATCAATGCTGAAATAACCAGCAATACCATTGGAATATAGAACATAAACGTGTTGAAGTGGAAAACACCAGAAGCAGAAATATCACTTGGCTTGGCATTTCCAGTCATCCCTGCTGCCACGGCAACAATACCAACGACACCATTTGAAATGGCACCAGACAGCTTATCAATCAACGGACGAATGGATAACGTAACGGATTCATTACGGTGACCACTCTTTAATTGACCATATTCAACACTATCAGTAATTGCCATTAATGTGGCTAAGAAGATCAATGGGTAAGGGAAGAATAATAGACCGATTGCAACCAGTGCCATTGGTAGGCTGGTTCCGGCGAACAGGAAGAGAATGTAGCCAAGCAGCATCACACCAATACCACCACAGAAGATGGCCTTACGGTGAATGAGTGCTTCAAGCTTTGGGAACGAAGCAACTGAGATAACACCTAGGATACAAGTGATAACACCAACCCAGCTATAAGCACCAGCATTGCCTAAACGGTAACGGAAGTAGTACATCAAAAGCGAGTTGTTAACCACGTAGCTAAAGGCAAATAAGAAGTAGGCTAATGCGATCCAAAGTAATTGATCATTTTGCGCAATAACTTTAAAGACTTCGATGATGCCAGTATGTTTCGTATTGCTCCGAATCTTGTTGTGCTGTTCATTAGTGTTCAGGCAGGTCAACGTAGCACCACCGACACACAGAACGGCAACAACAATGGCGTAGCCTAACCAACCAGCAGCGGTCTGCTGACCATTCTTAGCACCAGAAAATAATTTAGAGAATAAGATAATGGCTGGAGTAATAATAATAATAACACCTTGAGCACCAAGGGTTGAACCAAACCGGGCAAACGTAGCAAACTTCGTCCGTTCTTTAGCTTTCATACTGAGTGCTGGCAGCATTGACCAAAACGAAATGTCAGCGAATGAATAACTACCATCCAACATAACAAACGTAATGCCGAAAAGAATGAGATATAACATCGGGTTACTGGTTGTCAAACCAAAGTAATCAGAGAAAATTAACATCAAACCAATTGAAGCAACGATCGAACCACCGATGAGCCAAGGCTTGAACTTGCCCCAACGGGTGTTGGTGTTATCAACAATACCACCAATGATTGGATCAAAGGCAATTTCACCAACTCGAATCACAACGATCAAGGTCGTCACGAAACCAACCATTTTGGCATCGCTAGCATTGGTGAACAATTGACTAGTGACGAACATCATGAAATATATACTTAGTGTATTGTAAAACGCATCATGGCCAAAAGCACCAAGGGCGTAGGAAATATACTTTTTCAATGTGAACCCTCCTAAGTGTACTGGTAATAGCAAATTAGATAATGTCGCAACCTATTAAACAAGTCATTTTGTAAAACTAGATTACTTATTGCTTTACATTATAGTTGTAACCGGTTTCAAATCGCAAGTTAAATTTATTTTTCACTTAAGAAAATTTCTTTATTTTTAAGCATGAAAACGCTTTATATCAAGGTCTATACCGATAAAAATTTATTTACTAAATTTTTAAAAACACCTCTTATTGTGATTATTTGAGCTTTCAATTTCACTAAAAAAGCGTAACTTCCTTCATTAGAAGTTACACCTAATATGCTTAGATATTATCTAAAACACTTTTAATAATTGGTAAAGTGGCGCCAAATGAAACCGCCCGTGATTGAACCGTTCCCCGTTCAACATAGGGCTGATCTTCTGGAAAGGCGGTAATCTCTTTAATGCGGTCATTGATAAATTCAATGGCACTATCATCGAGATACCTGACTAATTCACCAGCAATGACCAGCCGATTATCAACGAACATATGCAGGTTATTGATAACTTCTGCCAAATTGGTCAAATAATTGCGCCAACGCTGGACAGTCTCTTTATCATCTTTAGCCAGTCGGTCCATGAAACTTTGAATAGTTTCGTTTGCCTTCAACAAAGCACTCAGAGAACTGTAGGTTTCCAAGCAGCCACGTCTGCCGCAATAGCACTTATGGCCATTTTGCGTATTGAGCGTAATATGTTCCATCGTACCGCTGCGGCCCTTTTCACCCGTGTAGATCCGGTCGTTGATCACGATTGCAGTGCCTAAGTGCTCACCAATAGATAAGTAAGTGGCATCCTCATGGTTATGCGATAAGGTCTGTTCTGCCAGTGCCACACAGTCTGCATCGTGGAATAGTTTAACGGGTAAGCCAAATGCCCGTTCAAATTGACCATTGGTTAAGCCCGTGCAATTCAAGATCTTACCATAGAGTACCGTTTTTCCGTCAGATGAAATTAAACCCTGGATGCCAATGCCGACACCTTGAATTTTTTCCAACGGGATCTTTTGTGCCTGAATAAAATCTCGAATCCAATCACCTAATTGCTGGAAATAACCCAGTTCAATGGTGAATGGTAAATTAATGGTGGCCGATGCGAGATCTTCATACATTACATTAACGAGTGTCGCTGTCACATGATTCGCAAATAATTCCAGGCCAATTGCGTAAGCCCTTTCATTGTTTGGCGAATAAACCACGGCACGTCGTCCAACAGTTGAAGAAAACTTACCGTCAGTCACAATTTGTTCGTCTTGCATCAACTGATGCAGCGTTTGTGTCACCGTTGGTAAACTTAGATCCATCTGCTTAGCAATTTCTTGTTTAGAAATTTTTCCAGACTCATAAATTAACTGATACATTGCCCGATAATGTCCGGACGGTCTGGTATTATCACGTTTCATTCGTTCATCCCCCCGTCATGTCATAGTTAAAACCTACCATTACAATGACTAAAATGCAATTCTAGAAAACGTTTTCAAAAAAAGTGTTGACTTTTAATTTGATAGGGGTTACATTTACTTATGAATTAAATAAAGCGCTTTTACAAAATGAATTTATTTAATAGATTTTGTTTTTAAATCCGCGAAATTTTAATTACACTATATATTCCTGAGGAGGAACAGATATGGGTATTTTAGATCGTATGGCCCTTACCGGTAAGAAAGCTTACGTTACCGGTGGTGCACAAGGATTAGGAAAAGCAATGGCAACTGCCTTAGCTGAAGCCGGTGCCGATGTCGCAATCGTTGATATCAACGAAGACGAAGCCAAAGCAACTGCTGCAGAAATCGCCAAGAACACTGGTCGTAAGGCTATCGCCGTTAAGACCGATGTTACTGACCCTGACCAAGTTAAAAAGATGGTTGAAACAGTTGTTTCTGAATTAGGTGGCCTTGATGCTGCATTTAACAACGCCGGTATGTGCTTAAACATTCCAGCCGAAGAAATGTCATATGAAGACTGGTTGAAGGTTGTTAACTTGAACTTGAACTCAGTATTCTTATGCTCACAAGCTGCTGGCCGTTACATGATCAAGCAAGGCAAGGGTTCAATCGTGAACACCGCTTCAATGTCTGCTCACATCGTTAACCGTCCACAACCACAATGTTCATACAACGCTACTAAGAACGGTGTTATTCAATTATCGAAGTCACTCGCTATTGAATGGGCTAAAAAAGGCGTTCGTGTTAACACCATCAGCCCAGGTTACATGGGCACTGACTTGACTTTGAGCTCAGAATCATTGAAGCCATTGATCAAGACTTGGAACGACTGGGCACCACTTGGCCGCTTAGGTCGTCCTGATGAATTACAAGGTATGGCTGTTTACTTAGCCGGTGATACCAGCAGCTTCTCAACTGGTGACGATTACCTGGTTGACGGTGCCTTCACAGCTTGGTAATAAGAACAATGTATTTAACAAGGCGCTTACAGACCAAATTATAAGGTGCTCGCGTCGGCAGCATCCCAGCGATGGGGTGTTTCTGCCGGAAGTACCTTATATGCGAGCCTTAGCCTTGCAGAACATGACCGGATAAATGGCAGTGAGAGCGATAACTCAGCGGTGACCCTCACGTGCCCAACACATTTAAGCCAGCATGTTCCCTACTCTATCAAAATATGATCGATTGAAAGGAAGAATTTCCTATGCAATACCTAATTGGTACAGATATTGGGACTTCAGGTACTAAGAGTATCTTAATGGATACTACCGGTAAGCTGATTGCTCAAGATCTTGAAGAATATGATGTTTTAACTCCAAAGCCTCTCTGGGCTGAACAATGGCCTGACGTTTGGGTTAAAGGTGTTAAGGATTCAATCCGTGCCGTCGTTAAAAAGTCTGGGGTTGCTCCAGAAGACATTAAAGGCATGGGTATTAGTGGCCTTTACGGTGGTTCAGGTGTTCCAGTTGACAAAGACATGAAGCCTGTACGTCCAGACTTGATCTGGATGGATCGTCGTGCACAAGAAGAAACTGAATGGGTCAAAGCTAACATTTCTACTGAAAAGTTGACTGAGATCACCGGTGATGATGTGGTTGACCCATACTACGGCTACACTAAGATCTTATGGATCAAGAACCACGAACCAGAAAACTGGCGTAAGATCCACATGTTCTTGCCACCGAGCAACTACGCTATCTACCAATTAACTGGTGCTGTTTCTATCGATCATACTGCTGCTGGTAACTTAGGTGGTTTATACGATATCAACACGCATACTTGGTCAAAGGAATTGCTGAACGCAATGGATATTCCTGAGAGCATGATGCCAGAACCAATCGTTGACTCAACGACTATCGTTGGTAAAATCACTGACGAAGCTGCTGCTGACTTAGGCGTTAAAGCCGGTACCCCAGTTGTTTCTGGTGGTGTCGACGTTGGTGCCGCTAACGTTGGGATGGGTGTCTTTGAACCCGGTCGCTACGTTGCTGCCATTGGTTCATCAATGAACGCTGCTCTTGTAAGCAAGACTCCTATCAAGGGTAAAGGTCTGATCGTATGGCCATATCCTTACAAGTCTAAAGACTTAGTTTACAACTTCTCTGGTTCAGCTACTGCCGGTGCCATTACAAAGTGGTTCCGCGATACGATGGGCGAAAAAGAAGTTGCTGCCCAAAATGCTGGTGGCGATAACGCTTATGTTGCTTTAGGCAAAGAAGCTCATGACATCCCTGTTGGTAGTGAAGGCTTAGTTGTCTTACCATACTTCATGGGTGAACGGGCACCAGTCTGGAACTCAGACGCTAAAGGAACTATCTTTGGTCTGTCATTAGTCCACACCAAGGGTCACTTGTTCCACGCCTTCCAAGAAGCTGTCTGCTACGCTCTGCGTCACAGTATGGAAGCTACTGGCCGCGACCTTGGCGATTACATCGTTATTGCCGGTGGTGTTACCAACTCACCTGACTGGGTTCAAATGTTTGCCGATGTTACCGGCTACGCTGTTCGGACACCAATCGACAATGCCGAAGCTAACTTAGGTGACGTTATGCTGGCAGGTCTTGGCACTGGTATCTTGAACGTTGAAGATGTTCAAAAGTGGCAAGTTCTTGGCGACAAGATCGAACCAGATCCAAAGAAACACGAAGCTTACAACAAGTTCTACAAGCTTTACCGTCAACTCTACGGCGATCTTGAAGGCGACATGCACACACTCACCCAGATCACTAAAGAATCAGAACAATTGCTTGCCAAAGACACACAAAACGTTTAATCGAATTTCATAACTATAACTAACTTAACTATTAAAAATGGGTCGGAAAACTGCGAGTTTCCGGCCCATTTTTTGGTGTTTATTAATAAAACAGTTTAACATCATTCATCGCTACTCTTAGTTGCGTCCTCACCCGGATCAGGCACCGCTTGCGTAATCACATCAACAATCTGGAACTGCTGCTCTAAACGCTTTTCTATGCGTTCAGTCAGTTCGTACAAGTGCATCACATCCATATCAGCATCGACCATGATCAGCATTTCAACCACTAGCACATCGCCAATGTAACGACTACGAAATTCCCTCACTTGGTGAACCTCACCGAAATTCAAGACTGCCTTTTTGATACGATCCTCCAAATCCGGGTCAACATAATCGGCTAAGTTCAGTGTACTTTCTTGGAAGATCACTAGGCCTGACCAGAGAACGAACAAGCCAATAATGATACTGACCGTACTATCCAACCAAGGAATATCAAACAGGAAAACGGCCAGCACAGTCACCAAGGTTCCAAAACTAGTTGCCACATCCCCCATGCTATCTTTTGAAGCGGCCATTAAAACGGAACTCTTTAACCGTTTTCCGTTGTGCCAGTTCCACCACCAGACAACTGCCATCAGCACAGTCGCAATACCAGCCCCATAGGCCGAATAAATATTGGGATGATGACTGATTCCTGCGGTAAACAAGGCATATAAACTTTGGTAAATAATTTGGCCAGAGATGAAGATAATAATGAAGCTCGTAATCAGCGTAAAAATGGTTTCCATCCGAAAACGGGATAGCTGCATCCGGTCATCATTGCGCCCATTGAGCAATGGGATCCGCTTACCAACCAAAAAGTGATCATCGGAATCGGTGGCTGTGTGAAGGCCAACGATGAGAAAGAACGTTGACATGACCCCAGAGAGGTTATTCATCGCATCGGCGCGCAGAGCTTGAGAATGGCCAATCGATGCTAACCAATATTCAATGGCCGTGATTGCCAGATAGATACCAATATTGACCCAAAGTGATTTTAAAGCGTGTTGCAATCTCTTGATCTCAGCTGCTTCGATCTCTGACAAATGAGTATGTTCGCGTTTCAGATACTGCGCCAAATTATTCACATTGCTCACCTTCCCTGATAATTCACCCAGATTATAGCGCCAAATTAGGTAAACTAGTGTTGGAAAGTCTCCATTAGAAATTCAAAAGAGGGGCACAAATGTTCCACATGAAACATTTGTGCTCTATTCAATATTTTAAGTAAATAAAAACGTTAACAGCCAACAATGGTTGTTAACGTCTTTATTATTCCGTCTTCAATTGGCGAATGGGTTTAGCCGGTACCCCTGCCACTAACGTATTATCAGGAATATCCTTAGTGACAACGGCCCCTGCTGCAATCACAACATTATTGCCAATAGTCACACCAGGTAAAATAGTCACTGATCCACCTAGCCAGACATCATTACCAATTGTGACTGGACTGGCTTTAGCAAGGTACTGTCGACGACCAGTAGCTGTCATTGGATGGTTGACCGTATAAATACCGCAATTTGGACCAACCATGACGTTATTGCCAATGGTTACCGGTGCCATATCCAAGATAGTTAGATTATAATTGCTTAAAAAATCGTGACCAACGTGGATATTTTCACCATAGTCGCAGTTAAAGCTAGCCTGAACGGAAAGTTTATCACCGTAGCTGCCAAGAATCTCTTACATTTTAGCCGTTTGTTTAACTGGCTCAGTTGCCGGAATGGCATTGAACTCCTGACACAACTTTGCGGTACGTGCTTTACGAGCAGCAACTTCCGCATCAGAAAAGCAGTACCACTCTCCCGCATTAAGTTTATCTATTTCAGATGTCATCTCACCGCTCCCTTCAGAAACACTTTAGCACTTAAAGTAGTGTTTAAGTCAAGTGAGATACTTAGGTCGATCAGTAAAAAAACAGTTACTGAATCCACTTAAGTATTCAGCAGCTGGAACTTTTATAAGTGGCGTCAGTTGAGAAAACTCGGTATTTTAATGCCGATATGAATCAACGTCTTGGACGTCCACCGTTGTATCGGTCTAATTGTGAGTCAACGTATTGAACTATTGTTTCTTTTGAAGCATTACCAAGGGTACTCATAAAGAAGCTAGGAGACCATAA
>NZ_BJDO01000027.1 GCF_005405185.1 Secundilactobacillus hailunensis
CTTTCCCAAAAGAAGCGCAATTGGAGGCTTGTTTACCGTGGAATTATGAACCTGATCAGCAATTAGTAACTGAATGAAATACAAAAACGGACTAACTCAAATATGAGGAAGTCCGTTTTGTGTTTCAATACGTCCGGTTATAGTGTGCTTACATTTAAATGACTTGCTCACAACAAAAAAAGAGCCTGATTCAAAATCGAACCAAGCTCCATCATTATCAATTGATTATTTAGCTAACCGTTCAACGTCACGAACGATCATTAACTCTTCATCCGTTGGGATCAACAAGGTCTTAACCTTAGCATCTGCCGTTGATAGATCACGTTCAACACCGCGAATATGGTTCTTTTCAGGATCAACAGCAATGCCGAAATAACTTAACTTATCAGCAACTTCTTGGCGAATCGGAATGTCGTTTTCACCAACACCGGCCGTAAAGACAATGGCATCCACACCGTTCATTTCAGCGATGTACTTACCAACGTAACCAACGATCCGGTTGATGTACATATCACGAGCCAAATGCGCCTTCTCGTTTTTATCCTGAACCTTTTCAAGATCCCGCATATCAGCTGAGTATTCGGAAACACCCAGTAAGCCAGACTTCTTGTTCAAGATTTCGATCATATCGTTAGGATCCTTAATGTTTAACTTTTCCATTAAGAACGTAACTAAAGAAGCATCGATATCACCTGAACGGGTGGCCATCATGACCCCGGCTAACGGTGTGAAGCCCATAGACGTATCAAATGACTTGCCATCTTTAATCGCAGTAATGGAAGCACCGGCACCAATGTGCATGGTGATCAGCTTAAGGTCCTTTAACGGTTTGCCAAGCATGGCTGCTGCCCGACCGGAAACGTAACGGTGGCTAGTCCCGTGAGCACCATATTTACGAGCACCGTATTTTTCGTAGTATTCGTAAGGAATGGCGTACATATAGTTTGTCTTAGGCATAGTGGTATGGAATGACGTATCAAAGACCGCCACGTTAGGCACGTTGGGCAAAATCTTACGGAACGTTCGAATACCCATTGCTTCAGCTGGGTTATGCAGTGGGGCATATTCAGCTAAATCTTCGATCTTCTGTAAAACATCATCGTCTACTAATGCTGAATCAGTAAAGTATTCACCACCGGCAACGACCCGGTGACCAACACCCGTAATTTCGTTGTAGCTAGCAATGATCTTCAAATCAATCAGTTTTTCAAGCATCAGGTGAATAGCTTCTTCGTGGTCTTTAACATCCTGAGTGTTTTCAAACTTTTGGCCATCGCCATACTTAACGGTCACGATGGAATCCTTTAAACCAATTCGTTCGATCACACCACTGGTGATGACTTTTTCTGAAGGTGTTTCGAATAATTTAAACTTTAACGTTGAACTTCCTGCATTAACGGCAAGTGTTTTTCCCATGTGATAATCTCCTTATGTTACTGCTTTAGTAAATCATTTAGTTCCCAGTCAACTATTTCCGCAATGAACTTTGAAAAACCGGCCTGATCTTTAAACGATGGAAATTCACCGATCATGACCTGATCAGCCTGTTTCGTATTTTCACCGTGGCGCTGCAACAGCAAAATCGACTTTGCCGATTGCTTAGCCGTAAACAGATCCTTTGGTAAGGCTAATAAGCCTTGCAAGTACGCGTCATCTTGAAGCCAAGACAGTAACCCCTTTGATTCTGGGGTTGAAAACAACTGACTTGGAACTAAGAAAACACCGTATCCGCCCGGTTTCACATAGCGCATTGCTTGTTCCAGCAATAAATGATGGACGTAGGAATGGCCTGACTGAGCATGTGTCTTAAACGTTGTAACCTTTTCATCAAGTGGATAATAACCAATCGGCAGATCGGATACGACCAGGTCAGCTTCAGGGATCTGCAGTTCACCGAGTGCGTCCTGATGCATCAAAGTCACTGAAGATTGTTGCAGGGTCGTATTGATATCGGCGACTGAAAGTAATGATTCGTCATTATCGATCCCAATTGCGGCGACTTTTTCGTGAGTCGCAGCCGTTAATTGGTTGATAATCGTCGTCAGCAAATTAGCCGTCCCTACAGCTGGATCAAGGATCGTCAGCTGGTTTTGATTTTCAACCAGTCGAATCACAATATAGCCCATGACCATGGCGATGCTATCCGGGGTCATCTGATGATTTCCCTGAATATCGTCTTCACGCATGGCCTTGAGCATTGCTAGCTGAATCGCTTGACGTACGGTTTCAGCATTCAACTGGTTGCGGTCGACAGAATCATATAGGGCCTGAAGCTGCTGAACGGTCTTTTCATCCGGTCGACCATCTTCTACCTGAACGTGTCCGTCGATCAAATTATCACCGGATTCAATAAAGGCATCTAAATAAGATGTTGAAAGCGCATCCTTCAGTAACTCGCTGGATTCATCGAGAACCTTAAAAAGCGCCTCCGTTTCTTTAATAGCCAGAATTGTCAACCTCCTATCCTAATGGTTTCTCCACACAAATTATAGTTTACAAATATTCGCCTGTTAATTCAAGCTAACATTGGAAATTTAACGTCTATTGGGCGATTTCACCGGCCGTTTTTGCTCGTAATGATGAATCAAAATATCATAGGCTTCAACCTGTCGTTGATAACCCTGTAATTGGAACAGCAAGACCCCACTTAATAGGATTAAAAATAGCAACGCTAATATCGTGACGAACCCTTGGCGATTACTCATCGTAACCACCAATCGCCGTCACCGCAGAAAACTGTTGCAATCTCGTTTTCACACTGATTTTCAGCCGTTTATGCACCACGTCAAATTCATAGTAG
The DNA here is from genome assembly GCF_005405185.1 of Secundilactobacillus hailunensis. GTDB lineage: Bacteria > Bacillota > Bacilli > Lactobacillales > Lactobacillaceae > Secundilactobacillus > Secundilactobacillus hailunensis. The sequence continues at coordinate 2,801 of NZ_BJDO01000027.1, forward strand.
TTCATGCCGGTAAATAGTGGCATGTATCCGCCTTTATCGGTCGTTAACATTAGCTTGCCTTGATGACCCTTTAAATAATACGTGCGGGCGTTATCCGTGTGCGGCTTCAGGGTGGCCTTTTGCAGGTAAACCTGGCCTAAAGAAAAGCGGTATTGCTTGCCTTCAAGTTCAGCCAGCATATGATACCAGGCCAGCTGCTCATCATATTTTTGCTGGGTGCGGACGTTCATCATCTGCAGGCCAAATTGCAGGGTCAGTAAAGCTAACGCCGTCACCGCCAGTGCAATTAGCGTTTCAATCAGTGTAAACCCTGACTTCATTTGCTCACCTGCTTTACTGGCTTGAACTGGGCCTCAAATTGGTGGCGAAGCTGCTGTACCCGGACTTGCCGCTGCTCCAGTTGGTTAGTCATCGCCACGTGGGCTTGGGTGTAGAGCGTGAGACCAATACTGATCAACACCAAACCAATTAGCGCATCACTTAACATAAAGCCGGTTTTACGCCGCTTCTCGATCAACATGGTAGACCCCCCAACCCATTTGAATCACCAAGTGGTATTTGCGCTGATCAACATCCGATAAAAACGTTACGGTTCGTGGCGAAATCGTGGCATTCGAGCGAATCAGTAATTTTTCGGCCCGTTCAGGATGTAAACTCCGCGGCAGCGTGAGTGATTGATTCCCTTTATCCGTTCGAAAGATTATGGGCGCATTCTTTTCAATCGTAATTTCAGTTTTACGACCATGATACTGTGCTTCATAAAGTGCCTGTTTCCAATAGCCGTCGAAACTGTTCCAAAAAGCCCGTTCCGTCTGCAGCGACGAACGGGAAAAACGTTGGCCGCCAACCATAATAAGCACCAAAAGACTACTGATGATGACTAACGTGATGAGCATTTCAATCATCGTAAACCCCTCACGAATTGGCTTTAACTTCGTCACCATGGATTTTGATCCCCTCTTTATTCGCAATCTTAACTTGTTTGACTGTCAGGTAGCCGGCCTTTTGCAATTCTCCCAAACTGGCGGTTTTCTTGTCCGTTGAATCTAGATAAGTATCTAACTGCGTCTGAACCACCGTTGTCATGGCCCCGGTGTGAACCGAATTAGCCCGGTCTTTTTGATGACTGATATTGGGTGCGATAATCAGAATCAACAGCCCAATAATAAACAAAACAATCGTCATTTCAATTAAAGTAAACCCTGATCTTTTGCGTTGCATTATAGTCCTCCAATCGTGTGGTACATCGGTAAAAACAAGCTAGCATAAGCGCCGATGATCACACTGCCAATCAGCACAAACGATAACGGCTGAATCCAGGTCATCATCACTTCCAAGCGATTAGTTAATCGCTGATAATACAACTCCGTCAAAGCAGTCAGTTCTTTAACTAATTCTGCCCGGGGCTTACCGCTTTGAAACAGCAGCTGTAATTCCTTGGGTAGAAAATAAAATTGGGTCAGGACTTGTGATAGCGGCTGTCCAGCAGCTAATGCCGTTTCTAATTTGCCGCCTAACTGGTATAAAAGAGTGGTCGTTTTCGCTTTTCGCAGCGTTAACAGAATTTCTTGAAAACCCAGTCCACCTTCAAACATGATGGTTAAGGTCGTCAAAAAATAGTAACCGTAATAGGCTTTGATAATGGGTCCCAAAAGGGGGATATGTGCCGTCTGTTCGACCCGTTTTAAAATGGGCTGCTGTTTGATAGCTTGATACCCGCAGATCATGATCAGCAGTACCGGTACTACCGCAATACTCCACCACCAGCTGATACTATGGTGCTGACTGGTTGGTGCTAAGGCTTCAATTTGGGGTAGGATCACCAGCTTCATGCCCGTAATGATGACACTCAGTATCGCCACTAAGATCACTGGGTATTGTAACAGCCGTTTGATCTTTTGATGGCGCTGATGGGCGGTCTGCAGTAAACGGCTAACTTGCCCCAAACTTCGGGTAAGCTGCCCGTGTTCTTCTGCTAACCGTAATTGCAAGCCAATTTGTTCGTCCACAAACGGCTCAAAAGTCTGACTAACGGTATAACCCGCGTGCAGCTGTTCATTGATTACGTGCAGATCCCGTTTTTGCGGTTGATACAGCGTCTCACAAAATTGAATGGCGTGCCGAACAGAAAATCCCACTAACAATAAATCACTGACCGTCCGAAAAATATTTGCTTGCGTGCTAATCGACCACGGCTTAACCGGCTTTAAAACGCTCGTAGACGGCTGTTGAGATTTGGTTGTTGTCTCTTGCATACTTCAGGCTCTCCTCCCATTGCGGTGTCATTTCTGCAGTTTGTTGCCACTTACTAACGGGCCCACTAACTAGATCGAGCAAAGCTGTTAGTTTGCCGTCTGCGGTTGGTAATAGGCGCTGATAGGCCACGCCCACCACTGCCTGCGCAATTGCAGCCGGTTCAATACCTAACTGGCTCAACCGGGTAACGGTGCCCTTAGCCGTTTGGGCGTGGACACTGCTCAGCACCAGATGACCGCTTAGCGCCGCATCAACGGCTGCCTTAGCCGTTTCACGATCCCGGATTTCACCGATGATCAAAACCTCTGGCCGGTGCCGTAACGCTACTTTGATCAACGCCTGATAGCTCATTTCTGCCGCTGGATTCACCTGCAACTGCAAAAAGTCCGGTGCCACGATCTCAGTCGGATCTTCCACTGACAAAACGGATAACGTCTGGCTCAGCTCTTTAGCTAAATGATAAATCGTGCTAGTCTTGCCAGACCCCGTGGGGCCCGCGAAGAGTATTAGTCCCCGCAATGAACACCAGTCACGCAGTTGAGTCAGTTGTTTTGGCACTAAAAAGGCTAATCGCTGTTCAGCCAGTGGCAGCAGCAAACGAATCACGATGGATTCTTGGTTGATAAAATTACCCACGCTAGAGAGCCTTAAATGAACGGTCTGCCCATCGACAGTCAGGGTCAAGGCACCTAATTGGGGGCGTCTGGTCTCAGTGATCGCCATGTTAGCCCGGTATTTAAAATGGGCAATTAACTGCTGACCTTCACTGATGGTCAATTGCTTAACGAATTGCAGCCCATCGCCGTGGTGTTCAAAGACCCGGTAAACATCACCAACCGGTTGAATGTGCAAATCTGAACTGCCCGATGCAACCGCGGCGCTGAGTAAAGTTTGTCCTAATTGTTCTATCATCATTTCCCTCCTGTCCCTACCTACGCGCATTAATTGACTAAAGTTTGCAGAAAAAAAGGCGCTCCCCTTTCAGGAAACGTCTTCATTCATTCAATTCAGCTAATGACCAATTTAATCTTGCTCAGACTGTTCTTTATTGTTCATCTTATCGTTAACGTACGGATAGGTCCATTTGACCATCACTGACATGATGATCGGCAAAACGATCACGAGGATCACGAGCCCAATGATCACGGTCATCGCAACTTGAATCAAAGTTAAGACATCCGATGGCATTAACGCCGCAAAGGTCCCACTTAAAATAATCGCCGCAGAGATCACAACCGTCCCGATCTTAGCGGAGGCATTTAAGATTCGTCGCCGGACATCCGGAATTTTAGCACCATCATCACGATAGCGCATCATCAGGAAAATACTGTAATCCACGCCTAAAGCAGCAATCATAATAAAGCTGAAGAACGGTGTGTTCCACGTCAATAGCGTTTGGGAAAGCAACGCCTTCGACAACAATTTCGTCATCGTTAGAGCGCTAATATAAGCAGTCACCAAAGTGGCAATGATGGTTAATGGCTGGATCAAAGACCGGGTGACCACCATTAAAGCGATCCCAATACCCACCAGCATGATGGCCACTGTTCGGATAAAGTCACCGCTGGACAATTTTTGCAGGTCAGCCGTTTGAGACGTTTGACCGCCAATAGCAATGGTACTACTCTTCAAAGCACCGTGTTTCAGACTCGCTTTTGCATCACTGGAAATCGTTCTCATTCGACTAGCCGACGTGGTGGTACTTGGATCACTATTAAGAATAATGGTAACTTTAGCAATCTTTCGGTTACTTGACATGAAAGCATCCAGTGATGGTTTGAAGGTCGAACTGCCAAGCACTGATTGTGGAATGTAGAACTCATTACCCACGTAAGAATTTTTCAGCCCGTTCAAGTAATTGCTAGCAGTGGAAGTCCCCTGACTAATTTTTCCTAGTGCACGGTTAGCGGAGGTCAATCCTTGCTGCAGCGCCTTGGTTTTCGACTGCAATTCTGCAACTTGGGCAGCTAACTGTGTCACCCCAGCGTTAACTTGGGTACTGCCACTAGCAACAGATTGCGCACCACTGTTCAGTGCAGCACCCCTTTGAGCCAGTTGACCAGCCCCACTATTGAGCTGGTTAATGCCGCTGGTAAATGGGGTAACCTGTGCGTTAAGCTGACCCAGACCGTTAGAAAGCTGGGTCGACCCGGCTGCTAATCGACCGGTACCGTTTTGAATCATAGGCAGACGACTAGTTTGAGCCTGTAATTGCGTCAGCATCTGGGTCAATTGCTGACTGCCACTGGCAAGTTGACCAACACTGCTTGATAATCCCGTGGTACTGCCGCTTAACTGACTGGTACCAGCACTTAACTGGCTAACACCAGCAGTATAGGCTGAGACCCCCTGATTAAGCTGCTGGGCACCGGCCTGCAACTGACTAGTACCAGCGGTGAGCTGTCCTAACTGGGCAGTATTGCGACTAGTATTCACCGCTGCGAGTTGCTGATCAGCTGAGTTCAACCCGGCTTGAACCTTGGCTAATCCCTGGTTAGCTTGGTTGAGTCCAGTGACTAACTGCCCTACTTGGTCTTTGAGGTAAAGCCGTTTGATCTTAGATCCGCCAGGCTGAGTGGCTGAACTTACTTGCTTCACACCGGGCTCAGCCTTTAAATAAGTCGTTAAATTGTCAATCGCTGCTAAATCCTTTTGATTATTCAACGAGTGGCTGCTTTCAATGTACAGCGTTGAAGGCCCAGACATTCCAGCCGGAAAATGCTGGTGGATCAGATTATAGCCAGCTTTAGATTCGATGCTGTTGGGTAATTCAGCCGCATTATTAAAATTTAGTTTTTGATGGCTAAACAAGAGTAACGGCGCAATCAGAATCACCATAATCACAACGGTAATTGCCGTGTGATTCAGCGCTGAGTGTGATAGAAAATGCCACAACGGATTATTACCATGAGCAGCCAAGTTCTTACTTGGCCAAAACATTTTTTGTCCCAAGGTTGACATAAAGAACATGTTGAGGGTCAGCAAAACCGCCAGTAACACGATTACCCCAACGGCAACACCAACTGCTGAACGGTAGAACGAAAAGTGCGCTAGGCCTAAAACTGAGAAGCCAATAAAAACCGTTGAGCCACTAAAGAGAATCGTTCGGCCAGCATGCTTGCGGGCTACTGACGACGCCTCACTAGCAGCTAGCCCGTTCGCTAATTCTTCCTTGAACCGGTTATACAGCAAAATATTGTAGTCGGTACCGATCCCAAAGAGGACCACCACCATAAAGATTTGGGTGAAATTAGAAATGGGAAAGTTAAATTTAGCCGCTAAGTTCATCACGATACCCACGGAAACGAGGTAGGCAACCCCCACCGTCAGCAACGAAATAAACGGGACGACCACTGACTGGAAAACTAAGATCAGTACAATGAAAATAAAAACGGCCGCGATGATCTCAGTCTTCTTTAAGCCGGCCTGAGTCACGGTCGAAAAGTCATCGTTTAACAGATCACTGCCAGTCACGTAAGTTCGCAGACCCTTGATCTTCAGGTGACTGCGTAACTGTTTAGCCTGGGTAGTCACCTTGGCGTGATCAGATAGATTGACCATTGCTAACTGAGTCGTGCCATCCTTAGAAGCCAGCTGCTTCTTAGCCTCAGCGTTATCACTAGCGCTAGTCATATCCAAAATATCTAGGTTTGGATCTTGTTTAATATTAGTGATAGCACGGTTGATCTGCCGATTATTTTGGGCATTTAACGTCCCAGTCTTTCTATTAAAGACCACGATCAAGGACCGGACACCGCGATTATTCTCAGATTTACGATCAATATTCTTCGCAACTTCGCTTTGAACCGATGACGGTAACGTGACTGTCCCGTTCGTCTTAACCAGCTGTGTCACGTTGGGCATCGTCAAAACGGCAATCAACACTAAGCCAATCCAAACAATCAGGGCTAACCCATGTTTTTTAAAAAAACGTTGCATTAATCTCTTCCTCTCTTAGACTAGTGACTATACTTATACACTTGTATAACCTATACCAATATGATAAGCTCACGTTGAAATGACTGCAATAAACAAAATTAGACTTCTGCTTATAATTAGACAGATCATGAAAAATGCAAGAAAGGACCAACTACTAATTATCAACTACTTGGCAATAAATTACCGAGCTTGTAACTCACACCCCTTACAGGGCAGTAGTGCAGACGTCTGAAAGACTCCTACCAAAGTGGTTACATCATCGGGTGGTTGACAACACCCGTTTAGCAATCAGAATATATCTAATTGTTATTCTCGATTAGATGTTAATTGTTGAAATGTGGTTGATTTACCGGTTACCCAGTTAGTTCCTAAAAGTTGGATATTCATAGCTCCAATCCGGTCATCATTGCTGGTGTAACCACAATGCTCACAGTGATACTCATGCATAACATGGTCCCGAGCTTGTTTATCAATAAACCCACATTTAGGGCAGCGCTGACTGGTATAGTGAGCATCAATCTTAACTACTGTTGAGCCTTGAAGTTCCGCTTTGTAGGTCAAAAATTGCTCAAATTGGTAGAAAGCCCAGCTAACCTGCTCATAGCGCTTATGTTTAGCAACCTTTTCGGTAGCGAACCGTACATTGGTTAAATCTTCAATTGTAAAGACTGTACCGCTACCATAAGTATCAACGAGTGTCTTAGTTACTTGATGATTGATGTCACTCATCCAGCGGTTTTCTCGTTGATTAATAGCTTTTAATCGACGTTTTGCCGATTTAGTACCTTTGCTTTGCAATTGTTGACGTAATTTTTTGAACTTTCGCCGTTTAGCAATAATCTTTTTACCCGAAACGAATCTAGTTTTGCCCTGTTCATCATAAGCAGTGGATAAGAAACGTAACCCTCTGTCAATTCCAACTACGTGTTTGAGATTATCTTTGTTAAAATTAGGATTATCTAAGGTACAAGCTACGTGTAAGGAGTAATGTCCACAGGACTTAACTAGTTTAGCTGTTCCCAGTTTTCCAGCTTTAAGGTATTTTTCAAAGCCCTTAGCCGTAAAATTCATTTTTTCTCTGGTATCAATCGTATTGATAGAAAGCTGATTTTTAACAAACGACCAGTCTCTCACAGATACAAGATCACATTGAGGACGATGGAAACTGACAGGGTTTCTCAGCCAAGTTAAATCACGGTTTTGACGATACCATTCACCGGTGTTCTTATCTTCAAAATGATAAGGTTTCTGCTTGATTTGAGTATTAACAGTCCGGTATCTAGCTAAAACTGTTTTAAAACTTGATTGAGCCATTTGTGCTTTAAGCCCAAAAGTATCTCTTATCAAGTGATACAAGGACTTTTGCAAGTCGCTTTGTTTGGGTTTAAAACCATGTTCAAAATAGTAGCTAGACACAAGGTTAGATGCCAGCCGGTATTGTTCCATAGTAGCTTCAAGCAGATTAGCTTGGTTACTGTTCGGGTAAAGTCTTAGTTTCAAAGTAATCGTTGTCATATAGTTCACCTTCTTTCACTGCAATAAGTATACTATAAATTTAGTGAAGAAAGCTAGACTTACTATAACAATTTAGAAAAGAGGTGAGTTGCTCAAGACGACGATTCCTCTCGGCACTGAAGTACCGAGTTTCCTCGTCTAGCAACTCTTATGAAATATGACCTAGATAAAAAGCCGACTCGTGGCGCACAACGGACGTTATTCGCGTTTTCACAGACTATGTTCCACTTACTGGCTCAAAAACCCTTTGAGAAAATCAACGTTAACGAAATCTGTCAATTATGTAATTTCCCCCGAGCGACCTTTTATAATTATTTTGACGATAAATATGACCTCATCAATTATTGCTGGTACGTGTTAGCCGAAAAGGTACATATCGAAGAAGCTGACCAATTGAAACCAAATGAAGTTTTAATTGTTTACTTTGACCGCCTATATGATCTTTTTGAAAATAACAGTCAACTGGTTTTAGGCATTTTACGGCATAACCAGATTTCGGGTAATTTAGTCAACAGTTTTACAAATTACCTGCGAAATCTCGCCCACAAAATGTTTCTGGAAGTGTTCGGCAACCTGCATTTCGATGTGCCGGTCGAACTGATGGTCGATCATTGCAGCTCGACCATCTTATTACTCATTGAATGGATCTTTCTTAAAAAACAGCCCACGACCCGTGAACAGGCTCACCACTATCTAACGGTTTTATTAGGCGATCTAGAAAATATTGCGGTGCCTAAAGATCAGCAGCTAAACGCTAATCAAACCGCCAAAAATACGACTCATACTGACGCTTAATCCCGATTAACGTTAATTTAATTCTTAGCTGAGATCTACTAATCCACGACAAAAAAGAGACCAGTTCATAAACTGATCTCTTTTAAAGCATATCATCAACCTGCGTTGATAATTACGTTTAATTCAATTATTCCACACCTTCAGGTAACGTGGCTGCTTCATAAACATCCGAAACATCATCATTATCTTCAAGTTCTTCAATCAAACCTTGGTATTGTGAAACCTTTGCTTCGGGAACTTCAGTAGTGTTTTGTGGGAACATTGTCACTTCCGCTGTATCCAAGTTGTACTTTTCCTGTAGCGCATCACGGGCTGCAGTCAAGCTAGCTGGATCTGTAAAGATCTCAAATTGATCATCGCTGGTCTTCATGTCATCCGCACCAGCGTCAAGTGCATCCATCAAAACCGTATCTTCATCGGCATCTAAGCCATCACGTAAGATAACGATGTAGCCCTTACGATCAAACATGTAAGAAACTGAACCAGCAGCGCCTAAAGACCCACCATGATGGGTAAAGGCGGAACGAACAGCAGCAGCGGTCCGGTTCTTGTTATCGGTCAACGCGGCCACCATAATGGCAGTCCCGCCAGGACCGTAGCCTTCATAAGTGATTTCTTCGAACTTGGCTCCACCAACACCAGAAGCCTTATCGATAGCGCGTTGTACGTTATCCTTAGGCATGTTAGCAGCACGCGCCTTATCCATCACCAATCGAAGTTGAGGGTTGTTTGCTGGATCAGGATCACCTGCTTTAGCGGCTTGATATAAGTCACGTGAGATTTTTTGGAAAATTTTACCACGCTTAGCATCTTGGGCGTTTTTACGCCCTTGGATGTTATGCCATTTTGAATGTCCTGACATTTCACGACTCCTCTTTTCTTAATTATATTCGTTTACACACAGACTATATTATAATATCACGCAAGGGTTTTCAATACAACCAGCCAATAATGAAACCAATAATTATTTCTACCCCTGCGAAACGATTGCCAGAATAAACATTGCAATCACGGCGATCACCTGAATCATATCAAACAAAAAGTGTGTCAAAACGGCTTGCCAAATATTTCTGGAAAAATAGTAGATCAAGCCAAATAACGCGCCCACACACATATACGGGATCATCTGAACTAACTGACCGTGGAAATTATTCCAGTGAGCCAGTCCAAAGGCTACTGACGAAATGATCAGCATCAGCCAAGTCACTGCACCACGCCCACGCCACTGATAAAACAGCGCGTGACGAAAGACAATTTCTTCCGTGAAGGGCGCCATCAAAGTCGTCAAGCTGGCCACTAACGCCATCCCGGCAGTTTGAATACTCATCACCGAAGCGGAACCAGCACTGGCGACACCAATTAAGTTCAATCCCTGCCGAATCACGGTTAGCAGAACGTAGGCGGCAATCACGCCACCAATTCCCACCAGCAAGCCGGTGCCTAAATGGTGTTTATACCGCTGCCAATGACTGACCAAAACATCGCGGTATAAATAAAGTGCGGTACATAGCCCTGCGAAGAATATGAGGTCCACTAAAACTACTCTGAGCCATTGATTAGTTGTTACGGCTACCACCGTAGCGCCCAGACCAAGTTCCGCTAACGGAATGGCGATGGCAACGGCCGTTTTAATCATTGGAACCGGCTGACGTTGAATTGCCGGACGTCTCTGAGGCTGATGACTGCTAAAATCAACGTGAGAACCGCTGCTAGTTGGAATTTTCACCGCATAACGCTTGGTCTTCAGTAGCCAGTAGCCAATCGCGCCAAAGACCACCGCGTAGATCAAACTCGTCCAAACGCTCATGCCAGCAGTATTACTTAACGCCCCAAAGGCTAACGCATCAAACCCATCGATCACACCATGCGCCAAAATTGGCAGCCAGAGATTGGCAGTAACCAAATAGATTGCTGCAAAGAAAAACCCCAGGCCAATGGCTTCCAGCATCTGAACCAACGTCATGGTTAGGCTGCCGTTTGAAACATTCACTAGGTGAACTAGACTAAACATCACCCCACTGATAAACGCGGTCATGACAGCCCCAAGATGGTACCGCTGACGCAGTGCGCTGACCAGCACACCGCGAAAAACGTATTCCTCAAATAAACCAACTGAAAGCCCCACCATAATGGCGGTCAAAGTAGGTCCCAAGCTCAAATTAAACTGAGGATTCAGCGTTGAATCCCCCAGCAAAACAATGATCACCGGTAAGATCAGTACCCATTGATGAGGTTCCCCGTGACCCCGCCAGCTCACCTTAGCTTTTGGATACCAGCGATTTAACCCCCACCAACAACCAAACGCCAATAACTCTGCAATGATTTGAACTCCCAATTTAGAAACCACGGGAAACGCACTTGCGCTCAATCGACCAACCATGATAGCCAGCGTGAGGATGATCACCGTCATCACAACTGACTCTGCTGCTAGTAATACTACCCCTTTTTTCATAAACTTCCTCCAAAATTTTACAAAAAATAAGCAGGCGTTATGCGTTCTTCCAACCAGAAGATAGCATAAGCCTGCTTATTGACTAACCTTGGCAATTAGTGAGTTGATGCGCGTTTCATTAAGCCATATGGCAATAAGACCGTCTTATTTTCCACTGGTTCATTATTCATTAACTTAGTGAGTAACCGCATGGCAACGGCACCAATATCGTACAGTGGCTGAGTGATAGACGACATCTTTGGTCGAACCATTTCAGTCAGTTTGGTATCGTTACTGGTAATAATTTCAAAGTCATCTGGGACGCTTAACCCCGCATCCGTCACACCATTCATGACACCAGCAGCTAATTCGTCATCGCCGATCACCGCAGCGGTGGCTTTAACGGATTGCAATGCTGGTTGCAAAAGTTGGCCGGCTTTGTAAGAATAGTCCGTCTCAAAGACCAGTTTGTCATCGTAACGCAATCCAGCCTTCTTCAAGGCCTGCTTGTAGCCCTTCAGCCGGTAATCGCGGTTGATCGGATAATCTAAGCTACCGGAGACAAAGGCAACACGCTCGTTTCCGTGGTCGATCAAATTCTTAGTGGCTTCTTCAACAGCGGCCGTGTAGTCGATGTTGACACTTGGCATTTGATCCTGATCATCAACACAGCCAGCAAGCACGATCGGTGTCTTAGCTCGTTCAAATTCTTTCCGAACTTCGTCGCTGATATCATTGCCCATAAAAACAATTCCATCAACTTGTTTGGCCATTAAAGTATTCAGCACCTGCACTTCTTTGCGACCATTTTCGTCAGAGTTAGTTAAAATAATGTTGTATTTATACATCATGGCGATGTCGTCGATGCCTCGTGCCAGAGCTGAAAAGTAAATGTTGGTGACATCCGGAATGATGACCCCCACAGTCGTCGTTTTCTTGCTTGCCAATCCTCGTGCCACAGCATTTGGGCGATAGTCCAAGCGTTCAATTACATCTAAGACTTTTTTCCGCGTTGCCGGTTTAACGTTGGGATTCCCGTTAACCACTCTTGATACAGTGGCCATCGACACATCGGCTTCACGGGCGACGTCATAAATTGTTACAGTCTGTTTATCCATTGCGATAGCCCTTTCTTTATTGGTTTAATTCGTTTTCATCGATTTTCAACAACTTGTTAAATATATCAGAAAAATTTTCAGAAATCAAATTGAAAACGTTTTCAGCTTGATAATACTCCCTTATAGCGGACTTTTCAAGACCACCACGCGAGTTCCGGCACCTCTAATAAGAACAACTTACAGAATCAATTTTCTTTGACGATTCAACTAGTTTCTGAAAAAGCCTGTTATAACGGGCTTTATATATGTTTTATTGATCAATAAGCTAGCCTTATTTTCGACCATGAGTTTGAAAAAGAACGGTCTTACAAAATATTTAGCCGATCATCCGCTTTTCCAAGCTTTACCGGCTTAGATGAAAGCTGCTATGAACGGGCACTCTGAAGTAAACATGATATAATGATGGCATCCTAATTCGAGGTGATTATTTTGTCAAAATTACAGCAGGTTCAAGAATGGACTGACCAGCACCGTGCTGATGTTACCTATATCAGCGATCCGCACACGATTCAGTATCTCACTGGCTTTTACAGTGACCCGATCGAGCGGGTGTTAGCCCTCGTTGTTTTCCCTGATCAAGAGCCGTTTATGTTTGCACCCGCCCTGGAAGTCGAAGCTATTAAAGACACTGGTTTTTCATTCCCGGTTTACGGTTACTTAGATCATGAAAACCCCTGGCAGATGATTGCAGCTAACGTGAAAAAGCGTGTTCACCGACCAACGAAAATCGCTTTAGAAAAAAATCAGCTTTCAGTTGCCCGGCTGGAATCCCTGCAGAACGTTTTTCCAGATGCGCAGTTTAATCAAGATATCACCCCTTTCATCAATCAGTTACGGGTCATTAAAACCGCAGCTGAAATCGACCAACTCAACGTTGCTGGTAAATGGGCCGACTTTGCTTTTGAAAAGGGCTTTGCTGCCGTTAAAGCCGGCCGAACTGAAGAACAAGTCGTCGCAGAACTGCAATATGCGTTAATGAAAAAAGGCATCATGCAAATGAGTTTTGAGACCCTCGTGCAAGCTGGTGCCCACGCTGCCGAACCGCATGGTGCCACCAATGACACTCAATTTGAAAATAACGAACTGGTCTTGTTTGACCTGGGCACCATTTGGCAGGGCTATATCTCGGATGCTTCCCGGACGGTTGCCCTGGGTAAACCCACGGCAAAGCAACTGGATATTTATCAAGTGTGTCTTGAAGCCCAGTTAACCGCCCAGGCTGCTGCTAAACCTGGCATCACTGCCGCTGAGCTGGACCAGGTTGCCAGAGCCATCATTACTAAAGCGGGCTACGGCAAGTACTTTATCCACCGACTGGGTCACGGCATGGGCATGAGTGAACATGAATTTCCATCAATCATGGCCGGTAATGATATGATCCTGCAGCCCGGAATGTGTTTCTCAATTGAACCCGGAATCTACATTCCTGGTGTTGCTGGCGTCAGAATCGAAGACTGCGTCCATATTACTGAAAGCGGCTGTGAACCCTTCACCCATACCTCAAAAGAATTAACTTACGTTGGCTAATAGACCTTTATTTTCACAACTAAAAAAGCAACCTGATCACTTTAACGATCAGGTTGCTTTTTGAATTTTTTCAAGAAATTATTTCAGTTATCAGTTAATCTTTCTGAGCATCGTCAGTGCTATCCGTAGTACTATCATCCGTTTGCGGATCAGCTTCCGGTGCAGTGGTTTCGTCCGCGACGTCAGCTCCGCCAAAAGTTTCTTCGCTATTTAAGACAATGTCGTCTGAATCGTCTGAGTCGGTTGAAGAAACATCGGCTAATTCAGACCGCAACGACCCGTCCGTATCATCTGAGTCGGCAGGATGATTTAACGTCTGATCACCAAACTGGCTGGCGGCGTTCTTTACCCGATCACTAACGGTTTGCGATTGATCAGAAAAAGTTTCCTTAAAGTCATCCCAGGCATCACTTGCATAAAACGCATAGTCCACAGCCCGGTCTTTTGCAACGTCCAGCTTATCCTGCACGTTGGCCTTAAATTCCGCCTTATCTTCATCACTTAGCCGATTATAAGCAGCGTGCGCAGCGACTGCACCAGCAGCTAATCCGACCAAAAAGCCTAACTTTTTTCCCATGAGTCAAAAACTCCTTTCAATGATCAATCTTTACTTTTACGGCCACGATAAGCGTTATAAAGCGACTCACCTAGCTTAGCAAATAATCCGGTGGTAGCCGTTTTCTTCGCCGTTGATTTAACCTTACCAGTTAGATCATGAGTGGCTGAATTCAGTTCCGACACACTAGTCCCTAAGTCGGCTGCTGCCTGAAAGACTGGATCGATCGTTGCTACTTTATGGTTCACATCATCTAACAGGGTGTTCGTGCTTGCCAAAATATCTTCAGCATGCTTTGAGATCACGTCTATGTCGTCAGTCATGGTCTTCACGCTTTTGTTAACCTCATTCAAGGTCCGCACCATCTTCATCAAGAAGGCACCGATAAAAAAGACTAATATCAAAAATGCGATGGCGGCAATTAAGCCGGCCACTTGTCCTGCTGTCACACTACCCCTCCTTACTTTAACCTGTTAGGTTAAGAATAGCATTGCGTTTAAGCTGACGCAATATAAAACCCACCGGTTCGCCTGCTTTTTTTTAGCCTAATCTGTTACACTTATTGGTGAAATTAATTCAAGGAGAAAACGCTATGATATTGAACAGTAATCTGACCCGTTTCATTCAACATTTTAATTGGCAGCACATTGGCGAACAAGTTGCCACGACCCTCTTTCAGCTGTTACTCGTGACCATTGGACTGTTGCTCGTCAATTGGATCGGTAAAAAAATTATTCGGCATTTATTCAAACGCTATAAAAAAACAAAGTTCACGGCTGGCTCTGCCAATCGCGTAGATACGATTTTTACCCTAGTCATGAACATCTTCCAATATACGGTCCTATTTTTTTGGATCTACGCCCTGCTGTCCTTTATGGGGGTCCCCGTTGGCACCCTGATCGCTGGTGCTGGAATCTTCAGTCTGGCATTAGGTCTTGGCGCTCAAGGCTTCGTTTCCGATATCGTTACTGGCGCCTTCCTGTTAATGGAAGAACAGATCAACGTTGGTGATATGGTTAAAATCGGCGAAGTCGAAGGCACCGTTTCAGCAGTCGGCATCCGCACCACGCAAGTCATCAGCGCCGACGGCACCCTGAATTTTATTCCCAACCGTAACATTACCATTGTCAGCAATAAATCCCGCCACGAAATGCGGGCGTTGGTTCAAATTCCCATTTTCCCCGATGCACCCATTGATCAGATCAACACCATTATTGAATCGGTTAATCAAACGGTCCCAGCTCAATTTCCCGCCATCACGCAAGCTCCGACCAATATGGGAACAGTACCCCTGCCAGATGGGCAAGTGGTGATTCAAGTCGTCACCTTTACCCAGCCGGGCGAGCAGTTTACCGTACAGCATAAACTGCTGTCTGCCTACTTAAAGGCCATCAGGGACGCCCACATTGAATTACCGACTATTTATCATAATGACCCCCAAAAATAAGCTTAAGGCTTAAATAGCCGGCAACAGTGATGACATCACTGTTGCCGGCTATTTTGATTATCCATAAGTTTTCTTAACCGTTACTGATCTTCTTCACTGAATTCAACAGTGGTCGAACATCATACTGTTTCGTTAAATTATGGGCTAAGTAATTCACCCGTTTTAATAGTTCCCGTCGCGTGATGATACCAGTAAACGTTTTTTCATCTGATACAACTGGCACAAAGTTATTATCAATTAACAGGTGCATGATTTCATCTAAATCAGTAGGATCTTCAATCGAGCGAAAATCAGTCTCCATGACATCGGCCACGGTCAGGCGCCGCAGATTTTCTGAGGCGACGTGATCCGTATCCAGCATATGTTCCGTAATCATTGAAAGTGAGACTAGGCCGCATAGATGCTGATCATTGTCCAGCACGGGAACCTTTGAATACCGAACCTTAGTTAACACTAAAAAGGCGTGATAACAATCGTTTGTCACCATCACATTGGCAACTAAATCAGCTGGAATAATCAAATTATCATGATCTGCCATGATCATTTTTTGAATTGGTTCATCAATCATAAAAAACCTCACGCAACCTTTCTAGCGTTTAAATTGCTGGTGGAGCTGATCGATCTGATTTAACTGACGATCATAAAAATCAACCGTGACTTGAGCAGGTAAAACGTCAATCATTGCAAAGGTCCCGCCAATGGCAGCATATTGCCCCCGTGGCAGTGAGATGCTGCCAGGATTAACGTAGAGCCGCCCCTGAGACATCTCAGCTGCTAACTGGTGCGTATGGCCATATAACACGACCGCAGCTCCAAGCTCTCTGGCTCTGAGGTCTAATCGCGTCAAACTCATCGAGACATCGTACAGGTGCCCATGAGTCATCAAGACCTTAGTCTTACCGATGACGGGCTGGATTTCATCAGGAAAGGTCGTGCCGTAATCGGTGTTGCCCTTGACCACGTACACGTCCTTGAACAACGGATCATCAACGGTCATTTCCGAATCCCCACAATGAAAAATAGCGTCCACTTGATTGCGATAAGTCTCAAAAATGGTCTGCAAAATCTGCCGGTCACCGTGATTATCACTAACAGCTAAAAGCTTCATACTAACTAAGCCTCCCACCAGTTATCAAACTGCGTCATCATTTTTTTAGTTGCTCGACCACGGTGACTGATGGCGTTCTTCTCGTCTTCACCCATTTCAGCCATCGTCTTACCCTTAGATGGCACGTAAAACAACGGGTCGTAGCCAAAGCCGTTCTCGCCGCGCGGAACAGTCAAAATTTGGCCTTGAACTTCACCGTTAACAACCAGTTTTGCGCCATTTGGTTTCAATAAAACTAACGTCGTATGAAACACTGCCTGCCTTTTGTCAGCCGGTACCGTCTTCAAGTTCGCCAACAATTTTGCGTTATTGGCTGCATCGTCATGGTCGCCAGCATACCGTGCGGAATAAATGCCTGGTTCACCGTTTAAAGCCGTCACTTCCAAGCCGGAATCATCAGCTAAGACCGGTAACTGAGTATGGTCAGCAATCGCTTTAGCCTTGATCGTGGCGTTTTCTTCAAACGTCGAGCCGGTTTCTTTGATGACACCAACGTCCGGGTAATCCGCTAACGTCTTGATCGTAATCCCTTTTGGTGCCAGCATTTCAGTAAATTCTCTCGCCTTACCCTGATTGCGCGTCGCAATCACTAATGTACTATGCATTGCTGGGCTCCTTTGCGGGTAGATCACCGTACTTCATTAACTGTTCTACTGGAACGTGCTTGACGTTTAATTGCGGTAACTGCAGCCAATCTTTCGCAATCGCAGTAAAACTGCCAACGTCACCCGTCGTGTAAAACTGGCGAGTCTTAGTGCCATGATCCATATTCAGTAACTGCTGATCAAACAGTAGCTGTTTGATGACACTCACCGTTTCAACACCGGAATCGACTAGCGTTACCTCTGGCCCCATCGCTTGTTGAATGAAATCGGTTAGCAGCGGGAAATGGGTGCAGCCTAAAATTAGGGTATCAACCGGATGCGTCTTGAAATATTGCAGCTGATCAGCCACCACTTGAGCCGTTTTGGCATCATGATACTGGCCAGCTTCCACCATGGTAACGAAGTCCGGACAAGCTAGGCCCTCGATTGAAACAGCTGGTGATAATCTGCTGATAGCTTTTTGATACGCGTGACTCTTAATCGTTCCTTCAGTCGCAATAACACCGATATGCTGGCCAGTTGAGACCTTAACGGCGGTCTGGCTGCCAGAATCGATGACTCCCACTACAGGAATCGATAATTTCGCTTGTAAAATTGGTAGTGCTGCTGCCGTAGCAGTATTGCAGGCAAGCACCAGTGCCTTAATATGCTGGTCTAATAAGAACCCGGCAATTTGCTGAACAAAGTGGGCTACTTCTTCGGTGGGACGCGGTCCGTATGGCAGACGCGCCTGATCGCCTAAGAAGACAATTGATTCGTTTGGAAGTTGTTTGAGCGCTTCTTTAACAACGGTTAGACCGCCAACACCGGAATCTAAAAAACCAATGGGTTGAGATGTCATCACAATCTCCCTTTCAAATAGATCTTGAAACTATATTATTATCCTTTTTAACAGCGGAAGCAAGAAATCTCAGTTTTTTTTAAGTTCCGTTAATTATCTTGCAATTCAAGTTCAATCCATTGTAATCTTAACGTAACAGAAAAGTGAATGGAGATCACCTCATGAATAATCAGATTTACAAACATTATCTTTCAGATCCCGAAACTGCACCCCTCTTTGGAAAAGCCTTTTTTCGCGACGTCATTTTAAAAGACCTGTTGGGCGCCGATGCCGGTAACATCGCTTATTGGGAAGGTAAGCAACTAGCCAGACGCTTCACTTTAGGCAGCATTGCAAACTTAATAACCTTTTTCCAGCAGGCTGAATTAGGCAATCTAACACTACAAAAACAGTCGGCAAAAGAATGGCGATTTAGACTGAGCGGTAAACCCGTGACGAGCCGAATAGCCTTACAGCCGGACGCGACTTTTTCACTGGAAGCTGGCTTTTTAGCACAAACTGCCCAGCAAATGGTGGGCAGCGTAGCCGAAGCCGAAATGGGTGAAAAGCCAAAACACGCTGAGGGTATCATACTCACCGTTCATTTAGATCCTAAAGATGCGGTCTCTGATCCACAGGAATTGGATCCGATGACGATCATCGATAATTAGGTTCAACCTTAATAATTAAACTAAAAATGGTCTCATTATCAGCTTATTTCACTGATAATGAGACCATTTTTATTAACATCCCGGCATTGCCCTAAGCCTCAACGTATTGAGACAGTAACTGCTTTAACTGGTCCTTGGTGTGATAACCAACGATCGTATCCACAACTTGACCATCCTTTTTAACGAGGAGGGTTGGAATACTCATGATACCGAATTTTTGCGGGGTATCTGGGTTAGCATCGACGTCCATTTTGTTGAAAGTAACCTGACCGTCCATTTCACCGGATAATTGTTCAACTACTGGTGATTGCATCCGGCAAGGACCGCACCAAGTTGCCCAAAAATCAGTTAATGTCACGCCCTTCGACGTATCGTTTTCAAAAGTTTTATCTGTCGTTTCTACAACAGCCATAAAACAATCCCTCCTTTATTTGTTTACCTTTAGTAAGTGTATCAGATTTTGCGAAAAGAACAAGTAATTAGCCGTTTACAATTTAGCAATGGTTGACCCATCACCACCCGCATTAGCCGGTGAGAAGCCAAAGGACTTGATTCGTGGGTTAGACTGCAGATACTCGGTAACACCTTTTCTAAGGGCACCAGTTCCCTTACCATGAATGATCGTGACCGAGGGATAGCCAGCCAAAAGCGCTGAATCAATAAACCGGTCAACTTCAGCCATCGCTTCTTCATAGCGGTGACCACGTAAGTCTAACGTTGGTGAAACTCCGTTGGAACGGGTGCGTTGAACCGTTGCCCGCGGTTTTGGCGCATTCTTTTCAGGTGCTGCCCGCTCGAGATCCGTATCCTCAATTTTCATCTTCAAAATACCCATTTGAACTTCAAAATGATGGTCATCCAGCTTATCCATGATCACTCCACGCTGACCATAAGACCGGACCACGACTTCGTCACCCTGCTTAAAGTTATGGCGCTTCTTTTCGCGGTTTAAGACGCGGTTCTTCTTCAGCTTCTGATCTTGCTGCAAGGCATTAATCTGCCCCTTAGCATCGATCAGCTGGTCTTCTTTGATCACGGTCTTACCAGCCTTAAGCTGCTTCTTACGGATATCTTTAATGATTTTATCCGCCCGCAGTCTGGTTTTTTCAACCACCTGATTGGCATCGTCTTTGGCCTGTTCCATCAACTGGTCTTTTTGTTTCAAATAACCATCGAATTTAGCCTGCAGATCTTTTTGCAGCTGTTCGGTTTCTGCCAGTTTCTTAGCAGTCTCCTCGGCATCGAGGTCCGCCTGTCGCTTTTGCGCCGTTAGATCAGCAATCATGTTATTCAGGTCTTGACTATCTTGATCAGTCAATCCCCGGGCTTCGTCAATAATCGATGATTTAAGGCCCAGCCGCGTTGCAATCTCCAATGCGTTACTGCGACCGGGAATACCAATTAGTAACCGGTACGTAGGCTTTAAAGTCGCGTTATCAAACTCCATGCTGGCGTTGATCGTTTCTGGTCGGTTATACCCGTAAGCCTTAAGCTCCGGATAGTGGGTGGTGGCAATGACTTCGCTGCCCATTGCGCCGATCTCATCTAAAATTGCCATGGCTAGTGCTGCCCCTTCTTGCGGGTCAGTACCAGCGCCCAATTCATCCACTAAGATCAAACTATGGTCGCTGGCCGCCTTTAAAATCGACACAATGTTTTCAATGTGCGACGAGAACGTACTCAGATTTTGCTCAATCGACTGTTCATCACCAATGTCGGCGAATACTTCATCAAATAGGCCCACTTGAGAATGCTCGTTAGCCGCAATAAACAACCCGGACTGGGCCATTAATTGGGTGATCCCGACCGTTTTCAAGGTAATCGTTTTACCACCGGTGTTAGGTCCAGTAACGATAATCGCTTTGTAGTCTTTACCAAGCGCAATATCGTTAGCTACGACCTTTTTCGGGTCAATCAAAGGGTGTCTGGCCTGGCGCAGTGCAATCTGGTTGTCAGTGGACAAAATCGGTTCAGTAGCCTTTAACGTATGCGCGTAGCGGGCCTTAGCATTAATAAAGTCCAAATGCCCCAAAATAGTCGCGTTAGCGTGAATCTCTGCTTGATAGGGACGCAAGGCGTTTGACAGATCCAGTAAGATGCGTCGTTCTTCTTGGCGTTCTGCAATCTGAGATTCTCGGAGCTGATTATTCTTGCCCACGACTGATTCCGGTTCGATAAACAGGGTCTGACCACTGGCACTTTGATCATGCACAATGCCGCCAAACCGTTGCTTATATTCCGCTTTAACGGGTAACACGTAGCGGTCATCACGAATCGTCACCAAGTTATCGCTGAGGTACTTGGCATTTTTACCACGAGTAAAGCCCGCCATCTGGCTACGAATAGCGCCTTCAAAATTATTGATCTGCCGCCGAATTCGCCGCAGTTCAGGCGAAGCCTCATCCGTTAGCCGGCCATCATCTTCAAGTGACACGCTTAACCGTTTACTGATCTCAGGCAAATGAACGAGTCGATCGACCACACCATACAAACGACGCAGTTCAACGGGACGCTGCTTTAGATCATCAAAAAAATTAACAACAGCTTGGACGGTTTTTAAGATCTGACTAATTTGAGACAGTTCCGTACCGTTCAACGTGCCGTCAATTTCAAGCCGCTTTAACTGCGGTCCCACATCTGCCAGCTTAGGAATTGGAATACCACTTTCCAACCGGTAAATATCCGCACCATCTTTAGTTTCATCAATCTGTTCTTGGACCCAGTCAAGGTCATTGCTGGGTTCTAATTGCTTTAACTCGGCGTTACCCGCAGCAGAGACGAGGTACTGTCTTAACTGCTGTTTAATTTGGTCATACGCCATGGTTTTATAAATTTTGTTATTCATCTCTAACTCCCGTAACTCAAATGCTGTTGTAAGGCCTGACGGATAGCAATATTCAGGCATTTCAAGGCAGGGACATCACGGCCCTACTTAGTCTCATCGTCTTGATGCTTTTCGGTTTGATCGTAGGCCTCAGCCTTTTCTAACTGATCTGAAATGGCATTAAAAGCTAATAATATCGAAGCTTCTTCCTGAGTCATATCTGGTGCCAATTTTTTTAACTGAGCCAGCTGCTGATTCATCAACTCTGTCACAGCCCGCATATGTGCTTCAGTTTGGTTACCGACAATCGTGTAGCTCTGACCATCAATAACCGCTTTAAACCGCCTGCGAGCTGGTTGCGGTTTCTTCTTCGTGTTATCCAAATTGTTCGCCTCCAGAGTGTCTATTAAACTCATTTAGCCGCTGACCCATGCGGACCAGCGGCTAAATGAATGAGTAAGTCTCTATACACCTACTCAGTAATAATCATTTATTTGGGATCCGGTACGCCCCAGTCTTGATCAGAGGCATCAGTACCGCCACCGTTTAAGAAGGTATTCAGCATTGATTCAACCATATCCCATTCATCGTCATTTTCAATTGGTATCAGGTCGCCGCCTTTGGGATCAGCGGGATCATCACTATCAGCCAATTGGTAAGCTTGAATATCAACTTCTTCATCGTCAGCTTTACCAGCTGGATAAAGTAAAATGTAAGATTTGTTGTAATCTGGTGACGTGAAGGTAAACAGAACGTTATAGAGTTCTTCGTTGCCGTTTTCGTCAACCATCGTAATTTGTTGTTCGTCGTTTTTTTCACTCATGTTTGTGTGCCTCACTTTTCTTTGGTCAAAGGGCCTTTGCGATCCAAGTAATTCTGAAGAATCAAACTAGCTGCAAGCTTATCGATCACTTTCTTACGCTTTTTACGCGAAACATCCGCTTCTTCAACAAGCATTCGATCAGCTTCGACGGTAGTTAACCGTTCATCCTCAAAATCAACTGGTAAACCAAAAGTTTGCTTCAATAAATCGCCGTAATCTTGAGAAGCCTGGGCTCTGGGACCCAGTGTATTATTCATATTCTTCGGTAATCCTAAGACGAAACCGGTCACTTCATACTGCTTGACCAATTCCTTCACCCGGTCAATGCCAAACTGTTTTTCATCTTCATTGATTCGAATGATCTCAACACCCTGCGCAGTCCACCCGAGCATATCACTCACCGCAACTCCGACAGTTCTCGAACCTACATCCAATCCCATTATTCTTATCACTTAGTTGTCGTCCCATTCTCATTTAGGTAGAAGCGAACCAATTCTTCAATGATTTCGTCGCGTTCATGTTTACGAATCAAATTACGAGCGTCATTGATACGAGGAATATAAGCCGGATCACCGGATAGCAAGTAACCCACGATCTGGTTGATCGGGTTATACCCCTTTTCCTCTAACGCTTGGTACACAGTCACCAATGTCTCATGAACATCCTTCGGCTTCTTGTCACCGAAATCAAAATACATGGTTTTATCTAACGTACTCATGATCACACCTCCACCAATGCTATTTGTTCTTATTTTACCGAATATAGTCAAGAACGACAATGGTTGTGGAGCGTTGTAACTGGAATGAAATATATAAGCCGCAATTTAAACGCTTTTTCAACCTAATATTTAAAGTTTAACACGTTAGTCCAAATTTGACAGCCATTTTGCAGCTTCGGTCATGGCATCTTGCAAACCAGCTGGGTTCTTACCACCGGCCTGTGCCAGATTAGGACGACCGCCGCCGCCACCATTAATTTTTGGTGAAATGGCCTTGATCAAGTCACCAGCCTTAATGCCGGTCTTGATCGTATCTTCATTAACAGCCACGATCAAGTTAGCCTTTTCGCCAACTTGAGCGCCTAAAACTAACACGTCTGATAATTGCTTTTGCCGCCAAGTATCTGCTAATTGACGCAGTTGATCCATGGAAGAAACCTGAACGACACCGGTAATCAACTGTTTGCCATTGACATCTTGCACGTTATCAAAGATGGCACCGGCCTGCTGGCTGGCCAACTTTGCTTCAAGGCTATCTGCCTTGTTGGATAACGTCTTAATCTGTTCTTGCAATTGCTGAATCTTATCCGGAACTTCTTCAACTTGCTGTGACTTCAACGTCGCAGCCGCGTTGGTCAAAAGCTGATCATGCTTTTCGAGGTACTCGTAAGCATCCCCAGCGGTGACCGCTTCGATCCGACGAGTGCCGGCACCGATACCCGTTTCAGAAGTGATCTTGAAGAGGCCTAATTCGTTGGTGTTCTTGACGTGAGTCCCACCACAAAATTCAATTGAGAAATCCCCGACTGAAACGACCCGGACTTTGTCACCGTACTTGTCGCTAAACAGTGCAATGGCGCCCATCTTCTTACCGGTTGCTTGGTCGGTCACCTTAGTCGTCACCGGAATTTCTTCAAAGATTTTTTCATTAACAATAGCTTCAACCTTAGCTAGATCTTCGTCAGTAACTTGACCAAAGTGAGTAAAGTCAAACCGCAGATAATTGGGTTCAACCAGTGAACCGGCTTGCTGGGTATGTTCGCCAAAGACGTTTCGCAGCGCTTGATCTAGCAAATGGGTCGCCGTATGGTTCTTTTTAACCTTACTGTGGAAATGGGCATCGACTTTCAAGGTCACTTGGTCGCCGACTTTGATGCCATGATGTAATTTCAAGGTATGCAGGTTTTGACCATTTGGCGCGTGCTGCACGTCTTCAACAGTGGCAATCAAATTGCCGTTTTCATCAAGGACATCACCCTTATCAGCTACTTGACCACCCATTTCAGCGTAAAATGGCGTCTTGTCAAAGATCACCTGAGCCAGTTCACCTTCAGTAGCGTCGGTCAATTTACCATCCGCTACAATGTCAGTGATCTTAGCATCATTGACTTCAAGCTGCGTGTAGCCAACGTATTCGCTTGGTGACTTCACACCGATCAGTACATCAGTCTGAACACCCATGGAGTTATCCGCATTCCGAGCTTTACGAGCACGGTCACGTTGTTTCTTCATTTCCGCCTTAAAGCCGTCTTCATCAACCGTGATGTTTTCATCAAAGGTATATTCACGGGTCAACTCAACTGGGAAGCCGTAAGTATCATATAATTTGAAGGCATCAGCACCGTTAATGACGGATTCGCCCTTCTTCTTAGTATCCGCAATCAAGTTATTCAGTAAGTTTAGGCCATCAGCCAACGTCACGTTGAAGCGATCTTCTTCGGACTTCACCACTTGAGCAATGTAGTCGCTGTTTTGCAGCACTTCTGGGTAGTAAGCCTTCATGACTTCACCGACAACTGGAACGAGCTTGTACAAAAAGGCCCCCTTGATGCCTAATTTTTGACCGTTGACCACGGCGCGACGGATCAAGCGTCGGATAACGTAGCCACGACCTTCGTTAGATGGTAGTGCACCGTCACCGATGGCAAACGTAATCGCCCGTGAATGGTCAGCAATCACTTTGAAGGAAACGTCCAATTTAGGGTCTTGACCGTACTTTTTACCATCGCTATAAGATTCAGTAGCGTGGATCATTGGTAAAAAGAGGTCAGTTTCAAAGTTAGTTTTCGCGTTTTGGAACACTGAAACGACCCGTTCAAGGCCCATTCCAGTATCAATGTTTTTCCGTGGCAGTGGCTTATATGAGCCATCTGGTTCGTGGTTAAACTGTGAGAACACGATGTTCCAGATTTCCAGGTAACGTTCGTTTTCGCCACCAGGATAGCTTTCAGGATCGTCTTCCGCTAAATTATTAAAGGACTGACCACGGTCATAGAAAATTTCACTATCAGGACCAGAAGGACCCTCACCAATATCCCAGAAGTTATCGTCTGCTTCAACGATGTGGTCGGGAATCACACCGACTTCTTCCCAACGCTTTTTAGCAGCGTCATCATCCGGGTAAACGGTGATGTACAGTTTTTCTGGATCCCAGCCGAACCACTTGTCTGAGGTCAATAGTTCCCAAGCCCAAGCAATGGCTTCGTTCTTGAAGTAATCACCAACGGAGAAGTTCCCCAGCATTTCAAATAACGTATGGTGCCGAGCAGTCCGGCCAACGTTTTCGATATCGTTAGTCCGAATACTCTTTTGTGAACTGGTCATCCGGGGGTTCTTCGGCACAACTGACCCGTTAAAATAGTTCTTCATGGTGGCAACACCAGAGTTGATCCATAACAATGTTGGGTCATCCACGGGTACTAATGACGCGCTAGGCATGATGGTGTGACCTTTACTTTGAAAGAAATCCAGGTACATCTGCCGAATTTCACTGCTGCTTAAATTTTTCATTCTCTTCTCCTTTAAAAAATAATAAAACACCGCTGCTAGTAAAGACGTCTAAGACGCGGTACCACTTTACTTGCAACGATGTTTGATCGTTTACCACTTAAGGCTCAATGCGCTGAGCGACGGTTATTCAATTCTTCGTAAGGGAGCACTTAGCCTGGGAATCGTTTTTCGCATCAGCCAAAACGTTTCTGAAAAACCGGCCGCTAAGCATATCCTTGCAATTAATACGCATATTAGTATACATTTTTTGCAAATGTCGTGCAAGTGACTTTGCTACCCAAATCAAGTAATCAACAGCTTATTTGTAACGTTGTGAAGACGCCTTTTTATTTTTCCGGACTTTACGGTGATTTTGCCGTTGTTGAATCCGGTTTTCAAACCATTGCTCCTTAGCGATGGCCTTCTTGATCTTCTTCTTGTACCCAGGCTTAACAGTCCGTTTTTCCTTTTGAATTTTACCGGCCATTGTCCCAGAAATCTTCGGTGCCCGCGGGCCGCGTTTCTTCCGTCGGTTACGATCAAAGGAATCGATCACTTCGCCGTTCTTGATCTGCTTGGGCTTAAACACAATGCCCATATCTTCAAGTGCGGAGACCTTTTCTTCTTCCTCCGGTGTATAGAAGGTGATTGCCGTTCCTGGAAGACCTTTACGGCCAGTCCGGCCAACCCGGTGAATAAAGTAATCGAGATCTTCTGGAATCCCGTCATTGATGACGTGAGAAACGCCATCGATATCGATTCCACGAGCAGCTAGATCAGTTGCCACGACAAATTGGAAATCCAAGTTATGAATTTCACGCATGACCCGTTTCCGTTCCCGAGCAGGCAAATCGCCATGAATCACAGCGACCTTTAACCCCTGTGCTTTTAGATAATCAGCAATTTCAACGACCCGTTGTTTCGTGTTAGCGAAGACCAGTGCCAAGTATGGTTCACCCATGGTTAAGAGCTGATAGATCAGTTCGTTTTTAGAGTGACCCTTGGTAGGTAACAGCCAGTTATCAATAGTTGGACTGATCACTGACTTAACTGGAATCTCTTCCACCACTGGATTTTCCATGTATTTACGTAAGAAGGGCCGTAATTTAGCCGGAATGGTGGCTGAAAAGACCATCATTTGAAGGTGTTCCGGCATCCGGGCCGCAATCTGGTCGACATCCGCTAAGAAACCGAGATCTAGTGTCATATCCGCTTCATCCACCACAAATTGAGTCGCAGTATGCACGTCTAGAGCACCATTTTTAATTAGATCACGGATTCGACCAGGTGTCCCAATGACCAGTTCAGGCTGTTCACGCTCCAACTTTTCAATTTGGCGCTTCTTATCCGTTCCACCGACGTAGTTACCGATTTTTAGCGGCTTCGGACTGTGCTTAGCCAGCTGCTTGGCATCCCCGTAGATCTGGTAAGCCAGTTCCCGGCTAGGTGTCGTGATCACGGCTTGAACTTCGTGGGTTTCAGGATCTAAAGCATCAAAGATTGGCAGCAAAAAGGCGTGGGTCTTCCCACTCCCAGTTTCTGACTGACCAACAACACTTTTCCCTGAACGGATAACGGGAATTAATTTTTCTTGAATTGCAGTTGGTTCTGTAAAACCAAGTTCATCTACCGCCTCAGTTAAATAGGACTGTAAACCGAACTCTTTAAAGGTTTGACTCATGTTATTCTCCTTGTTTTGACAATAGTGCGTCTAGTTCTTTGATGACCTGTTTAATTTCGTCATCGTCGTGAGCCACGGCACCGCTGGCCAAGGCGTGTCCGCCACCACCATGCCGCTTAGCTAATTCGTTAATAGCGGGTCCCTTAGACCGTAACCGAATCCGGAAAGTGTGGTCCTTGGATTCCACGAAAATGGCCCAAGATTTAACTTCCTTGATGCGTCCCGGCAGTGGGACCACTGAACTCGTAGATTCGTCACCAAGCTTGAAGGGTTCCAAAACTTCGTCACTGAGCTTAATGTAAGCTGCACCACTGGGCAAGATCGTCAGATTTTCATAAACGTAAGCTGATAATCGCGCTAACGGAATTGAAATTTCGTCTTCCTTTTGATTAACGTCACTGGCAGAAAAATCAAACTGCATCAATTCACCGGCCACTTTCATAGTGTGAGTGGAGGTGGAAGGATACATAAACCGGCCAGTATCGCCGACAATTCCGGCATACAGTAATCTGGCCGCTTCAGCGGTGCAGGTCAGTTCCGGTTTCATTGCGGTGTAAAGATCAAATACCAATTCGGAAGTACTGGAAGCTTCTGGGGAGACCCACATGGGATCGCCGAACTGATCGTCATTGGGATGATGATCAATTTTGATCAGCTGATTGCCCTTGCTGTAACGGTCATCATCGATTCGTGGCTGGTTAGCCGTATCTAAGACCAGCACTAACGCGTCTTTGTAAGCGTCATCGTCAATCGTGTCCGTCTTGCCTAACCAATCGAAGCCCGGATACTGCTTCCCCACTGAATAGATCTTTTTACTGGGAAAACTGGCTTTTAAGATCTCCGCCAGCCCCATTTGCGAACCAATCGCATCCGGATCAGGCCGTTGGTGTCTGTGAATAATAATGGTTTGATGTTGTTTAATTGCGTTTAAGATTTCAGTCTGTGTTTCTTTTAATGTCATTACTGTGTATCACCTTTCAACTCGCTTAGTCGTTTCTACAGTATAAGTTGTCTCGCCCTTGAAAGCAAGAAGCCATATTAGCAGGCGGCAAAATTACTGATTACCGTCTGATTACCTACTCATTATGATACTTCCTGCGCTGCTCATGTTCAAACAGATCCAACGCAATGTTTTCAAAGGTGATTGGCGCTAACCCAGTAATGGTAATACCTAATAGGCGCACCCCTTCTGGATTGTCTGGCAAACTGTTCATGATTTCTTTAGCCATCTGGGCATAGAGTTTGGGATCATTTTCCAAAAAGTCAGCTTGGGTCACCCGCTTAGTTTTGGTTTTAAAATCCCCATAGCGCACTTTTAGAACCAGTGTGCGGCCGTGCATCTGCTGTTTTTTAACCGTCTTAGCCAGCATCTCAGCTAGTTTATCCAACTGAGCATCCACTTCACTATCAGTGGTCAAAAACGGCCAGTACGTCGTTTCGTTACCAATTGACTTACGTTCCCGCTGATATTCTACTGGCCGGTCATCCGCGCCACGCACTCGCTGGTACAAGATTTCACCGAACCGGCCAAATTGTTTGATCAGGTCCAGTTCAGCCCAAGCCAAGAGGTCCTGCCCCGTGTGAATGTTTAAATCATGCATTTTGGGCACCGTTTTCTTACCCACGCCCCGAAACCGCTCGATTGGTAACTGCATCAAGAAATCATGGGCATCCGCTGCGTGAATAATTGTGATACCAACCGGTTTACGATAGTCTGAAGCTTCTTTGGCAAGAAATTTACTATAGGAGATCCCGATGGAACTGGTCAAATGGGTCTGATCCCAAATTTCAGCCTGCAAGCGAACCGCCAATTCAACGGGATCCGCTAACTTCATTTTATTGGTCGTCACGTCCAGATAAGCCTCATCAAAGGCAACGGTTTCAATAATGTCAGTGTATTCGTGAAAAATTCGATGAATTTGATCCGAAATCGCGCGGTAGTGCTGAAAATTAGGGGTGACAAACACCGCTTGGGGGCACAGTTTTAACGCTTGCTGCGCCGGCATAGCCGAATGGACACCAAATTGTCTGGCCACGTAATTAGCCGTTGTGACTACCCCGCGACCACCAGTCCGCCGGGGATCACGGGAGATCACTAACGGTCTCTTCTTATAGGCTGGGGTATCGCGTTGTTCAATGGAAGCGTAAAAGGCATCCATATCAACATGTAAGATTTTCCGGCTATCATCAATATGCACTGGATTATCCAAAATTACGCCCCCTTTTATAACTAAAAAAAATCGGTGCTACGATATTTGGAGTTGATAGGCAGTTTGCCTTTCAACTCCTTTTTCTATACCATTATTATATTTGAACACGCAAATAGGACACTACACTATTT
>NZ_BJDO01000028.1 GCF_005405185.1 Secundilactobacillus hailunensis
CTTTCCCAAAAGAAGCGCAATTGGAGGCTTGTTTACCGTGGAATTATGAACCTGATCAGCAATTAGTAACTGAATGAAATACAAAAACGGACTAACTCAAATATGAGGAAGTCCGTTTTGTGTTTCAATACGTCCGGTTATAGTGTGCTTACCTGCCCACTTGAACCAGTTTCGGCTATATAAACTAAAGGAACCAAAAAAGCAGCTTGAACACGGTCACATTAGACCAACGTTCGAGCTGCTTTTCATCTAAATTAAATATTTAAAAACATAATTTCAAGTTTAAATTCAAGCCGTGATAGCAATCACAACACGACCGCCAGTATGAACACACTTGCCAGCCCCACAACCACTGAAAGTGCCATGGACCGCGTGAAATAAGCAATCAAGCCAACGATCACTGAAGCGATGAGTTCCGGTACGTGATGAACAACGTCGAATTGATAGGTTGGACTCACCAAAACATCTTTCACGACCAGCGCTGTAAACAGTGAGACTGGTATGAACTTCATCCATTCGTTGAACCATTCCGGAATTTTACGCTGGGTAAAAATTTTAATGGGCAGGTAACGTGGTGCGAAGGCCACAAAGAACCCTAAAATAACTAACAAGAGATGTTGCGCTGTATCCCAGTGATTTACTGCTGCCATATCTGTCCCCTACTTAATTAATTCTCGTCCGACTCTTCAACTGCTGCTTCTTTACTGCCAGGGCTGCTTACTTTATACAGGAACCGGCTGTTCGGTTTCTTCTTACGCAAGTAATGCTCTAAGGCAAAACCAATAAATGATGAAATCAACGTTGAG
Source organism: Secundilactobacillus hailunensis (assembly GCF_005405185.1). Classification (GTDB taxonomy): domain Bacteria; phylum Bacillota; class Bacilli; order Lactobacillales; family Lactobacillaceae; genus Secundilactobacillus; species Secundilactobacillus hailunensis. The sequence goes on from NZ_BJDO01000028.1 coordinate 807, forward strand.
ATCACTAATCCTAAAGTACTCTTTGTCAGTACTAGGAAGAAGACTGCCAAGGCCGCTGCAATCAGACCAACCAAAATGGTCAGTCGGTTCTTGACTTGCATGATGATCATGTAAAGGAACAGCGCCGTTAAAGCAAAGTGAACAACGGTTAAATCAATCTTTAACGCACTGCCGATTAAACTCCCCACTAGGTTACTAACGGTCCAGAACAGCAATGAATAATGTTCGACCATCAACGCTTCTCGGGGCGTCCATTTCTTATCGGTAGCAAACTTTAAATAGTTCACCGCGTAGTTTTCATCGTTCATCGACACTGAAAAAATTAGTTTGAAGCGTTCCGATGTCCCGATTAGGTATTTCGATAAACTTGATCCAAACAGTGCATAACGCAATTCCAAGAAGAACAGCATCAGCACGATAGACAGCATTGGTGCATTAATCGTCAGCATGGACGCAATCATAAATTGCGCACCACCTGAGAAAATAAAAATTGACACAAGCCCATTTAGGATCGTGTTAAAGCCAGCAGCGTGCAAAAGTACACCACAGGCCAATCCGATCGGAATGTAACTTAAGTTCAATGGCATTGCCACTTTTAACGTCGAACGCCATTTAGGCTCATTTGGGTCTGGCACTAGTTTTGTCAAGAATGATGCCTCCATAAAAGGTAGAGTGGCGGGGCAGACGATTAGGGAACAGCCGCTAATGGCCGTTTCCCGTCTGCTGGCGCACGTTTTGGTCAGAAAAATTAGGCTATGCAAAAGGCTCCCCATCAAAATCATGCATCCGCTCTATAAATCGACAATTACACAATACAAGGACATTTTAACATGTTTTATTCTGTTTTCCTACGTTGTTTTCACAAGTTAACTTGTCAAGAAAGCGGTATCTTTTGATTTGGTTATGACGCTTAACGTCTAATAACGAATACTATTATCTAGCCATTTTAAATCATTCGTAATTTACATATTATTACCTAATTAGCTTAAAATAGCGATAAGAAATGTCGCCAAGTACGAACTAGCCAATTTGCTCGATTTATATTATTTATCGTTTTAATTGGCAGTTTTAAAGTCCCTGTCTGGTCAACTTGTGAAATCGGTTTTCCGGCTAAGGATAACTGCACTTGCCCAACCGTGGTGTTAGCGGCTACCGGTGCTTTTAAGCCGTTTTCTTCCCGGTGATTTTTGGCAATCAGGACCCTCGACTGGAACTGATTCCGGTTTTGCTGCCGGCCGATCCAGACCGTGGTGGGTTTCGCCACCGTGGCTTCAGCGGTGACACTCTTTCCCATTGGAACTTTAACATTACTCAACTGGAAGGTCTGCGCCGTTAAATTCACCGGCTGATAGCTGGCATAGACCCAGTTCATCAATCGTCGTGTCTGGATAAACCGGGCTGGATCACCGGTCTTTTGATTGCGTGCATGCATCACAACGGTAACGATTCGGTCACCATTGCTGCGCTTAACGGTGCCCACAAAGTTCCCGCCGGCTGCAGCAGACGTCCCCGTTTTCAGCCCGTCTACTGGCAAGGCCGGATCATACTGATTCTCACCTTTGAGCATCATATTCCAGGTATTCATCAGTGTCTGGTCATGGCCACCCTTATTAAACCAGGCTTTAGACTGACTGGTCGTCTGCAGGATCTCGGGATACTGTTTTAATAGCAGCTGGGATAACCGCGCGACATCACTAGCTGACATCGTGTTTTCATCGTTTTTTGCCACGGATGAATAGCCGAGCTGACCTGCCTGACCGTTCGTAATTCCCGAAGCCGTTACGATATGGGCGCTGTTTAAATGCAGCTGCTGGGCAGTTGAACGCATCTTGTTGATAAACTGATGGGGACTGCCGGAAACCGCGTTACCCAGCGCTGAAACCGCCGCGTTAGCCGAAGTGATCAAAGCCGCCTGGTAGAGTTCTCGAACAGTATATGTTTTGTTGGCACTCAACGGCACGTTTGTCAATTTAGGATCCCGACTCATTTTCGCGATTTCTGGGCTGATTGCGACTTGCTGATTCCAATGCAACCGACCTGACTTAATGTTTTCTAACACGATATAAATCGACAGTAATTTGGTCACGGACGCGATCGGTAGTTTCTGCTGGTCGTTTTTTTGATATAGAATCTGGCCCGTTTGCGCGTCAATTGCAATTGCCGACTTAACTTGTAACGCTGGTGCAGCCGCCTTAGCAGACAACCCGCCAGTCATTAACGTCACTATAAATAGACAAAAAAATAACCCCATTCGTAGGCTATTTTTAAGCGTTTTAGCTAATAACATAATTCCTCCACAGATTTATTTTTCATGTTCATCCTTTAATTGAATCCCATTTTTGATCGGTAAATGGATCACAAACCGGGTCCAGTCATCAGTTGAGGTCACGTAAATGTATCCGCCGTGGCGCTTAACGATACTTTGAGCGATGGCTAACCCGAGTCCGGTGCCGCCCGTTGCCTTAGAACGGGAGCCTTCAACCCGGTAGAAGCGTTCGAAGACTTGTGACAGCGAAGCTTCCGGAATTTTCTTACCGTCATTTTCAACGCTGACTACCACTTCTTTATCGTCCGGCTGTTTGGCACGCAGATTAATGTGCTTGCCGCCTTCACCGTATTTTAAAGCGTTGGTAATCAGATTATTGAAGACTCGGCCCAGCTTTTCGCCGTCTGCTTCAATGCGAATCGGTTTATCAGGCACGTCAATATCAATGGCCATCCCCTTTTCACTGGCCTCTAACTCAAAGCTAGCGGCCAGCTGTTCCAGCATTTGACCGACATCTAACGTTGCTAGGGACAAGGGCGTATCAGCACGCATTTTAGTGTAGGTAAACAGATCATCCACTAGGGACTTCATCTGTTTGGCCTTATTAAACGCCGTACCAGTGTACTTTAACAGTTCATCTTCTGAATGATACTGCCGGTCTTCTACCAGCCCGAGATAACCAATGATCGAGGTCAAAGGCGTTCGCAGATCGTGGCTGACGTTGGTGATCAGTTCATCCTTAGATTTTTCGATCTTGCGTTCTTCATCCATTGAAGCGATGACGGAATCGACCAAGGCGTTCACCGATGTGATGACCCGCTGCGTGTCCCCCTTGATCGTAAAGGGAATTCGGTGGTCAAAATGACCGTTAGCAATATAGTGCAGTTCGCCAATAATGTGGCGCAACTGCATCTGGTGGTACCGCCGAATCAGCCGCCAGTAAACCACACCAGCATCGAACAGCAGCATCAGCACAATAAAAATGTTCTCCCAGCTCCAAAGCTGATAGTGCTGCGGTCCAATAAAGACCGAGCGCTTAATAATGAAGATCCCATCTTGCAGCCCGGGATTGGTCTGAATCATTTCATTTAATAAGACAATGACTGAAAGATCAAGCAACAGTAAAAGGATGACTGTCACGATACCTTCCATGATCAGCGCACTTTTTTCTCTTGCTGTCAGTTTCATGCCCTTACTATCTGTATTCATATTATCCCTAATGTGTTTCAATCTTGTAACCAACACCCCAAACCGTTTGAATGACCTTCTCGCCACCAGTAGCTTCTTCAATCTTGTCTCGTAAATGAGAAACGTGGACCATCACCGTTTTGGCTGAAACGATGGATTCCTGCCGCCAGACCCGTTCGAAGATCTCATCAGCTGAAAAGACCCGGTTCGGATGACTGGCTAGTAGGTAAAGAATGCCAAATTCCAGCGCAGTCAGATTCACTAACTTACCAGACAATGTCTTTACTTCGTGGGAATCCTTATTGATCGTTAATGAGCCAATATCTAAGACGTCCGGCTTTTCATCGGTCACGTGATCGGATGCCCGCCGTAACAGCGATTTGACCCGAGCCATGACTTCCAGTGGGTTAAACGGCTTGGTGACATAGTCATCACCGCCACTGACTAAGCCTTGAATCTTATCCATATCATCCGTTTTGGCTGATAAGATCAAGATCGGCAGTTCAGAGTCTTTCCGAACTTCCTTAATGACTTCGATCCCGCTCATTTCCGGCATCATAATATCGAGGATCATCAGACCAATATCAGGTGTGGTATGAAGCTTAGTCAGTGCTTCTTTCCCATTATATGCTGAAATGGGTTCGTAGCCTTCATTTTTAATGTAGATTTCCAGTAATTGCGCAATTTCTTTGTCGTCATCAACAACTAAAATTTTCATGGTTTTAAGTTCTCCTTATCGTTACTCGTTAAGCGTGTGCAATAGCCTATATGCTATTATCTTGTGAGCAATCCGTGGGCGTGGTTCCATTACCCCGTTTGCTTAGGTCTATCTTACCAAAAGATTTCTCATCATTCATTATTAATCCATTAACTTAAGGTTCTCATTAAATATTACCGCAAACTGCCCATAAAACAAAAGAAGCCTTAGAGTCGTCTTGTTGATGACCGCTCTAGGACTTCTGAAGGCTTTAAAACTGATTGATAATCAGCGTGCCATTATTTATTTGTAGTTAGGTGCTGCCTTGGTTAATTGGACATCGTGCGGATGTGATTCAACTAACCCAGCGTTAGAGATACGCACGAACTGGGCATCGTTGATCAGATCTTGAACGGTGGCACAGCCCGTATAGCCCATGCCGGAACGCAGACCGCCGACCATTTGGAAGATGATGTCATCGACGCTGCCCTTGTATTCAACGCGGGCTTCGATTCCTTCTGGCACCAGCTTGTTGGCTTCGTTCACGCCGCCTTGGAAGTAACGGTCAGCTGAACCGTGTTCCATGGCTGCTAAGGAACCCATGCCACGGTATGACTTGAACTTCTTGCCGTTATCTTCAAAGACTTCGCCAGGAGCTTCATCAGTCCCTGAAAGCATTGAACCAAGCATGACGGCGTTACCACCGGCTGCCAAAGCTTTTACGATATCGCCTGAGTACTTGATCCCGCCATCAGCAATGATTGGCTTGTGGAATTCTTGAGCTACTTCTGCGGCGTCGTAAATGGCTGTCAGTTGAGGAACACCAACACCGGCAACGACTCGCGTAGTACAGATAGAACCGGGGCCGATACCCACTTTAACCACGTCAACGCCGGCTTCAAACAACGCGCGAGTCCCTGAACCAGTGGCAACGTTACCGGCAATCAAAGTGGCGTCTGGAAAGTGATCACGAATCTGAGCGACTTTGCGCAGAACACCGGCTGAATGGCCATGCGCAGTATCAATAATAATTGCATCGGCACCTGCGGCCAGTAAACCTTCAGCCCGCTCAAAGGTATCTGAAGTGACCCCAACAGCGGCAGCGACTAACAGCCGGCCTTGATCGTCGACGGCGGCGTGCTTGCCGAACTTATCGCTGGTGACTGCCTTAACCTTAGCCACTTCACCGGCTTGGGCTTCTTTAGACATATTCTTGTGGATGACACCCAGACCACCATTGTTGGCCATGGCGATTGCCATCTTAGATTCGGTAACAGTGTCCATGCTGGCACTGAGGAACGGTACGTTTAATTTCAAATTATCAGCTAACTGGACCCTTAAATCTACGTCATTTGGCAGCACGTGACTTGCTGCGGGTATGAGTAACACGTCATCAAAAGTAATCCCTTGTTTTGCAAACTTTGTATCCCAATTAGTAGTCATTGAAATGAACGCTCCCTTGATTATTTTTTTAGTATTGTTTGGTAATATACCAGCGACTTTCAGAAAATGCAAGGATTCTCATCAACTTGTAAGCTTTTAGTTCGAATTTTCATCAAACTCGCTCTAAAATGCGCATTCTAGCCTTGTCTTTTAAACAAATTGGGAACAATTTATTGACTTGTCCCAGATTTGTTCGGGACGTTCAATACGATTACAAAAATGGTCTGCTGTTCAGTCATCACTGGCTGAATATCAGACCATTTTATTGACGCATTAACGTCTACGATTTTGCGGGGTACTCCCGAAGAATCCTTGTGTTAGCTTATATTGCCGTTTGACCAAGATCGAAGCCCCAGCGCCTAGAATACCAAGCGCGATCATGACCCATGCATTTAATGCTGGGTTCAAATAGCTTGGTAAGGCTGACGTAAAGGTGAACAGTAACAGCCAAAAGACCAAGAAGATTAAGGCACCGATAATTCGCAGCCAAAGCGCATAACGGTGTTCGCGCTTTGAATCGAATAGCCGCGGTACCATCGGCAACGCAAAGCCAGCAATAACCGAAGACAAAATAATTGAAATTAAGCCCACGGATTGACCAGACTTTTGTGAAGCCGGTGAAATGAGAAACATGATTCCAAACATAATACTGAAAATCGTGAAGAAGTTCAGGCCGTTATACAGCACGCTGGGCCAATAAGGATCCATTGCACCGGCTGGCCGGACTGGTCCTTCAACGATTTCTTTAACGTGGGCATTAACATCATTGCCGTACAAATTACGGGCAGTTTTCCCCGTCTTCTGTCCTTCTAAAAGTTCAGTCGTAATTTTTTTAACATTCTCAGCTTTTTTTTCGGGACTTAGCTTAGTCGCTTGCAAGGCCTGATTAAAGCGAAACATATATTCTGCATTCCGCTTAGTCAAACCAATATTATCGAAAGCGGCCCGCTCATTTTTGACTGCGCTGTTACGATCCTGGTGAACGGCAGCGTTACGATTACGCTGCTGAGCACCGGCGTTGCGCTTTTCATTTTCGGTCAATTTGGGTCTCCTTTTTTACCGTTTTTTTGGGGATTTTTTCCGTTGATTCGGCAGGTAAGGAGTTAGGTGTATGCCTTCCTCTCTGCTACATAGCCGAAACGTGCTCCAGCAAGCAGAGAGTTGCATATAAGTCACTAAGCCCATAAACCCAAGTTCGGGGTTTTTGGTCTTAGTGCCTTATACTCCACTCTCTCCCGCTTGCTTCCGCACTCTAAACATTAAACCTAAACTCCACAATATCCCCATCTTGCATCACATAATCTTTACCTTCAACCCGCAGCTTACCAGCATCCTTAACGGCGTTTTCCGTCTTTAACTTATCCAGATCATCAAATGCCATTACTTCTGCTCGAATAAACCCACGTTCGAAGTCTGAGTGAATGATTCCGGCCGCTTGTGGTGCCTTGGTACCCTTTCTGAAGGTCCAGGCTTTGGTTTCCTTACCACCAGCCGTGAAGAAGGTTTCTAGGCCTAACAGCTTGTATGAGGCCCGGATCAACCGGTTCAAGCCGGGTTCCTTAACGCCTTCAGCTTCCAGGAAGTCCGCCTTTTCGTCATCGTCTAATTCAGCGATCTCTTCTTCAGGTTCAGCAGCAACAGCAATCGCTTCAGCGCCTTCCTTAGCAGCGTAATCCTGAATCGACTTGAAGTACTTCGAATTTTCAGGGTCAGCCATATCATCTTCAGCAATGTTGGCCACGTAAAGCACTGGCTTGCTGGTCAGCAGGAATAAGCCCTTCACGATTGGCGTTTCATCTTCATCGAAGTCCATCGTCCGGACACTCTTGCCGGCTTCCAGCACTGGTTTGATGCGGTTCAAAACAGCTAGTTCAGCCTTCGCTGCCTTGTCACTGCCCTTAGCAGCCCGTTGAACCTTACCCAAACGCTTATCAACGGCTTCCAAATCAGACAGACCTAATTCCAAATTAATGGTTTCGATATCATCGATTGGGTCGATCTTACCCGCAACGTGGGTAATGTTATCGTCGTCAAATGCCCGGACAACGTGCACGATGGCATCCACCTGACGAATGTTTTCCAAGAACTTGTTACCTAATCCTTCACCCTTACTGGCACCCTTAACGATCCCGGCAATATCGGTAAATTCAAAGGTGGTTGGCACAACTTTTTTAGCTGGGATCAGTTCCTGAATCCGGTCTAGCCGTGAATCGGGAACTTCAACCATCCCGACGTTGGGGTCGATGGTGGCAAATGGATAGTTGGCCATCTCGGCGCCTGCTTTGGTAATCGCGTTAAATAAGGTTGACTTACCAACGTTTGGTAAGCCGACAATTCCTGCTGTTAATGACATAGTAAAGTTTCACTCTTCCTTTTTTTAGTCAGTTTGTGATTTCTTTTCTAAAACCTTTTTCAACTTCTTTTCAAACTCGCGACGGCTCAGCATCACGATGTGGCCGCAGCCGGTACACTTGATCTTAATATCGGCGCCCATTCGGATGATCTCCCAGCGGTTAACGCCACATGGGTGCGGCTTTTTCATTTCAACTAAATCACCTAAATCGTACATCGTCTCACCCCTAGTCTAAATGAACATCGAGAATATCTAGAATTCGACTCAAATCGTCATCTGACAGATACTCGATTTCAATTTTACCCTGACCGGCATCTTTAGCTTCATTGATCGTTACCTGCGTGCCAAATTTCTCTTGGAGAACGTTTTCGCCGGCACGTAAGTACGGTGACTTCTGCTTGATACGCTTCTTCGGCTTAGCGGCCGCCTGACCGTTCATCTTGTTCACGACGCCTTCCAAAGCACGTACGGTCATTTTACCATCAGCCGCGCGGTTCGCCAAACTGACCATTTGCGTGCGGTCTTTTAATGACAGCAGCGTTCTGGCCTGGCCCATGGACAACCGCTTTTTTTGCAACAGTTCTTTGACCTGTTTAGGTAAACCAAGTAACCGTAAATAGTTGGCGATGTATGGTCGACTCTTGCCTAAGCGACTGGAAACCTGCGCCTGCGTCAGATTTAAGTTGCTCATCAGCATTTCGTAGGCTTCCGCTTCTTCTAGCGGTGTCAGATCTTCACGCTGTAAATTTTCCATCACGGCAATCTCCATCATCTGAGGTTCGGTGACTTCCCGGACGATTGCTGGAATCGTATCGTTGCCAGCCAGTTTAGAAGCTCGCACCCGCCGTTCACCAGCCAGAAGCTCGTAACGGGAAACTTCTGGATCAGACTGCCGGACAATAATCGGTTGAAAAACGCCCGATTTCTTAATTGACCGCGCCAGATCCTTCAGCGCTGCCTGGTCAAATTTTTGCCGTGGCTGATACGGGTTGGGCCGAATTGAGTCGAGCTTGATATCAATCACTGTTTCTACATCTGGGTCAACGCTATTATCCGCAAATAATGCTTCAATGCCGCGTCCGAGCCCCTTGTTATTTTTACTTGCCATGAGCAGCTGCCACTTCCTTTGCGAGTTGCGAATAAACTTTTGCACCGGTTGACTTCGGGTCATAATCCATAATTGGTAATCCGTGACTGGGTGCCTCGGATAACCGGACATTACGTGGAATAATCGTCTCGTAAACTCTGTCCTTAAAGTACTTTTTGACTTCTTCATTGACTTGTTTGCCTAAATTAGTTCGGGCATCGTACATGGTCAGCAAAACCCCTTCGATCTTCAGATTAGGATTAAAGTGTTTGCGAACCAGCTGAATGGTATTCAGTAATTGGCTGAGTCCTTCCAGCGCGTAGTATTCAGATTGAACCGGAATCAAGATGGAGTTGCTGGCGGTAAAAGCATTGATCGTCAGTAGCCCAAGTGATGGCGGGCAGTCGACTAAAATGAAATCATACTGATCTTGAATCACTTTGATTGCATCCAGTAACCGCGTCTCCCGGGCAATTTGAGCCGTTAGCTCAATTTCAGCGCCTGATAGTTGAATGGTTGCTGGCACGATGTCTAGATTTTGATGTTTCGTATGTAAAATCACATCAGCAATCGGTTCTTCATTGACCAAAACGTCGTAAATGTCTTTTGAGATGGAGGACTTGGCAATGCCAACTCCACTGGTTGCGTTGCCCTGCGCATCGATATCAACGAGCAGCACGTGGTTCCCTAGATTGGCCAATCCAGCGCCTAAATTCACTGCCGTCGTGGTTTTGCCGACACCGCCCTTTTGGTTTGCCAGCGCAATTATATCTGCCATCGAATTTCATTCCTCCCTTATGATTTTTTCATGATGTCGATAGTAATCCGATAGCTATCGGCGTGATCTTCTTCTGTGGTTTTCACTTTCAAGCCCGCATTGCTGACCATCTTGAGTGACCGCTTAATGGTATTCACCGCGACCCGCGTATCCGCCGAAACCGCACGAATCGTCGGCTTAGGCTTGGACTTAGCACGGTGCTGCTGAATCAGCCGTTCTGCATCTCGAACGGTCAAATGATCCGCAATGATCCGCTTCAACAGTTTTTCTTGCTGCTTTTCCGTGACCGCCAATAACGCCCGGCCATGCCGTTCACTGATCTCTTCATTCATGATTGCCGTTTGGACGGGTTCGCTCAGCTTCAATAACCGCAATTTATTTGCGATAAATGACTGGCTCTTACCAACATCCTTGGCTAATTGGCTTTGCGTCAATTTATTTAATTTCATCAACGAGCGATAGGCCTGAGCTTCCTCAATGGGGGTCAGCCCTTCTCGCTGCAAGTTTTCAATCAGTGCCAGCGAAGCCGTTTCATCATCCGACAGCGATTGAATGATGGCGGGAACTTCGCGCCACTTCAGTGATTTCACTGCCCGGTAGCGACGTTCCCCAGCAATAATTTCGTACTTGTGCGTTTCATACTCCCGTAAAACGATTGGCTGAAGTAAGCCGTGGTCGGCAATGGTTTGCGCCAGTTCGTCAATACCGCGTTGGTTAAAAACGTGCCGCGGCTGAAACCGGTTAGGCACAATTGCGTCAACTGGTACCATCACGACTTTTTGTTTGATACTTTCATTATTCTGCTGGTTACTCTTATCGTGACCAAATAACGAAAACGCCATCCGATCGTCCCCCCTTTCTAACTAATCGCCGAGTGGCTCCTTGTTAGGCGTGCCAGCCTTTCGTGGGTAACGCTTAGGTGTTGGTTTAACCTTATCGATCACCACGATATGCCGTTCGTCCCCAGACTCAGGCAGGGTAAATGACTGGTCGAGCTGCAGCTTGCCGCCTAAAGTAGTAATGGCTGACTGCGAATGGGCCAGTTCCGTTTCGGTCTGCAGTGCTTTCAAGGCAATAAATTGACCGTGCAGCTTCACTAATGGCAGGCACAGCTCGCTTAAAACGCTCATCCGGGCCACCGCGCGGGCAGTGACTACATCGTAAGCTTCCCGGTGTTCAGACCGTTTGCCGCCAAACTCCTCGGCTCGTGCATGGTACACACTAACACCTTCGAGGCCTAAATCGGCAATTAAATCCTTCAAGAAATTGATCCGCTTGTTCAGTGAATCAACGATGGTCACCTGCAGTTTTGGAAACAAAATCTTCAGTGGCAGTGACGGGAACCCGGCACCGGCACCAACGTCACAAAGGGTCAGTGTTTCAGTGCGTAATTCGGGCACATAAAAAGCGGACGTCACTGAATCATAAAAATGCTTCAGATAAACGTCGTTGCGCTCGGTAATGGTGGTTAAATTAAGATGCTGATTGGTGTCGACCAGAATCTTAAAGTACTGGTCGAACTGTTGCATTTGCGCCTCGGAAACCGTGATTCCCTGAGCTTTTAGTGCAGCTATAAATTGGCTATTATTCATTGAAATCTCCTAAAGTATCCTGTGAAACACATTGTTTCACGCTCTAGTATACTTTACATTAATTATGGTATGTACGCAAGCTCTTGAAGTAGGTTATTACTTGCTGATTTGGGACAAAACATCAGTTCATTCAAAATGACTAAAGTGTTCATTCCGTTCCGCGGGCGGGGCAACTCGAAGTGCAGGTGCTCCGGAGCTAAGTTTGGCCATGCCAAACTGGATCTCCTCCGTCACCTGGAGCTGTAAGCGAGCAAACTACGCTCGCTAACACCTCCGACACCACGATTTGCCCCGCCCACTCCACTGCATTTACTAACAGCACTATCGGCAACAATACTTTCAAGTTGCTGACGCAAATCAGTCTATCTAGTGAAGTAGTTTGAGCAGAATGTCAGCGAAACGGAAGGCGCTGGGGCTCAGCGGTGTCGGTGAGACTTAGGAGTTGACGGTGGCGAAGCGCCGGCTACTCCCTAGTTTCACGCGAGACGGAGGAGATCCAGTTGGGGCGAATAGCCGCAACTTAGCTCCGGAGCGAGCCACCGCGTTCCAGCCCCAAAGCGCCTGGAGTGAAGCGAAAGAGGAGCGCTAAGCTCCAACCCAACATAGCGAGTTTCGCACCATGTAATTATACTCGATATCTTCCATCTTTGGAAACCGCCATAGAAGATTCTTAGCATATTTTCTAACACTAATTTTCAGTCAAATAAACAAACCGCACCAAGCCCCTTACAGCTTGATGCGGTCCATTTGTATAGTGGTATAAACAGCGTGTTAACTAATTAATTACTTTGAAATGTGTGAAACTTCTTCAATGAACCATTTGTTGAATTCAGCAGCGTCAATGTCGACACAAACGGCTGTGTTGGTCTTGCCATTGTGGTAAGCACCACGAATGTCACCAACCGTTTCACCCATTGCTGGACCTTCAGTCTGAACATCGACCCACATCTTTTCAGTGGTGATGGCTTCTGGATGAAGCAGATAGAAGATGGTGTTCACATCATGCATCGCGATACCCTTGTCTGAATTATCACCATCATGAATGATGATATCATGCAGCATCTTACCAGTTTCGTTCAACGTTGGTAGCTTTTCAAGGCTTTCAGGCGTTAGTAAGGCCTTCATGGTAATGTCCAGACCAACCATGACAATTGGCACGCCTGAGTTATAAACGATCCGAGCAGCGTGCGGGTCAGTGAAGACGTTAAATTCAGCAGCACTGGTCATGTTACCATAACCCAATGTTCCACCCATAGCAACGATTCGTTCGATGTGGGACTTAACTTCTGGATATTCTGAGAATAATAAGGCAATGTTGGTGTATGAACCAGTTGGCACTAAGGTAATCTGGTCATTAGCCATAATTGCATCGCGAAGAGCTTCAACGGCCGTCTTGTCCATTGGCTTTGGTAGGTCGTCTGGAAAAACGTATCCCGGCATCCCTGATTCACCATGGATCCGAGCAGCATCTTCAAACGGCTTGATCAGCGGTTGTTTAGCACCGGCTGCCACTGGAATGTCAGAATTGAAGAACCGGACTAATTTAAGCGCGTTCTTCGTGGTCTTATCCACCGTAACGTTTCCGGCAACAGTGGTGATCAACTTCAGATCGATGTTGTCATCATTGATGGCCATGGTAATTGCAGCTGCATCGTCGATACCTGGGTCAGTGTCCATGATAATTTTGATTGTCATAATGAAATATCCTCCATACTAAACTTTTTTATAGTAGAGCACTTAAAACCAAATCAATTAAAAACAAACCGCCCAACACGTACATGGTTGGACTGACGTTGCGGCCGTCGCCACTTGCCAATCGTAAAATTGGGTAGAAAACGAAGCCGAATGCCAGACCAGTGGAAATACTGTTAGTCAGCGGAATCAACACAATAATCAGAAACGCCGGAAACCAGGCGGCAAAATCATGCATATCAATTGAGCCAATGGCCTCCATCATGATGGCACCGGTAATGATGATCACCGGCGCAATGGCTGCCTGTGGGACGTACGCCAACAGGGGAACAAAGAACGTGGAAATGGCGAATAAGATGCCCGCCGTGATGGCCATCACACCCGTCCGACCACCGGATTCGATTCCGGAAGCACTCTCGGCAGCAGCCACCGTTGGGCTGGTACCCAGCATGCCGGAAATAACGGCGGTGACGGAACTAGCCTGAAACGCCCGCTTGAATTTCCGGTTATCTGGCAGGATTCCCTGCAAGAGCCCCATGGATTCAAACACGAGGATCATGGTCATGGAGAAAGCAGCCAGAATAAACGGAATCGTTAACGCCTGGGAAAAGTCGCCGTGCAGTAAAATCTGATGATAGTCGGCTAACCGTGATAAATGAACGCTGATGTTCTGTTCGTCACGAATTCCCAATACCACACCTAAAACACTGGTGACCACGATGCCAATCAGAAAACTAGCCGGTACTCGCCGTAAATATAGAATCACACTTAACAACAGGCCAAAGATGGCTAACAGCGTGCCAGGTGCGGTTAAATTACCCAAGACAATCAGCGAATTCTTCCCAGCAACGATCAGCCCAGCTTTTTCCAAGCCGATCTCGACTAAAAACATCCCTATTCCAGCAGTAATACCGCTTTTCAATGAGCCGGGAATTGCTTCCGCCAGCACTGAGCTGAGCTTGGTAAAGGCCACCACCGCGTAAATCGCGCTGGCCACGATTGAGATCGCCACGGCGACTTGCCAGGACATCCCCATAGTGGCACAGATTGTATAGGTAAAGAAGGCGTTAACTCCCATACCAGGCGTTAAGATGACCGGTGCGTTGGCGAAGAAGCCCATGATCAGACAGCCGATGACCGAACTGATGATGGTGGCAAATACACTGAGATCGGTGGGAATACCGGCATCTTTCAAGATCACTGGGTTCACAATAATAATATACGAGATGGCAAAGAATCCGGTTAGCCCCGCGATAATTTCTTGTTTCAGCAGCGTCTTATTCTGCCATACCTGTCGTATGGACATGCTGTTCTTTGCTTCGAGTTGTTGCGCTTGTTTCATGTAAATAATCCCTATCCTTTCGTCGTTGAGACGGTTGTGATCGGGGTTGCATCGTCATATCGGCGATGGGTTTCAACTGACGGTAGGCCAGTTTCGGACACCCTAGGCCACAACAGCCCAGACCGAATGTGTTCCTCGATCTGGGCTGTCGTGGTTATTAATACTAAATCAATTGACTTATACGTAAATGGTGATTACCAAACAAATAAGCCCACGATACCAGCTGATAAGAGTGATACCAAGATACCTGATAACAACATGTAACCAACATTCTTAGAAACTAAGCTGTTAGTTTCTTTGTCAGCCAAGCCCTTAAAGGCACCGATAATCATACCAGTGGTACTGAAGTTAGCGAAAGAAGTTAAGAAGACGGTCAATTGTGCTTGATAATGGGCACCATACATTGACACGTTGTGAATCGTTGGGGCAATCTTACCCATAACAACGAATTCGTTAGTGACTAACTTCGTCCCCATGTATTGTGCGAACTGGAACGCATCGTGTACGTCCAGACCCATCAACCATGCGAATGGGAACATGACGATCCCTAAAAGATGTTCTAGTGATAACCATGGGTTGATCAAGCCTAACAGCTTATCGATCAAGGCAGCTAAGGCCACGAAAGCGATAACGTTAGCGGCAATAATCAAGATCAAACGGCCGGCACCTAAGATAGAATCACCCAAGAATGAGAAGAATGGTTCTTTTTTGCCATCTTCCATTTCAGCTTCTTCAGCAGCGGATGAACCACCAACTTTAGCGATGGTATCTTCTTCTGGAGAAACCTTAACGGGGTTCAAAATGTTAGTGACGATAATCGCGTTCAAAATGTTCAACGGGATCGCAGTCAAAACGTAGTTACCAGGAACCATTTGGGTATAAGCCCCAACAATGGAAGCAGTAATACATGACATCGACATCATCGCCAAGGTGACGTTACGTTCTGCACGCATTGTTTTGATCTGCAGATTTGAAACGGCTAAGGCTTCGGTGTTACCAAGGAACATCATTTCAACTGAGAAGAATGATTCGAACTTTGGTTGACCAGTGATCTTAGATAATCCGCGACCGATCCACTTGATGACCCAGGGAAGGACCCCAATGTAAGTTAAAATATCGAACATTGGAACGATCAATAGGATTGGCAGTAATGAACTGGTAACGAAGTTCATTGACTTAGCAGTCCCACCGTATTGTGGTGTGACCCAGTTAGGTAAGGCGAATACGATACCTTTGTAAGCCACTTGAACTAACCAGTTGAATCCTGCAGCGGCACCGGAAACGATGTCTCGGCCCCAAGAAAAGCTCGTTAGGATCCAAGCAATAACCAAGTTAAGCACTAAGACGATTGCAGTTGATTTCCAGTTGATCGTCTTCTTACTCTTCGAGAATAGAAATGCAATCCCGAGATAAACAATGACCCCAATAATGTTGACGATTAAGTACATCGACATTAAAATAAACCTTCTTTCTGATTTTTGCTGTGAGTGCTGAACCGACTCACTTCAGAAAGTGCCTTGGCCAATAACGGTCGCTTGCTGACTTGAATTGAGAATAATGGCACAAAGCGCGTACCAAACGATCAGAATTGTTGAGCGCTTTCAAAAATTTACCAGTCCAGAAACACAGCGTTAGTAGTAACCACCACTCACTCCTTAAGAAAAACATAAGTAAGCAAATATTATTCTACCCCGTTTCGGCGCTTCCGTAAACACACATTCGACAAATCCAATAAGTGAACCGGTTTAATTGCCACCGAAATACCGAAGTTAGTCGTAATAACTTCTCAGAAATAGCAATCTAACACTAAAAAAGGCCATAAAAAAAGAATTTACTATTAATGGATATCTAGTAAATCCTTTATGTTGCCCCTGCCAAGGAATTACATTATACCATTACTGGTGGATAGAATAGTATCGAAATGAGTCCATAAAAGTAGACTCAAGGCTGAATATGTTACGATGCATTCATCCTTGAGCCCCTATGAAACTTTGTTGGAAGAGACGGAGTCGTTTAACCAGCTTACCCGCTTCGTAAACATTAATTTAATAATCTATCGCCTCAAATACATATTTCTGATCAACTGTTGTAACCGGCTTGCCATCTACATGTCAGTTTCAATTACCGTTGGATCAGATTAGATGAAACTGTGGTGCTTTTGAATCTCATGAACTCGACTCACTACACTCAAGAGGTTATTACATAACCATCGCATAGACCCAGCCTACATCACATTCGAACCCTTTTTAACCCCTAAGAAGATATCACTACATCTAAGATATTCGTACGTTTTAGCCGAAACGCTAAGCAGGTGACTCATATTCAATTTGTGGTGGAACGAAAATCTTAGGTGGCTAGGGTTCGTTAGAAATCCTCGCTTTAAAACCTGTTGCTTTAAAACTCTGAATCTTAGAAACTTTAGAAACTGAATCTCAGAAACTAAATTTTAAAACCTAAATCTTAAAACTTGAAACTTGAATCTTAAAACTTTAAATCGGAAACTCTGAACAGTTGGAACCAAACGTTGTTGCTGTTTGCTACCAATCATTAGCTTCGATCTACAAAACGGGATCAACCATTAATCGGTAAAACTCTACAACTTGGAAACGTCCTGGTACCGACTTCCTTATCTCTTCCACGCTTTTATAATATCATGGAATGTAACCGGTTTCAACCAAAAAGTACCATTTTTTAAGAGAAATTTTTACCGGTACATTTTAGCCTAAATGACACGCTGTTATCCCTGCTATAACAGCAAAGCGGTCCAGCCAGTAATCATTATCTGATTGATGGCTGGACCACTTAAACTGATCTATTTCGTTTTAACTACCGCGCCGTCCTGAGTCCCAATAACGACCGTCTTGGTCATGTCGAGAAATAGGCCGTGTTCAACCACGCCGGTCATGTTGCTTAACTCATCAGCGAGGTCGTAAGGAGCGGCGATCTTACCTAAATGCAGGTCAACAATGATGTTGCCCTCATCCGTGTGAAAGACCTTACCATCCCTTTGACGGACTTCTGGTTTGTAGCCTAGGTCAGCCAACCGCTTTACCAATTGATGGTGGCCGTATGCCAGGACTTCAACGGGTAACGGGAACTTGCCTAATTGGTCAACGACTTTGCTTTCGTCCACGATCCAGGCACATTGCTTAGAGTTCGTAGCAACCAGCTTTTCCCAAGTCTGGGCACCGCCGCCACCTTTGATCCCGTTGATCTGCGGGTCGACTTCATCAGCGCCATCAATCGTAATATCAATGGTATCAACGTCGTCTAGCGACTTGATCTCCATGCCTAATTTACGGCCATATTCAGCCGTCCGGTTAGAAGTGGGTACACCGGTAAAATGCACGCCGTCTTTTTTGATTCGTTCGCCTAATGCGTCGAGTAAGTAACGCACCGTACTCCCGGTACCAAGGCCAACGGTCATGCCGTCTTCAACTAGTTCAGCGGCCTTATAGCCGGCAATTTTTTTAAGTTCATCTTGCGTCTTCATACAAAATCCTGCTACTGATAACTTATAACAAGTTAACGATTATTCTTGCTTCATCCTATCCCGTCTCGCACAATGCTCGCTACTGCAGTTGATATGATAGTCCACAAGCGTTAATTCCCGGCTAGCCACCGGTACATGCTTTGCAGCCTGTTTTAGTAGGCCAAGACAAAGTTTCCTGTATCCCTAATATTCAGGGCAGCATTTAAATCACGGTCATTGGTATAGTGACAATTAGGGCAGTGATAAGTACGCTCACTCAGCTTCAAGCTAACTTTCTTAGTTCCGCAGTTATGACAAAGCTTGGAAGTTGGTTCAAAACGACCGGTGAGGTGCACCGGAATTCCTAATTGCTGACATTTAGTAATCAGTTTCACTCTAAAGTTATAGAGACCTTGCTGAGCGATAGACTGAGCCAAATGCCGATTTTTCATCATCCCACTAATATTCAAATCTTCTAGAGCAACCCATTGCGGTTTGGTTCTCACCACGGTGGTCACAATCTTATTTTGATAATCAATTTGAATATTGGTTAACCGTTGATAAAGCCGTTGCACTTTCAGCTGAGTTTTGGCTAGGTTTAAATCAGTAGCAGATTTTCCCTCTTTCTGTTTTCTAGCCTTCAGTGCACGATACTGGCGTGATAATTTTCTTTGCAGTCGTCGGAGCCGTTTCCTAACTCGCTTCAGGCGACTACTTTTGTTCTGATTACTATAGGTGAAACCATTACTTAAAATTGCAAAATTCTTTAATCCTAGGTCAGTGCCGATAGGACAGCCATCTAATGTAGGTTGAAGTGGATCAGCCTGTTCTACGACACAGGTCAGATAATACCGACCAGCTTTAAGCTTCACCCGCCCCTGTTTGATGACAAAGTGTTCAGCATCAGTGGGAATATAGCCGAATTCTTTCAACCGCACCCAACCCAGTTTAGGCAATTTAATCCGGTGTCGGTCACAAGCAATAATCTGTTTCTGACCATTCTTAACGAAGTAGTAACTACCCTGTCCGCGTTTAAACGAACGCCAATGCGGATAACCACTTAGCTTCTTAAAGAACCGTTTCATAGCTGTATCCGCATCAATAAATGCCTGTTTAATAGACTTGGCATATAATTCTTTAATCCACTGATCATCCGGATTCACCTCCAAATAATCATGATTAAACCACTTTGAGAACTCATAGGCTCCCATATAATGATAACCACACTCATAACGCTGACGATTAATATCTAAAAAGAGGTTGTAGGCCCAGCGACTACCGGCTATCTGCTGATTGATCAGCCAAGCTTGTTTATCCGTTGGCTTAAGCTCAACTTTGTAGGTAATTAACATCACATTTCCCTCGTTTAATTAAGTTTGGTGACCCACTTATACCCAGTGGGCTCAAGCTAATTATACCGGATAGAGCCCCTTAAAAGTTATTTTAAGGGAATTATGAGGGAAACTATTTTCAAAATCAGTCAGTTCACTTAAGCTTGACAAAGCAACCTGATATTACCCTTTTTGATAAGTTCTTTAGAGACTTTTATAACAAAATAATAATCATTCATCCCTCCTGAGTTAGTAAAACAATTTTATTAACTTGAATTCCAGCTGTAATTTTATGCGTTTATTAACGGGCGGTCAAGCGTGAGATGCTCGTCATTGCACTAAGAAACCCCAGCGCGCGCTCCAATGATATGGAAAGCGTACTGGGGTTCTTTCAGGTTAACTTCTAAATGTCATTTAACATTTAGCTATCAGGAACTTAATTAACCCTTTTTGCGTTTTACCTTGAACATCAGCCCAACTGCGGTTGCTAAGAGTACGAGGCCTAATACGATCAGCCAGTGGTTCATCAGCCACTCACCAGTCTGAGGCAGGATACCTTTGCTGCCGGTATCACTGATGTGGGCTTGTGGTGTTGTTTGGCTGCCAGTTGTGCCCTGCGTACTTGAACCAGTGGTTGAGCCAGGAAGCGTGCCACTCGATGCGCCACCCGTTGTGCCATTCGTGGTACCACTAGTGTGCGCGTCTTCGGGAGCTGGCGGAACGAAGTCTGGCGGAGTTGTATCCGTGTCATCGTCGCCATCATGCGGTTCTTCTTCAGGCGGTGTAATGCTGTTGTTGTAGTAAACAACCTTCGCATTAGCCGGGTCGTTAGTCATGACCACACCAGTGGCGGTTAAGCCTTCACGTTCTGGTGCTTGGCCCTGACTGATACTTGTCTGGTAACCGTCTGCGGAGTAGTCACTTTCAGTCACCTGATAGTGAGTCCCGTTTGGTACGTTCCAGCGAATGGTCTCGCCATCCATTAATGTCAACGTGCCGTTGCCATCCACATCAAGCATCATTTGACCAGGTGTGTAGCCACCAACTTGAGAAGTTTTGACGAAATCAACGGTACCGGTCAGCGGGTTCATCTCATCATCCAGGAAGCGAATGTTGAATTCGAATCTGCGATCACGTTCGCCGTTTTCACCCAGCACTGACTTCGTTAATGATAGCCAAGCCGTCTGTGGCTGAGCTGGGCGATCGTTGATGAAGGAGACTGCCACATCAGCACCATTTGGAATGGTGATCTGATCAGTAGTCGTGCCCGGGTTTACGCTGCCATGGTCGATCTGATGACTAGTTTCGTAATCAGTATCAGGTGTTTCGTTAACCACCATGCGCATATTTGCCGGTAAATTACTGATCTGCAGCCGTTCGCCACCCTTCAGAGAAACGTTGAGCTGACCCTTGGTGAAGGTCACGTTGCTCGTTGTCATTCCAGGTGTCTTAGTTGCCGTGTAGGTACCAGCAAAGTCCTCATCCGTCTGCCATTCGCCCGGATTATCTGTGTCTTCGATCTGAGCGTCTACCGTAAAGTTAAACGTCTTGTTCCGGTCAGCGTCAGTCAGTTCACCTGAGAGCTTCTTTTCGAGCACCAGGTTACCAGTTTCAAGACTGTTGGTGAAGGTTACCCGTGGCAATTTGTTTTCGTCTAATGTCACAGGGCCCGCTACTAGTCCTGCTTCTGGCGCACTGTTATTCACTGCCCAGGTTGTAGACATATTAGCTACTTCAGGGTCTTCTTCGCTAACTTGGAATCGGAGGTCCTCTTTCTCCACACCCTTCAGCGGTAAGCCGTCAATCACAGCGTACTGATCTGCTTTCAATTTAAGCTTTGCCGCTCCGTTAGTAAATTCGACATCGGAGTTTGCTAGCAGTTCATTTTTGTCGCGACTGTAAATTTTCACATCATACTTCTTGCCATTAAGGTCGGTGTTAGAAACCCATTCTTCAGTTGTGTTATTTTCGCCATCAGGGTCTTCGTTAACTTTCTTAACAAGCTTTTCAGCATTCACTTTAAATTCAAACTCGCGATTGTCATCCGTGTAGGCACCCTTAACGATCTTGTCGACTCGCAGGCTACCAACTTTATCACGGGTGTTTCGGTATGAAACGACTTCGGTCTTACCTTCCGTGATAGTCACTTCTGGATAGTTATCGCCTGTTAATTGATTGTATTCACCATCGTTGTTCACGTTCCAAGAAGCTTCCAAATCATCTAGCACAGTTTCAGTAACTTTAAATTTGACACCTTCTGGTAAGCCAGAAATGGTTACTGCTTGATCATGTTTCAATTTAAGAGTAGCAATACCATCTTTGTTGAACTCAATCCGTTTTGTGTTTGGCAATCCAGAAATGTCATAGGATTTGCTTGCTACTTGTGACTTTCCGTCTTCGTCATCTTCACTATCTTTACCGATTTCCTGAATTTTGAACTCAAATTCTTTATCCTTATCCGCGTTATCGTGAGAAGCAACGGACTTGTTGAGTTCTAGGCTACCGGTGGCAATGTTGTTAACGAAAAGCACGTGAGCTGTATCGTTTTCTTTAACATCTACTGGATTAGCTTCTTCATCTGTACCTTGTGCACTACCAGTATCCCAAGTAGTCGTCACAGAATCATCTTGATTGTCTTCAATAACTTGGAACTGTCCAGCAGGTAAACCATTAATCTGCAGCTTTTCACCTGGTTTAATGGTCGCATGAGTGGTACCGTTTTCGAACTCAACTTCTCGATCAACAGTCATACCATCAACATGTGTCAAAGTAGCTTTAAATTTACCGCTAAAGTCTTCATCTACTTCAACATCATCTGCTTTATCAATGTTCTTGTTAATGGTAAATCCGACGTTTTCATTTTTCGGATAGTCACCTTCTGCCCGTTTTTCTAATACCAGGCTACCGTAATCAGGTCGCGTGTTCGTGTAGTTCACCGCGACGTTTTTACCATCTGGAACAGTCACGGCCGGACCATCTTCATCATCATCCTTGTCACCATTTATGGTGTAACTCACATTGAAATCAGAATGTTGCTCTTCTGAAATCCGCAGGTGGACACCTGTAGGTAAGCCAAGGATCTTCACCGATTGGTTATGACTTAGAGTGAGGGTCGCTTGTCCGTCATTATTGAACTTAACATTATCTCTGCCATTAAAGTTGGCATCAACATCATAAGTGTTGTTTGCTACCTTGCTTACATCGTTATCGTCGGCCTGAATTGTGAACGTAAATTCAGTTGTCAGGTCGCCTGATTGTGGGCTCAGCACTTTCTTGTTCAGTTCCAGACTACCAACAGGAATGTCGTTAACGAAACGAACATGAGCAGTATCGTTTTCTTTAACTTCTACTGGATCAGCATCTACAGGGTTTTCATCCTCTCGTGGTCCCTGTGCGCTGCCGATGTCCCAAGTAGTAATTACATTCTCATCCTGTTTGTCTTCAGAAACTTGGTACTTTCCAGTAGGTAAGTTCTTAACCAGCAATCTTTCACCTGGCTTAATGGCTACATCGGCTTTGCCATCTTCGAACTTAACATTTCTCTGAACAGGTGTGCCATCAGTGTGTGTCAAGGTTGCTTGGTAGTTACCAGTTAAATCTTCGTTGTCGTCTAAAGCAGTAATGGTAAATCCGATGTCTTTATCAGTCGGATACTTACCTTCTGCCTTCTTTTCTAACATCAAGTCGCCATCATCAATCTTGTTAGTGAACTCGACATGGGTAGTGCCACCCTTCTTAACAGTCGCATTGGCTACTAATCCGGTGTCACTATCGTTGCCAACTTTCCAAGTGGTCGTCACGGATTTATCTTGACCTTCTTCAGTAACTTTGTAGTCACCGTTAGGCAAGTTCTTAACTTCTAACCGTTCACCTGGCTTGATTGAAACGTCGACTTTTCCATTTTCAAAGTTCACTTCCTGAGTCGTAGTTGAACCGTTAGCACGTGTCAAGGTTGCATCAAATTCATCAGTTAAATCTGCTGTGTTGCCATCTTTGTCTAAGGCTTCAATGGTAAATTCAATATCCTTGTTCGTTGGATATGAACCTTCCGCGTGTTTCTCTAACAGCAGATTACCAGTAGACCGGTCATTCGTGTAGTTCACGGAGACGTTCTTATCATCCGGAACCGTTACTGTCGGACCGTCGCTGTCCTCATCATCTGCATCTTCATCGCCAACAACTTCATAGCTCATGTCGAAGTCAGAATGCTTTTCTTCTGAGATCTTCAGGTGGGTACCCACTGGTAAGCCAAGTACCTTCACTGACTGATCATGACGTAATTGAAGTGAGGCTTGTCCGTCATCGTTAAACGTAATGTTTTCTCGTTGACTACGGTTATCTTCGACTGTGAAAGTTTTGCCCGCTACCTTATCAATATCATCTTTATCAGCTTGAATGGTGAAATCAAATCGAATACTTTGATCACCTGGAAGCCGGTTTAAAACTTCCTTGTTCAAGGTTAATGAACCGTTAGGCAACTTGTTGGTAAATCTTACGTTAACAAGTTCATCCGCATTTTTCAGCGTGATTGGGTCCGCTTGACGGTCATCACCAGTTGAGCTGCCAATCTGCCAAGTCGTTTGAATATCCTTGTCATCAGGATCAATTTCTCTCACGGCAAATTTTTCGCCAAGTGGTAAGTTATTGATTCTGACATACTCGCCACCCTTTAAAGTTAATGTCGCGGTACCATTTTCGAACTTAACTCTGCCAGAAGTATCAGGTTGCTGTTCCGAGCCAGCATAAGTCGCATATGGGTATTCGCCATCAACTTGTGGATCTGCTTTGATTTCAAACTTAAACTCAGCGTTTGCCGGAATGTTACCTTCAATTTGCTTAGTGATTCTCAGTTGACCTGTCTTTGTACTACTGTTCTTGAAATCCATGTTTTGTACTTTGTCAGAATTAATTATCACTGAATTTTCATCAGTATCATTGGTGTAGTTACCACCATTGATCGACCAAGTAGTTTCCATACCAGTCGCTTCTTCGGTAACTGTAAATTTCACACCTTCTGGTAAGCCATTTATCTTTACCTGCTGCGTATTCGTCAGCTCAAAGGTTGTTTTACCGTCCTTGTCGAATTCTAGATCTTCAAGTCCAGCTCCTTCAGCCTTGTAAGTTTTGCCAGCAACTTTATCTTTTTGGTCAGCTTCAACCGTGAACTTATACGGTGCTTTTAGTTCATCTTCAACTTCGCTGCTAACCGTCTTGCTAACAACTAAAGGACCTTTAGCAGGCGTGTTAGTAAAGAATATCGTCACTGGGGTAGCTGTACTGGTACTTAGTCTGAACGGTTGTGTCTGTTTATCCCAAATTGGATCGTCATTGTTGACCGCAATCTGTGTGGTGTAATCATCACTAGTACTTGTTTCACGGACATCGTAATACTGAGTAGTCTTTTTTTCCTTATCGTCAATTTTTTCAGTTGGCAAGCCAAGGATTGTCCGTTCTTTGTTAGCAGGTACCGAGATTTCTTCACTCACACCATTGTGGAAGGTCACTTCGCCACCTTCTTGAAGCTTGTAAGTGCCTTGAAGCTGAGTATTCACATTACCGTCTTCATCAACTGCACGAACCTCAAAGTTAAAGCTATTTTCTTTGAGATTTTCAGAAGCTTTGCTAATCGTTAAATTACCCGGTATTGTCGTGTAGTTCTTAATTTCATGCGCTTCTTTAGTCCAACCTGCTTCTTCGGCAGATTTTTTGTCAAACTCTAACGGACCCATTTGACCGGAATAGTTTGCCGGTGGTGAGATTTCAACGATCCGATATTTCGCCCGTGTTCCCATCAGGAGATATTCAATATAACCTTCTGAATTAGACACGACTGGTTCATAAGGTTGATCGTTGTCCATCCGTTTTGCAGCTTCCCAGTCACCATGGCCAACCTTCTGTTGTAACTGGAA
Organism: Secundilactobacillus hailunensis; assembly: GCF_005405185.1. Taxonomy (GTDB): domain Bacteria; phylum Bacillota; class Bacilli; order Lactobacillales; family Lactobacillaceae; genus Secundilactobacillus; species Secundilactobacillus hailunensis. The sequence goes on from NZ_BJDO01000028.1 coordinate 25,957, forward strand.
GGTTGCACCAGAAAGTGCTTTACCAGTATCGCCATCAACCTTGCGGAACCGCAGTCCCCAGCTATTCATTAATGCAGAGCCTGTAAGTGTATGTCGGCCCATGTACTCAGTAGAATGGCTTCCGGCTGATATTTTGGCAGTGTTCGAATATAACGCGTGCTGTTCTTCCATGATTGACTTATATCTGATGACCAGTGGTTGGTCAACCTTAGTAGTCAGCTTAATCGTCATCTTACTGTTGCTGTCATGATGGACTTCATAGTCTTCACCCTTGACCAGCTTAATTTCCCGGCTGCCAGGAACAACTTCTACGTTGAAGCCATCCCCATTGGCTGTAAACTTAGGCGTTACAAAGGCTAGTTCGATGTCGTTAACCGAATGCATCTGACCAGCTGACAGTTCATCAGTGATTTCTGGATAACCAATATCTTCACTGTATGCATTCATGAGGACTTCCCATGCAATCATGTTCGTGCCGTCAGATTTACCGGTTTTCTGACCGTAGATCCCTCTAGAACTTAATGAAACGTGATTGCCAACTTCATCAAGCTCAATGTCATCATAGCTAACTTGAGCTTTGTTCCAGAAATAGTAAATTCCTGGAATTGACGATGCTTCTTCATCACCCTTCTGCCAGGCATTGATGTCAATTGGTGTATTGAACTCTAAACGGAAGTTGGTGTAACCCTTATCATTGGCGCCATCTTTAAATTCAATCGTGAATAACCGCTGATTGTCATTAACTGTTTCCCATGTCAATTTATAATCATCTTCAGGCACCACAGCTGGATCTCGTTCATTGCCTCGATTGTCCAAAGCGTACAGCTTGTAACCTGAATCAATAAACTTCAGGTACTGAGCACCATCCGCGTTCAGTGTATCGGTAATCGTAACTTTATTAGTCTGCTTGTCACCGTTACCAAAGTAATGGTTTAAGTGACTACCGAAATTAACTTTCCAAGTCACATAATTATTACCTTTGGCACCCTTTTCTTGGTCAAGGTGCAGTTCGCCAGACTTGGCAGAACCATCACGAATATTATCTGGAATTGTAACTACTTTATTACCATACTGGTAACGTCCGTCTTCTGTCGTAGCTCCTACATAGTTAGTGTGGGAATTGCTACCCCAGTTATGAACAGTCTCGAAAGTAATTTCGATTTTCTCTCCTGAGAAATTGGAATCAAAAACGAATTGAAGCGCTTTTCGTCCCGTTTCATTTTTATCTGGACTAAAATCGTATGGACCGTCTTTTGTAAAGTTATTAACAGTACCTTCGCTCATTGTTACACCAGCTGCAGATAAATTGGCACCATTAATTTTGATGTTTTTAACATCGGTATACTCAATATTTTCTGGTAGTACATCAACCACGTTCAGTGTGGTAAAAGCACGGTTACCTTCATTGGCAGTAATTTCCCAGTTGATGTGTGCTTTCCCATCTTCATGCACTTTCCGTGAAAGATTACCATCTTTTACAACTAATCCTCCACTGTTGCCAGAAGCTCCAAAGTGAGAAGTCTTGCCTTCAAGTTCAAGTCCAATATTGTTCTCCGCAGAGCCCACTTGACCGGCAGTTTCTTTAGTATCGTAAGTCAAGGTAATTGGTTTGTTAGCGTTATCTTTCAACAAGGTATGCAGATTTTTGGCTGCATCCTCTATTGGTTTGATAACTAATTTAGTTTTGCCACTAGCTTCATCATCAATAGCAAAGCTATCAGTAACATCTTTATCACCAATCATCACTTTAAGCTTAGGATCAGTAGCAAATTCATGCGATCCAGCCAGCGTATCCGTTATAACCATGTTTTGGATAGCTTCAATAGCTTGATCATCATTACCAAATTGACTCAAATTAAAATCAATATTGGCCTGCCAGGAGTAGATACCCGTCTCAGGATTATAGTTAGTTGCGGTTTTAGATAGTTTTGTGTTTTCCACATGAGCATTAACCTTTTCGATGTTAATGTTCTCACCAATCTGTCCGCCCACTTCATTCCAAAATGAACCGTTTGAAGATCTATCGTAAGAAGTAATAATGGTAAATTGAATGTTCTCTCCTACTTTTGAACCATCGTTACCCTTAAGAGTCAGTTGATTGCCATCGCTACTATAACTTTCTTCAAACTTATTAGTTACATCTTCATTTGTATCAGTATCGACAGCTTTCCAACTGCCCTTTACAAAACTGTGGTTCGTCCCTTGAGTGTTAATGAAGTCCTCCAGCACGAGGTCGTTAAACTTCATGTCCTCACTGTCATTAGCTAAATCAATTGTCCACTCGATCTGTCGATTTTCGATAAATTTACCACTCTTTGTTAGCATTGATTTAGTTTCGGTAGGATCAACAGTCCAAGTTGATTCACCGTTATACTCAAAGTCAATTGGACCACTGCCGCTATACTCTTGTTTAAGCGATAGCGCATACCTAACGTTTGTAGCATTCATCTTTTCATTAGTGAATTCAATTCTGATTTCTTGATATTTGCCTTTACTATCACTACCTTCAGTGAGTTTCCAAGTAGCGAACTCTTCTCCTTGATAGCCCAGAGAACCTGTATTGGTACCATTGAATTCCTTTAGACCATAAATTTTAAAGGTATAGAAATCACCATTTTTCACATCGTAATCACCTAGCTTATCCAGCAGTGTGTCAGAATCCCAGTTGTTACACCATCGCGTTCTATGGAAACACTATTAAACAAACTACCAGCAGTACCATGTTTATCTTCTAACATTTGACCCAAATCTGTAGGTTCAGCTTCCTCATCATTACCTTCCCGTTCCACACCGTCCTTCTTACTCTCCGCCGTTGCAGCACGTGGGTTTTTATCCAGTGTGTCAGCGGTTTTTTCATCTTCTTTTTGCTTATCTGCGGCTTCTTGTTCAGCCTTCTTTTCAGCGTCCCGTTTGGCCTCAGCTTCTTCTTTCGCTGCGTCTTCCTTAGCAGCATCTTTGGCTTTTTCTTCATTTTCATCCTTCGCAGGTGCTTTTGATTCAGCATTCTGTTCTGGTTGTTTTGCATCTTCTTTATCCTGTGCTTCTTGTGTCTTTTGGGCGTCTTCCTTATCCTGTGCTTCTTGTGCTTGCTGTGCATCTGCTTTATCTTGTGCCTGTTGGGCTTCCTGCGCCGCTTGTTGCGCCTGCTGCGCCTTTTGGGCCTCGATAAATGATGTCAGCGACTGTGTTATATCCGCGGGTAAGCCAGTGGCTGTACCAGCCTGCGCCAGGTCTTCGTCTTTCGTGTTCGCATCGACCACCGTCAATGGCTGCAGATATTCACGTTGCGTATCCACCGCGATTGGCAGTGCCATACTGGTCATGGTCGCCGTAAATTCAACTGGCAACTTCAGTTTGAAAGTCGCGCTGGTATCCACGTGCCGCCAGGTTAAATGCGGTTGCTGATTTTTGCGCTTTTCATAAATCAGCGTCGCTTTGGTATCTGGTACTGCAGATTCTGCCTTTACTTTTCTTTGCAACACTTTTAATTGACTTTCGGGCAGCCACATATTGACTTCGCCCTTCTTATTCTCACCGTCCTTATTATTGATCGTAATCGTCATTTCCAGCTCGTTCTTCTCATTGACCTTCACTTGATTGGGCCTGTTACCTTGGGAATCGCTAAGCTGCACGCCAGATAATTCGGTTCGCTCCCGATCATCTGCCAGTGCCAGCACGCTTTGGTAACAGGTGCCAAAAACCAGCGTGATCACTGAGACCACTTGGATCAGTACCTTCTTCATAAGAATGCCTCCGTTCTTGTGCTATAAGCGCTGACCTATTCAATATATTCAACATATCAAATAGATGTGTTCACAATTTGGCTAATTTGTAACATTTTTATGAAGAGCATCCTGCTTGCAATGACGTTCACGTTATGGATACTAATCCATCAGCTTGTTACGAATGCGTTTTTGCCACTTATACACCGTTTGGCGGGAAACGCCCCACTTCTTACCGATCTCAGTTGGCGTTAACTGATAATAGATCCGGTCGATCAAAAACCGCCGTTCAGCTTCGTTGCACTTCCCCAGCCAGCCCTTCAATAGATCCGCGTCCGCCATATCAGCGTGCACGTCTAATGGCTGCGGCACACCTGACAGATCAACCTCGCTTTCCTCTAAATACTTCGCTTCCCGCCGCTTCGCCTGCAGCTGATTTAAGAAACTGCGGTACAGCGCTCGGTGCGCGTAGGCTAGAAACTGCTTGGGTGCTTCAGTTGGTTCCTGCGGGTATTTTTGATAGATCGCCACAAATAATAGCCAGCCCTCTTGTACCAAATCTTCAAAGTTAGTATCGTTCTGGCGGATACCGAGTTTCTTTAAGGTACTATATATAATCAGTTGATGGTCGCCTGCTGCTAAAAATTCAAACGCTGTCTGTGCTGTTCTTTCCATGATATGAACCCCTTTTATAAGTGATCCATAGCGCTATGGTCGAGAACAGCATAACAAAACCGCCAGACACAAAAGGCAGTGCTAATCGCACTGCCTTTTAGTGAAACCGATGAGAGACTTTAAGCCCGATGATTTAAGCGTCTATATAAACGAGCTACCAGCATAACTTTATATCATAAATGACCTAGACCAATTTGTAACCAAAAATTCATGTTTAATCATTAAAACCCGACTTCCCATAGTTACGTAGTAGGCGGCAATCACCCCAGCAGTTTCTGGAGAAGCTTCTTTCGAAAGTGGTCATCTTTGCCCTGTGAGATCTCCTTGAGCTGCTTTACCGATAGCTTTTCTAGATTGAGTTCAATCGTGGTTAAGATCGTCAGTGCAACACTAAGATAGTACACCAAGATTTGGAAACATTTACTTCGGCGGCCATCGATTGCGTTTTTCCCATGCGGAATCCGCAGCACCCCAATGGTTGGGTAGTGCACTAATGACTGCCTGCCATCATGTTCCCACAGCTCGCCACCAGTGGATAGCCGCACCCAGCTGTTATTGCTGGCGGCCTTGTTGCCCACCGGAACCAGTAAGAAATCACCGCAGCAGTAAGGCACATGACGGTCAATGCCAATGCTTTTCGCCAAGTTGCCGATGTCGTTTTCCGGATGCAGCAAAAACTGCTCGTCTAGCCGTTTGATCAATTTGTTCGGCGACAGTTGACACTTGACCAGCCGCTGATTAGCCATTAGTAGGATCGAATCGTAGTCGCTTTGTGTCCACGCAATATTAATGATCGCGTAGACCTGCGTAAAGTCTGGCAGCCACTTGTGGTCATCTTCAGCATCGATGACATCTTCTGGCCGTATTTTCTGAATGTCGATATAGCCCTTCTTCAGCACCTTGTTTCTGTACTCCTGGGTTGTACCAAATACTTCAGGAAACTTTTGCATGATATGAACTCCTAATCTGTTATTTTTGGTTCTCCGAAATAATAACATATACGTTATACAAACCATATGCAGAACACTCGCAAATATGCATTTCTCATCTAATTTTCACTAACCATTGCTGTTCACAAATTATTCATAAATAAATCGTAGTTTGGCTATATTTATATGGCATACTTACAAATCATAAGAGCTATGACAAAAGGGGGTGCGCCGTGTCACCACGAATAACTAGAAGACACACTGCTGTTATCCTGATTTGTCTTTGTTTGTCCACCGTATTTGGCCTATCGCTACTCACTCGAGGACGCAATCTGCAATCCCAGGAGCTCATGCCCCGTACCCATCAGATGCTCAGCAATCACGTTGCCGTGAACTTTGTGACGCAACGGGGGCGCAAGCTGAAAACTTACTACTGGTCGACCAGCCATTCTACTGGCCGGGGTGCCGATGTAACGGATATCTTTAACAGTGATATCATTGAATCGGGCAGTGGCATCAATGACCACATCCCGCTGGACTACACGTTTGATCAGACAGACCTGAGAAACGTCAATACCTTGAAGAACGTGCGGCTTGGCGAAACGATCAATCTAATCGTCACCAAGCTCAGTCCAGCTGACCGGCCAGCCGGCTTACAGCGGCTCTATAAATGGCTGATCGATGGCTAAGCCAACTCGTCTGACGTCGGTCAGGAAACGCTAAAATAAGTCCTCAAGCATATTAAAATAACCCACTATGAGTCAGTGTGCATGTGCACTGCTCATAGTGGGTTTCTTTTTCGTTATCGTTAGTAGAATCGCCGGCGCGCCCACGTTGCCGTGAGCCCGATCATGACCAAAATTGTAAGACCGGCAATCGTGACCTGCCGTTCATGGGCATTATTCGTCCGCCAAAACTTGATCTGACTTTCCTGGTTACCAACTTGAATCTGGGCGTTCATCTTAGGCTGCATCTGCGAAATTGTTGGTTTATCCGTCTGACTGGTCGTTCTTGCTGCTCCAGTGACCGGCCGGCTAAACGCAACAAACAATAGTAGCACAACAAGTATCTTCAATAATCTCATGATTGGATCACCTCCACTAGCCGAGCCAACTTCACTTTCTAGTTTAGGTATACGCCCTCAATGTATTGGTTACGTTGAGGTCACGTAAAGGTTGCGTAAAGAAATCAAAAGGACCTGATCACCAGTCAATTGACTGATCATGCGATAATCCCTTTATGGTTGTCAGATGAAATACAATAATTCATTTGATGACTATGGAGGGATTTTTGTATGCCTAGATCCAAACACACAGCACTGGA
>NZ_BJDO01000029.1 GCF_005405185.1 Secundilactobacillus hailunensis
AAAGTATAACGCCTGGGAGACTAGGTGTCCTTTTTTTGCAAAAAAACAGGCCTAAGTTTCTCAGTGTTGAACTTAATCAACACTAAAAAGCTTAGACCCTTTTTTTGTTTTTTGATTATATAGGTTTTTTGGATTTAAGCAGCATATATAACAAAGGGCAGCAAAAATGTTGAGCATTTATTTTATCTAGCCTAATCGGGCTCCAGCAGGCAGAGACTTGCACCTAGCGAGAAAGCCACACAAATCCAGACCCGGGATTTCTGCGACTTCCCCACTAGGCTCCAGTCTCTAAACGCCTGCTTTCGCACCTTGGTTTTGCCTTGACTCTTTTCCCCTTCCGCAGTAAATTTAACCTATAGTTGCACCCAAAAGGAGTGTTTATATTGATGAAGGTTAAATTTAACGGTGAAGAAGTTGAATTAGAAGGTAACCCACCTCAAGTTGGGGACCAGTTACCCAAGTTTAAGTTGTTCAATCAAAATGGTGAAAAGGTTAAAATGGCCCAATTAATTGGCAAGCCACTCGTACTTTCTATCGTGCCTGATCTGCAAACCCCTGTCTGCAGCACCCAGACCCACAAGTTTAATCAGCAAGCTGACCACTATCCCGATGCGACCTTTGTGACCATTTCCAACAACACCCTCCAGCAGCAGAAGAATTGGTGCGGTGCCGAAGGAGTCATTAACCTGCAAGTCTTGTCCGATGAAGAATTGTCATTTGGCTACGCCACTAACCTGTATTTGCCTAACATGGGCGTGTTGACCCGTGCAGTGATCGTGGCTGACGCAGAAGGTAAGATCACTTATGAAGAAATTGTTGATGACGTGGCTAACGAGCCAGATTATATTGCTGCGTTAAATGCAATCGAAAAATTAACATCTAGAGTTGACGATTAGTCTAAAATTGGCTATCATATCGAGTATAAGCAATGAGCAAGAGAGTAGATCACCTGGTTTTGTGCAGAGAGAAGACCCTTGGCTGAAAGGTTTTTCTAACCGCTGATCAAAAGTAGCTTGCGAGCTGTCAGACTGAACGAAGTAGGTCTGACCGGAGTGACATCCGTTAACGATTGTTATTAAGAGGGGTTTAAAAGCCCAATTTAGGTGGTACCGCGAAAAGCATTTCGTCCTATTTTTATAGGATGAAGTGCTTTTTTTCTTACATAACAATCAATCACGAAAGGGAGAAATCAAATGACAGATAAGTCGACAGAAATGCCGCCCAAGTACGATCCGCAAGCTGTTGAAGCCGGCCGGTACGATGAGTGGCTGTCAGAAGGGTTATTTAAACCCAGTGGAGATAAGAAAGCTAAACCGTATTCAATCGTTATTCCGCCGCCAAATGTTACCGGTAAACTGCATTTAGGCCATGCTTGGGATACGACCTTACAAGATATGATCATTCGCCAAAAGCGGATGCAGGGCTACGATACACTCTGGTTACCCGGCATGGATCATGCTGGGATCGCCACGCAGGCGAAGGTTGAAGCCAAGCTGCGTGAACAGGGTATTAGCAGATACGACCTTGGCCGCAAGAAGTTCGTGGATAAAGTCTGGGAATGGAAGGACGAATACGCCAACACCATTAAGGCACAATGGGCCAAGATGGGCTTGTCGCTGGACTATTCCCGTGAACGGTTCACTCTGGACAAGGGTCTTTCTGACGCGGTTAAAAAGGTCTTCGTTTCACTCTATAACAAGGGCCTCATCTACCGTGGTGAATACATTATCAACTGGGATCCGCAAGCGCGGACTGCTTTGTCTGACATTGAAGTGATCCATAAGGATGATAAGGGTGCTTTTTACCACGTCAAATACAAGTTTGCTGACGGTAAGACCAAGTTAAACGGCAAGGACTACATCGAAATTGCCACCACGCGTCCGGAAACCATGATGGGTGATACAGCCATTGCCGTTAACGCCAGTGATGAACGGTATAAAGATGTGGTTGGCAAGAAAGTTATTTTGCCACTGGCTAACCGGGAAATTCCAATCATCACCGATCAGCATGCTGACCCTAACTTTGGGACTGGTGCCGTTAAGATCACCCCAGCCCATGACCCGAATGACTTCTTGGTTGGTAACCGGCATAATCTGGAGCGGATCAACACCATGAACGAAGACGCTACCATGAACGAAAAGGCCGGCAAGTATGAAGGCCTGGATCGTTTCGCAGCTCGTAAAGCCATGGTTAAGGATCTGCAAGATCAAGACCTGATGCTGTCCATCGAACCCATCGTCCACTCCGTTGGTCACTCAGAACGGACTGGGGTTCAAGTTGAAGCCCGGTTATCGACTCAGTGGTTCGTTAAGATGAAGCCATTGGCCGAACAGGCTTTGAAGAACCAAGAAACTGATGACCGTGTTGACTTCGTACCAGGACGCTTTGAGCATACTTTCTCACAATGGATGGATAACATTCACGATTGGGTCATCTCACGTCAGCTCTGGTGGGGTCATCAAATTCCTGCTTGGTACAACAAGAAGACCGGTGAAACCTACGTTGCTGAACAGCCGCCAAAGGACATCGAAAACTGGGAACAGGATAAAGACGTTTTGGATACCTGGTTCTCAAGCGCCTTATGGCCATTTTCAACCATGGGCTGGCCGGATACGGATGCGCCTGATTACAAGCGTTACTTCCCAACTGACACGCTGGTAACGGGTTACGATATCATCTTCTTCTGGGTCTCACGGATGATCTTCCAGTCCCTTGAATTTACCGGTCGCCGGCCATTCAAGCACGTGCTGCTGCACGGTTTGATTCGTGATGAACAGGGTCGCAAGATGAGTAAGTCTCTGGGTAACGGGATCGATCCCATGGATGTGATTGATAAGTACGGTGCCGATGCTTTGCGCTGGTTCTTATCCAACGGTTCTACGCCTGGTCAGGATATGCGCTTTACCTACACCAAGATGGACGCTGCCTGGAACTTTATCAACAAGATCTGGAACGCTAGCCGTTACGTCATTATGAACCTGGGCGACATGACCAAGCCAGAACTGCCCGATGAATCCGAATGGGACCTGGCTGACCGCTGGATCTTAAGCCGGTTGAACAAGACGGTGGCCCAAGTCACTGAACAGTTCGATAAGTTCAACTTTGGTGAAGCTGGCCGGGCGCTTTACGAATTCATCTGGGATGATTTCTGTGACTGGTACATCGAAATGAGTAAGGAAATTTTGACCGGTGATGACGAAAAGGCTAAGGCCAATACTCGTAACATTTTGGCCTACGTTTTGGACCAGACGCTGCGTCTATTGCACCCAATCATGCCATTTGTGACCGAAAAGATCTGGTTGACCATGCCGCATGACGGTAAGTCATTAGTCGTTGCCAAGTACCCAGTAGTTCACGCTGAGTTTGACAATCAGCAGGCGGAATCACAAATGGGCAACTTGATCGAACTAATCAAGGCTGTCCGGAATATCCGGGCTCAAGCCAACGCACCAATGTCTTCTGAAATTGATGTGCTGATCAAGACGGATAACAAGGAACTGACTCACGTGTTTGAAACCAACCGGGACTACATTGACCGCTTCGTGCACCCTAAGAAATTGACCATTGGCGCCGACGTTGAAGCACCAAAATTGGCCATGACTGGGATCATCACCGATGCCGAAGTCTATGTCCCACTAGCTGAACTGGTTGATCTAAACGACGAAGCCGCTCGGTTGAACAAGGAGATCAAGAAATTTCAAGCTGAAGTTGACCGTGCTAAGAAGAAATTAAGTAACGAACGCTTCGTGGCTAACGCACCTGATAATGTGGTCGCCGGCGAACGTCAAAAACAGGCTGATAATGAATCCAAACTCAAAGCAACTCAGGATCGTTTGGCTGCCTTGAAAGCTGAACAGTAATTGTTGCGCATGTTATAATACAATTTAGAATCAAGAAGGGCGGGATCAACATTGATTCCGTCCTTTTTAAATTGAGAAGAGTGGAGAAATAGTCATGGTGGAGAATTATGATGAAGCGTTAAGTTTTATCCATGGACGAACCAAGTTTAAGAAGAGCGAAAAAAGTGACCATTTAAATCGGATGCGTAAATTTATGGCGTTGCTGGGGGATCCCCAAAAAGATTTATCAGCCATTCACGTGGCTGGGACCAACGGTAAGGGCTCGACGGTCGCCTATTTGCGTGATCTCTTGATGTCGCAAGGCTACACGGTGGGTACTTTTACGTCACCGTTTTTAGTTCGGTTTAACGAACGAATCTCGGTGGATGGCAAGCCCATTTCAGATGATGATCTGGTGGACTTAGTGAACCGGGTTCAGCCAGTTGTGGTGGATCTGGACGCCCACTATTCAGAGGGTGGCCCGACTGAATTTGAAATTATCACGGCCATGATGTTTTTGTACTTTAAGACTCAAGTCGACGTGGCGGTGGTCGAAGTCGGTATTGGCGGTCTATTAGACTCCACCAACGTGTTCACCCCAGCCGTTTCGGTGATCACCACCATTGGGTTTGATCATATGAAACTGCTGGGTAACACCTTGCCTGAGATTGCGGCACAAAAGGCCGGTATTATTAAGCCCAACGTCCCAGTTGTGGCTGGCCGGCTACCGGATTCAGCCATGCAGGTCATGGTTCAGACGGCAAAGACCAATCACAGTCAGCTGTACCGGCTAGGTCATGAAGCCACAACGACAATCAAGTCGGAAGCCGGCTGGCAGGAAAAGTTTGATTACCACTTTAAAGATAATCACTTTAAGGGCCTAAAGATCAGTATGCTGGGTGACTATCAAGTCGATAATGCCAGCTGTGCGCTGACCGCTTTTATTTTGTATCAGGAACAGACCCATCAGCCGATCAACCAGTCAGATATCGCGCAGTCATTGGCGAAGACCGTCTGGGCCGGTCGCTTTGAAACCATCAACCAAGAGCCGCTGATTGTTATCGACGGCGCTCATAATGAACCAGCATTTCAAGAATTGACCGCATTATTAAAGCAGCGTTTTAGTCAAACTGAAATCTACGTTCTAGTGGGCATACTGGCGGATAAGCAGCATGATAAGATGCTGGCAACGCTGCGGACGGTGCCTAATCTGCACATTATACTGACTACTTTTCAAGGACCAGGTACGCGGGCGGTCACTGACCCAGAAAAATTAGCCGCCCAGTATCAAGACGACGACCGCATTGAAGTCATCGATAACTGGCAGCTGGCAATTGGGGCGATCTCCCAGCGGATGTCGGCTGATGATCTGTTCTTGATCACCGGTTCGCTGTACTTTATTTCCGACGTGCGCGCCTTCTTTAAAGCGTCATAAAAACCGTAATATTTATTTTCCATTAAATAATAAATTAATACTTGCCAGACCGGTCTATAATTGAGTATGCTTTTAGTCGGCGAGTAGTTATTAAATTTTTGAGGTATGGTATAATAACACCTAGCAAATTAACAAACAATCAGATGAATGATTGTGGCTAAATGAAGGGATGAAACAGATTGTTCGGAATAGGAACTAAAAACATTGGTATCGATCTTGGGACTGCCAACACGATCGTTTACGTAGACGGTAAAGGCATCGTATTACGTGAGCCTTCAGTTGTCGCCAAGAATTCGAAGACCGGCGAGATCGTCTCAGTCGGCGAAGATGCAAGAGCAATGATTGGGCGGACACCAGCAAGTATTGTTGCCATTCGGCCAATGAAAGACGGCGTGATCGCCGATTATGATACAACCGTTGCAATGATGAAGTATTATATTCAAAAGACGTTGGGCAGCTCAAATGGCAAGCCTTACGTCATGGTTTGTGTGCCTAGCGGTGCGACAGAAGTTGAAAAACGGGCGGTTATTGACGCCACCCGTGTTGCCGGTGCCCGTGACGCTTACGTGCTTGAAGAACCATTTGCTGCTGCCATTGGTGCTGGTCTTCCTGTGATGGATCCAACCGGTAGCATGGTGGTCGACATTGGTGGTGGGACTACTGATGTGGCAACTATTTCACTGGGTGGCATCGTTTCATCCCGCTCGATTCGGATGGCCGGTGACAAGCTGGACGAAGCTATCGTGGCCTATGTTCGCCAGCACTTTAACCTGCTGATCGGTGAACGGACTGCTGAACAGCTGAAGTGGGATATTGGTTCTGCTTCCAAGAGTGCCGTTAGTGCGGATGATGTGTCTTCAATCCGTGGCCGTGATTTAATTACGGGTCTGCCCAAGACGATCGACGTCTCGGCGGTTGATATTGCGGAAGCCATTCATGAATCAGTTGAAGAGATCATTACTGCCGTTAAAGAAACCCTTGAAGAAACATCACCTGAAATTGCGGCTGATGTGATCGATCACGGGATCGTGTTAACTGGTGGCGGTGCATTACTGCATAATTTACCAGACGTTATTGCCGATGCCACTAAGGTGCCCGTGTTTATTGCTAACGATCCACTGGATTGTGTTGCAATTGGGACTGGTGAATCACTTAAAAGCATTGACGTTATGAAAAAGAAATAGCATTCGGGAGTGAGGCATTGGTTCTGGGTAATTGATCATTGCCACATTTGGAATTGATCGATTAGGAACACCTCCAGCCGTGTAAGCAAATAATTCCGTATGTTCAATTTCAGAACATACGGAATTATTTAATTATGGGTATTCGGAAAAGGCCGCACTTTTTAATGTTTTAATGTTAACAGAGAACGAGTCAATTGAGTTGGCTCATTCTCCAATCACTGGAGGATGATCATGCATAAATTCTTTTCAAACCGACGATTAGTGATCATAATTATTTGTCTAATTGTCAGCTTTGGGTTAATGAGTGTCTCCGTTGCAATTCGCAACAAGCGGTCGACACCGCCTATGGTTCAACAGTTTGGCAACGACGTGGTGGGCTTGGTTAACCGCGTGGTTGCTTGGCCTGTTAGTGGCCTTAATGGATCAGTAACCGGTTTTTCTGATTTAATGAATACTTATCAAGAAAACCAGCGCCTAAAGGGTCAAGTCCAAGAACTGGCACAGACTAAAGTTCATGATCAAGCAGTTAATCGAGAAAACCAAAAATTGAAACAGGAACTCAAGTTAAATCAGTCGCTGACCAACTATACACCGGTCACCGCTAATGTGATTGCCCGGACACCATCTGCATGGCAGAACCAGGTAATTATTGATAAGGGGTCCTCAGCTGGTGTTAAGAAGAATATGCCAGTACTGTCAGGCTCCGGGGTTGTTGGCCGAGTTGCTGAAGTCAACCGGACGAATAGTAAAGTTGAATTACTCTCAAACAGCAGTGAATCTGCCAACCGGTTTGCGGTGACAATCACCACTAAGAGCGGTAAAACGGTTAATGGGATCCTTTCCGGTTATAACCATAACAAGAACTTAATCGAAATGGGTAACGTGACTTCAAAGGCTAAGATTGAAAAGGGCGATAAGGTTGCCACTAGTGGTTTAGGTGGCGTGATGCCTGCTGGGCTGTTTGTTGGTACAGTGGCTACCACTGGGACTGATAATTACGGCTTAGCTGCCAAAATTTCAATTAAACCGGCAACCAATCTTTCTGAACTGAGTGTTGTCACTGTAGCAGTTAGACAGGCTCAAACAACCAATTAAGGAGGCAAATATGTTACGAGTAACTAAATTACGTTACGGCTTTCCAATTGGGTTGTTATTGTTTTTTTACTTAGACGGTATTTTAGGCGCAGCCTTTCCACGGCAGCTGTTTAGCGCGCCGTACGCGATGAGCAGCTACTTAGTTGTGCTGTGGTTAGTACTATCGGTCTTCTTTGAAGATGAGCTTCAGATTCCACTAACCGTTTGGGCAGCCATTGCGGGTGGCCTATTCGATGTTTATTACACGGGCATCTGGGGTATCTTCGTGTTTATCTTTCCAATCGTGGTTGGCCTAACAAGGGCGTGTTATAAAGCCTTTCCAATTAACTTTTTGAGTGGTTTACTGGTTTATTTTATCGACATTACCGTGGTCTGCACGCTCAGTTACTTTGGTAATCTGGTCGTTCACATGACGACCGCCTCATTTGCAACAATGATGGTCGATTCACTAGCACCGACGCTGGCCTACAATTTAGCGGCTTACGTCATACTATATTTTCCAGTTCAATGGTTATTCAATCGTTTGCGGAATTAAAAAGGGGTCGGGAGTATGCAAGCTGTAGTGTTACGCGGTAATCAGAATGGTTATCAACTTGTGTTAGATCAAGCAGCTAGTTTTAAAGCTATCGAGGAGACACTTAGGGGACTTCTTGATAATTTAGCTGCTAGTTCCAATGCCACTAAATCAATCAGTTTTGATGTGATCAGCAATCACCGTTTATTGACGGCTGAACAGAATCAAGCACTAGAACAGATTTTTAGTAAGTATGATCATTTTCAGATCCACAAGGTCATTCCGGATGTGATTACGATTGACGACGCCATTCACATCAAAGAACAGGATAACGTTCATTTGGCCACCCAGACGATCCGTAACGGACAGACCCTTGAACTAAAGGGCGACGTCTTATACCTGGGTGTGATCAATGAGGGCGGCCGTTTGTTAACGACGGGCAATATCTACGTCATGGGAACGTGTTTGGGTATCTTGCAAGCCGGTTATCCCAGTAACGAAGAAAAAGTTGTCATCGGTGATCTGCAGCGCACACAGCAAGTTCGCATTGGTGAGCAAATCAGCATTGTGGAGACTGATCAGCCGACAAAGGGCAGTCAGACCGTTGCATACGTCAACGACTTACACGTATTGGAATATGGTCAATTAAGTGATCTAAAAACGATTAATCCAAAGATTTATCACCAAATGGGAGGCTAACTGAAGATGGGAAAATCAATTGTAATCACCTCTGGTAAAGGGGGTGTCGGCAAGACAACTTCCAGTGCCAATATTGGGACCGCCCTCGCATTGATGGG
This sequence comes from Secundilactobacillus hailunensis, assembly GCF_005405185.1. Classification (GTDB taxonomy): domain Bacteria; phylum Bacillota; class Bacilli; order Lactobacillales; family Lactobacillaceae; genus Secundilactobacillus; species Secundilactobacillus hailunensis. The sequence goes on from NZ_BJDO01000029.1 coordinate 8,865, forward strand.
GAAGCGTGTCTGTTTAGTAGATCTAGATATTGGTCTGAGAAATCTGGACGTTGTGCTGGGCCTTGATAACCGGATCATCTTTGACATTGTTGATGTGGTAGAAGGCCGGGCTAAACTGGCGCAAGCCTTAGTTAAAGATAAGCGGTTTGACGACCTGCTGTACCTATTGCCGGCCGCACAAAACACGGATAAAACCGCGCTGACTGAAGATCAGGCTAAAGACATCGTTGACGAATTGAAAAAAGATTTCGATTACGTACTGATCGACTGCCCTGCAGGAATCGAGCAAGGCTTTCTGAACGCCATTGCTGGCGCTGATGCGGCAATTATCGTGACAACACCGGAAATCTCCGCTGTTCGCGATGCTGACCGAGTGGTTGGCTTGTTAGAGGAAAATCCGTTAAAGGAAGAATCACAGTTGCTGATCAACCGGATTCGTGGCCATATGATGGCTGACGGGGATGCGATGGACGTCGATGAGATCACGCATCATCTGGGTGTTCCGCTGTTAGGCATTGTTTTGGACGATGATGAAGTCATTGCTACCTCTAATCGGGGTGAACCCATTGTTTTGGAGTCTGAAAACGCTGCTGGCAAGGGGTATCGAGACATTGCCCGGCGACTGGAAGGCGAAACGGTGCCGCTGATGAAAATTCAGCAGCCCAAAACCAGTTTCTGGTCTAAAGTTAGCCACTGGTTCTCTCGTGGTTAAAGGGTTTGAATGAAAAGTAAACTGCGGTTTCACTGAATAAGAGTTGACAAAGAATATATTTAAGATATAATGAGAATTAATCTAATAAAACAAACGTTGATTGGACTAGTAATCACGATTAATTAAGCAGAGAGCCCGCGCAGGTGAGAACCGGGCAGTTAATCGTGACGAATCACATCCAGGAGTTGACTTTCTGAACGAAGTAGGAAAGCTCCGGTAAGCTCGTTATCGCTGAAGTTTATTATATAAACTTACTGAGGTTGGCTGTGTGAACAGTCAGCGAATCAGAGGTGGAACCGCGAAATTATCGTCCTCTTGGCATATTGCCAAGAGGACTTTTTAATTTCATAGTAAACTTCATGAGGATTGCTGTGTGAGCAGTAATCGAATTAGAGGTGGAACAGCGATATTGTCTTGTCGCCCTCTTGAACTGAGTTTTAGTTCAAGAGGGCTTTTTTTATTAAGAAGGGGGAGTCATTATGTTACACTATGTATCTCAAATTTTACCATCCCTACTGAGTGGGGCTTGGATGACGATCAAAATTTTCTTCTGGACGCTGATTGCTTCGATCCCGCTGGGTATCTTAGCTAGTCTTGGGTTAACGTCAAAGATCGCACCGTTGCGTTGGATCTTGAAATTTTACGTTTGGCTGATGCGTGGTACGCCATTGTTACTGCAATTAATTTTCGTTTTTTATGGGCTACCAATCATCGGGATTATTTTCCAGCGTTATGACGCTGCGTTGTTTGCCTTTATTCTCAATTACACGGCTTACTTCGCTGAGATCTTCCGGGGCGGTTTTCAATCGATCGACCCAGGTCAGTATGAAAGTGCGCGGGTCCTTCGATTAACCCGTGGTCAAACCTTACGTAAGATCGTGATTCCGCAAGTGATCAAAATTGTGGTGCCTTCAATCGGTAATGAAACCATCAACCTGATCAAGGATTCATCATTGGTTTACGTCATCGGACTTGGCGACTTGCTTCGTGCCGGGAACGTCGCGACTGCCAGAGATGTCACCTTGTTACCGCTGGTCTTAGTTGGGATTATTTACCTGTTGATGACGGCTGTTGCCACCTACGTTTTGCGCAAAGTTGAACAGCACTACCGGGCATGGCGATAAGCTAGAGAGGGGAAACGCGTATGCTAGAACTTAAAAAAATTAAAAAGCAATTTAACGGCCGCACGATTTTAGATAATTTTGATATGCAGGTAAAAGATAATCAGATCACGACGATCGTGGGCCCATCAGGAGCTGGTAAAACCACCTTACTACGTTGCATTAGCGGCTTGGAAAAGATTGATTCAGGATCCTTCACTTTAGATGGCAAGCCGTTTGATCCTGCTAACAACCGGGATAACGACAACGTTATTGGGGTCGTTTTTCAAGACTTTCAACTGTTTCCGAATTTAACGGTTTTGGATAACATTACTTTGGCACCGCAACTGGTATTGAAACAATCTAAGACGGATGCTGAAAAACGGGCTCAAAAATTGATTGACCAACTTAATTTGACTGGTAAAGAAGGCTTATATCCATACCAGTTATCGGGCGGTCAAAAGCAACGGCTAGCAATCGTGCGGGCCTTAGCGATGAACCCGAAGATCCTCTGCTACGATGAACCAACCAGTGCCTTGGATCCGGATCTACGCCAGACCGTTGAAGATATTATTCTGGGATTGAAAAAGCAAAATGTGACCCAGATCGTGGTTACTCATGATATGGAATTCGCTAAAAATATTGCTGATCAACTTGTTCGTGTTGAACCAATTAAAGCTTAGTGGGGAGGGGAAAAAGCATGAAAAAGAAAATTTGGCTTTGCCTAATCATGCTGGTCTGCACCGTCTCACTATTGTCTGGCTGCAGCGGTGTCAGTGTTGGTAAGCGGGCTAGCCACGTTGATAACTGGAATCGCATTGAGAAGCGCGGCTACGTGACCGTTGGTTTGGATGATACTTTCGTGCCAATGGGCTTCCGGCAAAAGAGTGGTAAACTGGTTGGCTACGATATTGATTTGGCCAGAGCGGTCTTTAAACTGTACGGCATCAAGGTCAGCTTCCAGTCCATTGACTGGTCGATGAACGCCACCGAGTTAAACAACGGGACGATCGATCTAATCTGGAACGGGTATTCTAAGACGCCGCAACGGGAAAAGAAAGTCGCCTTTAGTGATACGTATCTGCAAAATGATCAAACGCTGGTTTCGTTAAAGAAGAATCACATTAATTCCTATGCTGATATGCAGGGGAAGACCTTGGGAGCTCAAGCGGGTTCATCAGGGGCTCAAGATATCAGTCAGTACCCGAACCTGCTGAAGAACCGGATCAAGGGGAAGTCACCCGTACTATATGATTCCTTCACAAACGCCTTCATTGATTTGAACGCGGGCCGGATTCAGGGGATGATCATTGATTCAACGTATGCCGGCTACTACGTTAACCATGAAAGTAACCCTCAAGATTACGTGATCAACAACGGGTCATTTCCAAAGGAACAGTTCGGTGTTGGGATGCGGAAGACCGATGTTACGATGCGCCACAAGATCAACCGTGGCCTTAAGATCCTAGCTAAGAATGGGACGTTAGCTAAGATCAACCACAAGTGGTTTGGTAATAGTGCTGATTCACCATTGCTGAAGAATAATAAGTAGTTCCGACTAAAAAGAGCGAATTTCCAAATTTTGGGAATTCGCTCTTTTTAGTTGGGTTTATAGATCCGGAAAAAAGGTGTCATACAACGCCTTAATCGCAGCCTGAGCTTCATCTTGTTTAATACCAAACATCATGGAAATCTCTGAAGCACCCTGATTGACCATGGTCAGTTTAACGTTTTGGCGGGCTAACGCATCGGTTGCTTTGGACATGATTCCGGTTCGGTCTGCCATGCCTTCGCCAACCACCATCAGCAGCGCGTAATTATGTGAAATATGAATCTCGTCGGGCTGCAGTGCAATGACCAATTCGCGGATCAGTCTATCTTCTAGTTCGGGGGTGAGCTGATCTTGACGCATGATGACGGTGAGATCATCGATCCCTGAAGGCATGTGTTCATACGAAAGGTCATATTTAGCCAATAGGTTGAGAATCTTTTGTGAAAAGCGTTTTTTATCTAGCATGTATTTACGGATATAAATACCGCAAAAACCCGGCGAACTGGCAATCCCTGAAACTGGGTAGGCGGGGTTCACGCGCTTATGAGAGGTGATTGAAGTCCCGCGTTCACTGGGATGATTGGTGTTTTTAACGACCACTTGAATGTTGCCTTGAATCGCGGGAATCAGGGCCTCATCGTGAAAAACGGAGAAGCCAGCGTAAGACAGTTCCCGCATTTCTCGAAAGGTCATGTTATGAATGGCGATCGGGTGGTGGATGATGTGGGGATCAGCAGCGTAGATGGCGTCCACATCCGTAAAATTTTCGTAGCGTTTCGCGTGCACACCACGGGCAATAATTGCGCCTGTGATATCGGATCCGCCACGGGAAAAAGTACAGATCTGGCCCTGATCGTTATAACCGAAGAAGCCGGGAATAACGCGGACGAGTTTGCTATCAGCCCACTGGTTGATTTGCTCGTAGCTACTGGGAATGATTTCCGCGTCGTTGGGCGAGTCGGTTAACTTTAAACCAACGTCCTTGGGATCTAAATACTTCGCATTGACACCAGCAGTTTTCAGCACCTCTGCAAATAACATTGCATTTAGCTTTTCACCATGAGCTTTAAAAGCCGCCATCAAGTAACCGTCATCTTGATAGTCCTGTTGAGGGAGGCTTAAGATGGTTGTTTTGATTTTCTCGAACGCAGTCTGCGGCACTTTAAAGGCGGTGGCAATCTCTTCGTAACGCGCGATGATCTGACCCGTAATGGTTTCAGTCGGCGTGTTGTTCATAGTAGCCTTGGCGTATTGAATGAGCAGGTCAGTGACCTTAATGTCCCCTTTAAACCGTTTGCCAGGTGCGGAGACGATCACGAAGCGTCGCTGGTCATCTGCTTGAATAATTTTAACCACTTTGCTGACTTGAACAGAGTTGGCTAGGGAACTACCCCCAAATTTAACAACTTTCATCCTGATTCCCCCTATATCCGTGATTTAACATTAAGAATAGCAAAGAAGTTGGTTAGAACGCAAGTTGGCTCAGCTAAATTGGTGCCAATTTTAATGGTTATTTGAACGGCTACAAGGAAGCGGCCGATATGCTGTTGATTGCAGGCAGTTACCGTAATTATTTTGCATTTTTCAATCCAAAAGGGTGGCGTTTTAGCTATAAATCATCTAATATGGTTTGGTAATGTCCAAAGGAGGGCGAAAATTGGCAACCCAATTAGCAAAGGGCGTGTGGTTGAACGTCATTCCCACGACCCAATTCAAAACAATTAGTATGACGGTGGATTACATTGCGCCTGGTAACGTTCAGGAGCTATCCAACCGCATTTTATTAGCGCAGTTACTGGAAACTTCCAGTGCTGAGTATCCCACCCAAACATCATTAGCCCAGAAACTGTCGATGATGTATGGCGCCAGTTATGGCGTGAATGTATTTCGCTACGGTTTGCAAGAGGGACTGCGGTTTTCAAGTACGATCATTAACGATCACTTTATTGGCGGTGAATCACTGCTAAGTGAAATGGTCAGTTTCTTACACAGTGTCATTTACCGGCCGTTAGTAACCGATAAAGCCTTTGAACCCACGACTTTTGGCCGTCAGAAACAAAATCTGATGGCTTATTTAAAGTCTTTAAATGATGATAAGCAATATTACGCTGAACAGCAGTTAGGCGAGCTGTACTTTAAAAATGAACCGTTCTTTGCAACCAGCCTCTACGGTGATGCTGAAACGATTGCGGGTATCAGCGCGCAGTCGCTCTACACGACTTATCAGCAGCTGTTGGCAACTGACGAGATTCAAATTACGGTGGCCGGTGACGTTACCGAAGCGGATCTAGTTAGTATGCTGGCTCATTGGCAGTTGCAGGATCGTCAGGTGCATGACAGAGAGGTAATCTACAGACGTCCCGAAGCCGAACTGGTGTCAAAGACTGAGGGCCAGCCGTTGCAGCAGTCCAAATTAAACATCGCGTATAAGTTACCGGTCTATTACCGAGATGCAGATTACTATAAAGCCATCGTGTTTAATGGCCTATTCGGTGGCACACCGATCTCAATGCTGTTTAAGAATGTCCGCGAGAAAAACAGTCTGGCTTACTATGCTTCCAGCCGTTTTGATGGATTTACCGGAACGCTTCTGGTACAAGCTGGTATCGACCAGTCCAACGAACAGGCGGTTAAAACGATTATTGCTGAACAGCTGACTGCTATTACTAAGGGCCAGTTTAGTGATGAAGTTTTTGATCAGGTAGTTGCTAGCCTGATCAACGGCCGGGAATCACGGTTAGATTCTCAGCGTTCCTTGGTCAATCAAGCGATGCTCGACCAGCTGCTTCACAGTAGCGTCAGCGCGGATGATTGGGTCAAACAGATCAAACAAGTCACGCGAGAAGACGTTGAGAAAATGGCCGAACAAGTTCATCTGCAAGCCGTTTATTTTTTGAAGGGAGAGGACGCCAAATGAAATCAAAACACTACTCAGACCTCGGCGAAACGCTCTATTCAGAAACGTTAGATAACGGGTTACGGGTCTATCTGCTGCCTAAAGCGGGGTTCCACAAGACCTATGCCGTTATGACGACGGATTACGGGTCGATCGACCAATCCTTTGTTCCGTTAGATGGGACGGAAGCTGTGACCCAGCCGGCTGGAATCGCGCACTTCTTGGAGCATAAAATGTTTGAGAAGGCTGATCATGATGCCTTTGATACGTTTGCGCACTTTGGTGGCAGTTCGAACGCCTTTACCAGCTATACGCATACCAGTTATTTATTTTCAGCAACCCATCATTTGAAAGAAAATTTGGAGACGCTGATAGACTTTGTCCAAGATCCCTACTTTACCGCCCAAACGGTGAACAAAGAAAAGGGCATCATTGGCCAGGAAATTCAAATGTATGAAGATGATCCTAACTCGCGGGCCTACTTTGGCACGATTGCGAACCTCTATCCGGATCAGCCATTAGCGGATGACATCGCAGGGACGCTGGCTTCAATCGATAAAATTAAAGCCGCGGACCTGTACCTAGCTCACAAGACGTTTTACCATCCCAGCAACATGAGTTTGTTTGTGGTCGGCCGACTAGAACCGACCGAAACCTTAGCATGGGTCAAGGCTGATCAAGCCGCCAAACAGTTTGCTAAACCAGCACCGATTAAACGTATTTTGCCGTCAGACACTCATCAAGTCATTGCCCATAAAAAACTGCTGATGCCAGTGGAACGGCCAAAAGCAACCATCGGTATTCGGGGAATGGATGACCTGCCGACAGGGATTGATCGACTGAAGTATGAAGATGCCTTGTCACTTGGATTCACGTTGCTGCTAGGTGAAACTGCACCAGATTTCTTGTCCTTGTATGACCAAGGCATTATTGACGATAGTTTTGGCTACAATATTGAATTGCAGCGTGGTGCCCACCACGTTATTATGGCCGGTGAAGCGGAAGATCCACAGACTTTCGAAAACGCGATAATGGACATTTTGCATCATGCAACTGATAAACTGGCAACCGCAAGTGATCGGTTTGAAGCCGTTCAGCGCGAGGCCATTGGCAGCACGCTGTCTTCATTTAACTCATTAGAGGCGATTGCTAATCAGTTCGATGATCGATTATATGGTGACGCCACTTTATTTGATGAAGTTTCGGTGATCAAGCGGCTGACAATGAACGATGTGATTCAAACCATGACGCAATTCTTGAGTACCGCTGGCATCAGTCTGCAAGAAATCGTACCTGGTCATTAAGAAAGTTTAAAAAAGTCCGCAGGCTGGAATTCAGCATTAAATCATGGCGTGACGTATGCTATACTAAAACTGTAATGACAAGATTTTAAAGGTTATAGGTGGAGAAAAATTTATGAGTGAAAATACTAAGTCAATTGGCGAAACGTTACGTGACGCCCGAATCGCTAAGGGTTATACGCTAGACGACCTGCAGCAGACGACCAAAATTCAAAAGCGCTATTTGATTGCAATTGAGGATAGTAAGTTTTCGGATTTACCAGGTGACTTTTACGTGCGTGCGTTTATTAAGCAGTACGCGCAGACCGTTGGGTTGGATGGCAGTGAACTGCTTAACGAATTTAGCGATCAGCTGCCAAGCACCAAAACGCAGGAATACGTGGACCGAGTCAATGAAGATAATCCTTCTACGCGTTCGGCACAGCGAAAAGTCGATGACCGTTCAGCTAAGATCAAGCGTCAAGTACCCATTGTGGCAGCCGTGATCGTAGTCGTGATCGTGATCGTTGGTATCTGGTTAGCAACGACTCGCAGTCCGCAGTCAAGTCGCAGTAGTCAAAACGTGGACAGCAGTTCCGTATCCGTTTCTGGGAGTACTGCTAAGTCAAGTTCTTCAGCTAAGAAGGCATCCAGCAAGAAGGCGTCATCTTCTTCTAAGCCCGTTTCGAAAGCTAGCTTCAGTAAGGTTTCGACTTCCGGCAACGCAACGACCTATACGATGAAGAATGCGCCTAAGACGAAAACGATTAAGGTCAGGACATCTAACAGCGCCTGGGTTGCCGTTACTTCAGCTGGCAATTCAGCCTTTCAAGGAACGGTTGCAGCTGGTAAGACGCGCACCATTAAGTTGAGTGCTAGCGCAACATCAGCTACCTTGAACTTGGGTAACGCACCAGCAACTAAAGTTACGATTGGTGGTAAGTCCTTACCATTATCAACGGCTACTAGTTCTGCAACCACGGCTTCGTCTACGACTACTGCAGGCAGCTCAACTAGCAGTTCTACTGCTAGCGCTGCTAGTTCATCAACGACGACGTCTCAAGTGCAAAACATTACCATACAATTTAAGTAATTCTAGTGAAGGTAAGCTGAAGAGCTTGCCTTTTCTTGAGAAATTAAGTATCTGGAGGGGACACCGTGAATTTACCTAATAAATTAACAATTGGCCGGATCATTCTCATTCCCATTTTTCTGATCATTCTGGCAGTACCAATGGATTGGGGGTCAGTCATCTGGTTATCGACCAAGATTCCAGTCACGCAGATCGTGGCAGCAATTATTTTTGCCGTGGCATCGATTACTGACTTTTTAGATGGTCAGATTGCCCGTCGGCGACACTTGGTGACCAACTTCGGTAAGTTTGCCGATCCGTTGGCTGATAAAATGATCGTGATGACCGCCTTTATCCTGTTAGTCCAAATGGACATGGCACCAGCTTGGGTCGTGGCCATTATCGTTTGCCGAGAATTGGCAGTAACTGGGTTGCGGTTGATCATTGTGGAAAATAGCGGAACTGTGATGGCTGCGGCTTGGCCGGGTAAAATAAAGACAACTTCACAAATGCTTAGTATTATTTTATTGCTGCTGAACAACGTACTCTTTATTGGCTTCCCGTTAGGCACGATCTTACTTTACATTTGCCTATTCTTTACGGTTTATTCAGGAATTGACTATTTCGTTAAGAACCGAAGCGTGTTTGCCGATTCATTTAATAATTAAATAACAAAGGAGGGGTGTTCTTGAGATGAGAGCAACCCCTTTTTGCTAAAATAAAGTTAATCAGATTGGAGACTGAGTGATGAACGCTGAAATTATTGCTGTTGGAACGGAAATGTTATTGGGTCAAATTGCCAATACGAACGGCGCCTATTTGGCACAGCAGTTGGCTGGTATCGGCATCAATGTTTATTATCAAACGGTCGTCGGGGATAATCCTGAACGGCTGGAAAAGGTGTTAAAAGTTGCGGAGAGCCGCAATGACCTCGTCTTAACAATTGGTGGTTTGGGACCCACTGAAGATGACCTGACCAAGCAGATCGTTGCCCGTCATTTGGGTGAACTCTTAGTCGTCGATGCCGACGCTAAAGCTAAAATTGACAGCTATGCCGCTACTAGTGGTAAGAACAAGACGCCGAATAACGCGAAACAGGAACTAAAAATTCAGCATGCCATCAGTCTGAAAAATCATAATGGGTTTGCTGTGGGTGACCTGTATCTGAATCAGCATGGAACTAGCTACGTGCTGCTACCAGGGCCGCCAGCCGAATGCCTGATGATGATCGACCGGGAATTGATTCCACAACTGAAAAAACACGGTGATCAAAACCGCGTATTTAATTCTAGGGTGCTGCGGTTTGTGGGGATCGGTGAATCTAAGCTGGTATCGGATCTCGCGGATCTGATCGATCATCAGACTAACCCAACCATTGCACCATACGCAAAAGCGGCAGAGGTCACGCTTCGGGTGACTGCTTCATCAACGGATAAGCAGCAGGCAGATACTTTGATACAGGGCATGGTCAATCAGATCTTAGCCATCGATGGACAATACTTCTACGGCTACGGTGATGATAATACTCTAGCCAGTGTCGTGGTTAATCAGCTGATCGACCGGAAGCTTTCCGTCACGGCGGCTGAAAGTTTGACTGCCGGTGAATTTCAGAGCACGATTGGCAGTGTTCCTGGAGTCTCAGCAGTCTTTCCGGGCGGTTTTGTGACCTATGCCAACGAAGCGAAGCATCAGTTGCTGTCGATTCCATCAGAAGTGATCAAAACTCAGGGTGTGGTCAGCAAATCCACGGCCATCTGGATGGCTCAGCAGGCCAAAGCCAAGATGCAGACTGACATTGCGGTCTCCTTCACTGGTGTAGCCGGTCCCGATGAATTAGAGGGACAGCCCGCTGGTACGGTTTGGATCGGCATTGCCTACCGGGATGAAGAACCGAAAGCCTTTTTGTATCACTTTACGAACGGCCGTCAGCGGATTCGGGCACGCTCAGTGATGGCGGGTCTGGACCTCATTCGCCGGCGGTTAGCGGTTCACTAAAAATGCGAACCTTTGTTCTGCTTTTGCTTGCAATTTTGTGTTGAGACAGGTATAGTTTAATTTGCAAATGGCGACTAAGGAGGAACACATGGCTGACGAACGACAAGCAGCGTTAGATGCTGCATTAAAGAAAATTGAAAAAAACTTCGGTAAAGGTTCTATCATGCGAATGGGTGATAAGGCTGATACGCAGATCTCAACGATTTCCAGCGGTTCACTGGCACTAGATAATGCATTAGGTGTTGGCGGGTATCCCCGTGGCAGAATCGTGGAAGTTTACGGTCCTGAAAGTTCTGGGAAGACGACCGTTGCTTTGCACGCGGTTGCTGAAGTCCAGAAGAACGGTGGAACAGCGGCCTACATCGATGCTGAAAACGCTTTGGATCCAGCTTATGCGACTAATTTAGGCGTTAACATCGATGATCTGTTGCTTTCACAGCCCGATACTGGTGAACAGGGACTCGAAATTGCGGATGCCCTGGTTGCCAGTGGTGCCGTCGACATGATCGTCGTTGATTCCGTGGCTGCGCTGGTTCCTCGAGCTGAAATTGATGGTGAGATGGGTGACGCACACGTTGGTCTGCAAGCCCGGCTAATGTCTCAAGCCCTGCGTAAACTCTCGGGGTCGATCAATAAAACCAAGACTATCGCGATCTTTATTAACCAAATTCGTGAAAAAGTCGGCGTGATGTTTGGTAACCCTGAAACCACGCCTGGTGGCCGGGCTTTGAAGTTCTACGCCACGATCCGTCTGGAGGTTCGGCGTGCAGAACAGATCAAAGAAGGCACCGATATTATCGGGAACCGGGTTCGAATCAAAGTGGTCAAGAACAAGGTTGCCCCGCCATTTAAACGGGCTGAAGTTGATATCATGTATGGGCACGGGATTTCTCAGACCGGTGAACTGGTGGATATGGCGGTTGATAAAGATATCGTGAATAAGTCTGGTTCATGGTATTCATACGGCGATGACCGGATTGGTCAAGGCCGTGAGAATGCGAAGACTTACCTGGCTGAACATCCGGATGTTATGAGTGAGATTCGGGCTAAGGTCCGTAAGGCTTATAACATGGATGGTACTGCTGACGATGATGCCACCGATACCACTACTGATACGACTAATACCGATAAGCAAGCTACCGAAAAAAGCGTTGAGGCGTTAGATCTTGATGTTAAAGATGCCAAAACGGCAAAAACAACTAAAAATAAACCTGCTAAGTCTTAATAAGCAGAATGAAAATCCAAGCTGAAGTGCAGCTTGGATTTTTTGCCGTCAAAAGGAGTAAAAATATATATTACAGCGATTAATTGGCTAATTTTGCCATTATTTTTTAATAAATCATTTTCTTAGCAACCGTTCACTACTCTTTTATTGACAGCGTTGCGACTTAACATTAGAATATTAGTTGTGTCAATAATCAATTAACATCTTAAAATTTACTGATTTAGCAATCAAAAATTTTGATGATGCGGAGGTGGAATCATGGGTATTCCTGAGATAATCCTCGCAATCATCGCTATCGTTGTAGGTGCTGTCATCGGATACTTTGTCCATAAGTCAATTGTTGAACGCAATTTGGACGCAGCACACGAAACAGCACAAGGCATTTTAGCTGATGCGAAAAAGCAAGCTGAGACTGATACCAAAGAGGCACTGCTTGAAGCCAAAGAGGAAGGTCATCGCTATCGATCGGACGTTGAAAAGGATTTAAAGCGGCAACGCGGAGAAGTCCAAAAACAAGAAGACCGGGTATTACAGCGAGAAGAAGCGCTTGATCGTAAAGATAACGCTTTTCAAAAGCGGGAAGATGTTCTCGAACGCAAGGAAAATAAATTGAGTTCGGAACAGCAAAAACTAGCTAAAACACAGCAACAGGCGGACTCACTTGTTGAAAAACGGCAAGCGGCTGTGGAAGAAGCAGCCGCGCTTTCTAAAGAGGAAGCACAGTCCCTGATTATTAATGATGCAAAGCAAGCGTTAAGTTCGGAACGCGCTAAGATGATTAAGGAAAGCAATGAACAGGCCGCTAAAGAAGCGGACTCGAAGGCTAAAGAATTAATCGTTCAAGCGATTCAACGCAGTGGGGCCGATATGGTATCTGATACCACAGTATCGGTGGTCACACTGCCTAATGACGACATGAAGGGTCGGATCATTGGTCGTGAAGGTCGCAATATTCGGACCTTAGAGACCTTAACTGGGATCGATTTAATCATCGATGATACACCAGAAGCCGTTGTTTTAAGCGGTTTTGATCCAATCCGTCGTGAAGTTGCCAAGATTGCCTTGGAGAAGCTCATTCAAGACGGTCGGATTCATCCAGCTCGCATTGAAGAGATGGTTGAAAAGGCTCGTAAAGAATTGGATGAGAAGATCCAAGACCTTGGTGAACAGACGGTGTTTGATCTGGGTATTCACTCGATGCACCCAGCTTTGATTAAGCTGGTTGGTCAGATGAACTACCGGATCTCGTATGGTCAAAACGTCTTAACGCATGCCATAGAAGTTGCTAAATTATCAGGAATTTTTGCCGCTGAGTTAGGTGAAGATGTCACGCTAGCAAAACGCGCAGGATTATTACACGATATAGGTAAAGCGGTTGAAAATGACGTGGAAGAGTCTCATGTTCAGATTGGGATTGATCTAGCGAAGAAGTACAAAGAAAGTCCGGTTGTAATTGATTCAATCGCGGCTCACGAGTCAACGGCAACGCCGCACTATGTGATTTCAGAAATAGTGGCAGCTGCTAATACGATCTCGGCTTCCAGACCAGGTGCACGGAGCGATTCACTTGAATCCTACATTCACCGGTTGGAAAAGCTGGAAAATATCGCTGATGAATTTGACGGCGTGAAGAAGTCATTCGCCATTCAAGCAGGGCGAGAAGTTCGCGTCATCGTTAAACCAACTAAAATTTCAGATTTGGACGCTGTTACACTGGCTCACGATATTAAAGAAAAGATTGAAAGTGACATGGATTATCCAGGTCACGTCAAGGTTTCCGTTATCCGTGAAGTTCGGTCGGTAGCGTACGCTAAATAGTCATTTAGCAAGGAGTATCCTCAAGTACTGGCAACAGTGCTTGAGGATACTTTTTTATACGGTAAATGTGTTAAACTAAAACGTGTTGTAATAGACTAAATTAGATAAGAGGATCAGCATGCGGATATTATTTATCGGAGACGTTGTCGGTGATCGTGGCGTCCAAATGATTCAAACTTACTTACCAAAATTGAAACGGGACTTGAAGCCTCAGGCAACGATTGTGAATGGTGAAAATTCAACACCTGTCGGCCGGGGTATCAGTCGCAAGATCTACAAGCAGCTGCTTGAAAGTGGCGCTGACGTTGTCACGATGGGCAACCATACGTGGGATAATAAGGAAATTTACGAGTTTATCGATGACACGACCAAGTTGATTCGACCAGCTAATTACCCGGGAAAAGATGTCCCAGGCCGGGGCTGGACCAAATTAAAGGTTAATCAGGCAACCCTTGCCGTGATCAATTTACAGGGACGGGTCTTCTTACCGCCGCTGGATGATCCGTTTGCGGTGGCTGATAAATTAGTGACTGAGATCAGAAAAGAAACTCCTGTGATCTTCGTTGATTTTCACGGCGAAGTGACCAGCGAAAAGCGCGCGATTGCGCTGTATCTAAAGGGTCGCGTGTCAGCAGTAGTCGGCACCCATACGCACGTGCAGACCAGTGATGGTCAAATTATCGACCATCAGACCGCGTTTATGACGGATGCTGGGATGACTGGCCCGGCTGCCGGCATTTTAGGTATGCAGCCCGCCAGTGTGATCCAACGTTTCTTAGATCAAAGGCCAGCCCGTTATGTAGTTGAGACCAGTGAACCCGGAATTATGTCCGGCTGTGTGATCGATGTCAATGATGAGACCGGGCACGCCACTAAAATCAAACCAGTTTTGATTGACGATGCCCACCCGTATGATTTGTAACCAGCAGTTAATGAAGTAGAGGTGGAGAGATTGGCGAAAGTAAACCAAACGCCGATGATGGTTCAGTATCAAAAAATTAAAGATCAGTACCCGGACGCTTTTTTATTTTACCGTTTGGGTGATTTTTACGAAATGTTTAATGATGACGCTGTGAAGGGTGCTCAATTGTTGGAGCTGACCTTGACCAGCCGAAATCACAGTTCTAAAAACCCGATTCCCATGTGCGGGGTACCGCACCGGGCAGTTCAAAACTATATTGATATTTTGGTGGATCGGGGCTATAAAGTCGCCATTTGCGAACAGATGGAAGATCCTAAGCTCGCTCAGGGCATGGTTAAGCGCGAAGTCATTCAGTTAGTGACCCCCGGGACTCAAACTGATACGGGTGCCGGTAACGCCAAGGATAACAACTATTTAACCGCTCTGACCCAGGTTAAGGGTAAATTTGGCTTTGCTTATGCCGACTTGTCTACTGGTGAATTAAAGGTCACGTCGCTGACTGATTTTGACGCTGTATTAAACGAAGTGATGAGTCTGCAGACCAAGGAAACCGTTGTTGATAAGTCGGTTTCTAAGGATGTTTTAGATCAATTACAGAAGGTCGGTATTTTAATTTCCCATCAAGATGACACTGAGGTGAAGTCTGAACTCAGCTATCTGACACAAGGCGTCGAAGTCGCGGAACAGATGACGGTCTTACAACATCTGCTAACGTATATTGTGACGACTCAAAAACGCAGCCTGGCTCATTTACAACGGGCGATTGTTTATGAGCCCGCCTTTTTCTTAAAGATGGACCATTATTCTCAGCGTAACTTGGAGCTGGCACAAAACATGCGGACCGGCAAAAAGAGCGGTACGTTACTGTGGCTACTGGATGAAACTAAAACGGCCATGGGCGGACGCTTGCTGAAGCAGTGGCTGGATCGACCGTTAGTGAACCGCAAACATATTCTAGCCCGCCAAAAGAAGGTCAGCGTGTTAGTTGATCAGTATTTTGAGCGCAATAGTCTGCAAGAAGAACTGACTAAAGTCTATGATCTGGAACGGCTGGCTGGCCGCGTGGCTTTCGGCAGTGTGAATGGTCGTGATCTGATTCAGTTAAAGACCTCGTTAAAGCAGATTCCTAAACTGCAGCACATTTTAAACGAACTGCCGGATACCGTTTTCGATGACATTTATGAGCGTCTAGATCCCATTGATAACGTGACGGATGTGATTGATTCGGCCATCGTGGACGAGCCACCGCTGTCGGTAACGGATGGTGGCGTGATCAAGGATGGTTACGATAAGACGTTAGATTCCTACCGGCAGGCAATGCACAACGGTAAGCAGTGGCTGGCCGAAATGGAAGCTTCTGAACGAAAAGCCACTGGCATTAATAACCTGAAGATCGGGTACAACCGCGTTTTTGGTTACTACATTGACGTGACGAAGGTCAATCTGGATAAGCTGCCAGAGGGGCGTTACGAACGGAAGCAAACCTTAGCTAATTCAGAACGGTTTACGACCCCTGAGCTAAAGGAAAAGGAACATTTGATCCTGGAAGCCGAGGAAAAGTCTACTGATCTGGAATACAAATTATTTGTCAAAGTCCGTGAACTGGTTAAGAAAAATATTCAACGAATTCAAAGCTTGGCTCATGCGGTATCTGAATTGGACGTTTTGCAGAGTTTCGCCGACGTCAGTGAAAAATACCGCTTTGTGGCACCGACTTTTACCAAGTCGGGCCATGATCTGGAAATCGTTGAGGGCCGGCACCCGGTGGTCGAAAAAGTACTTGGCCGCCAGACCTATGTCCCTAACGATGTTAAGATGCCCGAAGAGACGTCTATTTTGCTGATTACGGGGCCTAACATGTCTGGTAAGAGTACTTACATGCGTCAGCTGGCATTAACGGTTATACTGGCGCAAATGGGCTGCTTTGTTCCCGCTAAGTCGGCTAAGATGCCGATTTTCGATCAGATCTTTACCCGGATCGGTGCAGCGGATGATTTGATCTCCGGCGAAAGTACCTTTATGGTGGAAATGAAGGAAGCTAACGAAGCCCTTGCTCACGCCACCGCTAACTCACTGGTCCTGTTTGATGAGATTGGCCGGGGAACGGCTACCTACGATGGGATGGCTTTAGCGCAGGCAATTATTGAATTCGTCCATGATCGGATTCACGCTAAAACCCTGTTTTCCACCCACTATCATGAATTAACGGTACTGGATAAGAGTTTGGTACATTTGAAGAACGTCCACGTGGGCGCCGTCGAAAAGAACGGCGAACTGGTTTTCTTGCACCAGATGCAGGATGGACCAGCCGATAAGTCATACGGGATTCACGTGGCTAAATTAGCTGGTTTACCAGATTCACTCTTGAAACGGGCGGATAAGATTTTGACCCACCTAGAAAAGACCCAAGATCAGCACGCCTCCGTTCAAGTGGCAGCTGAGGATAAACCGGTACAGCTAAAATCTCAACCAAAGCCGCAGCCGGCAGAACCGGTAGCGGAGACGGCTGAAACTACGGATGCTGATACCCAGTTATCCCTATTTGGTGAACCAGAAAAGAAGGCCACTAAGGCGGACAAGGTAGCTGCGCAGATTAAAGCGCTGAATCTAATGGGGCTGACCCCCATGGACGTCATGAATCAAGTGTATAAGTGGCAGCAAGAGTTAGCACAATCGAAAAAGAAACGGTAATGAGGTGATAGGATGGCAGCAATTCATGAACTTTCAACGGTATTAGCTGATCAAATCGCAGCGGGTGAAGTGATTGAACGGCCGGCTTCCGTCGTCAAGGAACTGGTTGAAAATGCCATTGATGCCGGTAGTCACGAGATCGATATCCTCGTGGCTGAAGCGGGATTAAAATCTATTGAAGTCATTGACGATGGTGACGGTATCGCAGCAGATCAGCTTGAACTGGCTTTTCACCGCCACGCTACCAGTAAGATCACTGACCGTAAAGACCTGTTTAAAGTCCATTCACTGGGTTTTCGTGGTGAAGCCCTGCCAAGTATTGCGTCTATCGCAGACGTTGAAATGGTCACGTCAACGGGCGGTGAAGGCCAAGTCATTCACATCGCTGGCGGCAAGGTGATCTCGCAAAAACCGGCGGAAGCTCGACGTGGGACGGACATAACGGTCAAAGATCTGTTCTATAACGTGCCCGCACGGTTAAAATACCTCAAATCACTGAACACGGAGCTCTCTAAAATTGTCGATATCGTCAACCGGTTAGCACTGGGCCACCCACAGATTCAAATCTCGTTGACCCATAATAACCGGGAATTGATGAGAACAGCGGGCCGCGGTGATCTGCGGCAGGTCATCGGCAGTATCTATGGCATGAATAAGGCCGGTAAAATGTTACCAATTGACAGTGCGGATGCGGACTTTAAGGTTAGTGGCTACGTGTCACTACCCGAATTAACGCGGGCCAGTCGCAACTATATGACGATCCTGTTAAACGGCCGGTACATCAAAAATTACCAGTTGACTAAGGCCATCATTGCCGGATACGGCTCCAAATTAATGGTGGGTCGTTACCCAGTTGCCGTGGTGAATCTGGAAATGGATCCGCTGCTGGTAGATGTTAACGTTCACCCGACGAAGCAGGAAGTGCGGATCAGTAAGGAACCGCAGTTATCAACGATTATTTCAACGGCGATTCAAGAACAGCTGAGTCAGCAGAACCTGATTCCAGACGGACTCACTAATTTAAGACGGGGCCACGTGGATCCTCAGCAGGTCGCTCAAAATCTAGCTGCGGTCTCAGCTACGCGCGGACCGCAGACTAGCAGACCGGTGGCTTCTCAAGTGCAGCCGGCATCACAAACGCCCAAAATGGCTCAAAAGAAACCGGTTGACGCTAAAGAGTCTGACTCAAGTGGCGCACTGTTTGCTCAAAAGCCTTCTGACGGGTCGGCTCAACCGATTATGATCCGGTCTAAGGCTGAACTGGCATCACCTAAAGTCTCGGCGTTTGAGCAGAAGTATCAGCAGCCACAGACCCCGTTTAATGAACCGGTGGCAGGGACTGTTAACAACAACTCAACGCCAAAACCGCAAAAGCCGCAAGAAACTGAGCTGTTAGACCAGCAGCAAGACCGGTTCCCTAATTTGATCTACATTGGCCAATTTCACGGAACCTACTTGCTGGCACAGTCGGATGAGGGCCTCTATATTCTTGATCAGCACGCTGCTCAAGAACGGGTTAATTACGAATACTACCGGCAGGCCATTGGTGAAGTTAGCGCGGATCAGCAACGGTTATTAGTGCCGATCGTGCTGGATTACAGTACCAGTGACATGCTGAAAATCACGGACAAACTGGATATCTTAGCGGCAGTTGGGCTGCATTTAGAACAGTTTGGCCCTAATAGCTTTATTCTGCGGCAGCATCCGACCTGGTTTAAAGCCGGACAGGAGTCTGATACAGTCAAAGAAATGATTGACTGGGTCTTACGGGATGGTCATCTAACGGTGGCTCAGTTTCGTGAGAAGACGGCCATCATGATGAGCTGTAAGCGGGCGATCAAGGCCAACCATCATCTGGATGATCAGCAGGCCAAAGCCTTGATCGAACACCTGAAGACGGCGGAAAATCCGTTTAATTGCCCCCATGGCCGGCCCGTACTGATTCATTTTACGGATACTGACATGGAGAAAATGTTTAAGCGAATCCAGGAATCACACCATTCATTAAGATCAGAAGCATAGGTTTAACAAGCAGGTGAGTGCCAGTATTGACATTGACCTGCTTTTTTCTATTGTAGAAATGCAGGAGACCTGTTAGAATTTTCATCAGGATATTTACAAAAAATCGTGCTTACTACTACAGGATTTGGTAGAATTAGACTGTTAAATTGAATTGGAAAGGGGATTCTCATGGAGGAATCACAATTGATCGGCATTATTAACCGACTTAAAGCAATGCAAGAAGATACCGGAGACGAGCCACAGCCACGTCGTTTCGAAAAGGAAGGCGTTGAACTGGCACAAGTTGTTTATCACCCGGAGACACAAACTTACAGTTTGGATGAACATCAAGCCAAGGAACACTTTGAGTTTGATAACATTGATTTGATTGCAATTGAGTTATTCGAATTGCTAACCGATAATTAAAACAAAAACTATGGGGAACCATAGTTTTTATTTTTATCACTGCTGATTCGTCATTATCGAAAAATTGATGTCACTTATAAGTAAGTGTGAAGTTTTTTCAAAGTAATTTAGAGAAGATTGCTATTTTATAGAGATTCGATATAATGGCACTTGTTAAGTTTAACCTGGAGGCACGATGTTATGTCGGATTTTGTAAAACGAACGGCTGCTAAGTTGAATACCGTTTTTGGGTTCTTTATATTAGTAGTCGTTTTATTTTGTATTAAGACGTATATCGCGTATCAGACGGAGTTTAGTTTAGGGGTCAAGGGTGGTATTCAGCAGTTCTTACTGGTGGTTAACCCAATTCCGGCCGCACTTTTACTGTTTGGTATTGCACTATACTTTCGTGGACGTTTAGTTTATTGGCTAATGATCCTGATCGATCTGATTCAGACTTCCTGGATCTTTGCCAACATTCTTTATTATCGCGAATTTTCAGATTTTATGACGTTTAGTGTTATTAAAGGGTCTGGTAACGTTCAAAATAATCTGGGTAAAAGCATTGGCCAGATCATTCATCCAATCGACTTCTTTGTCTATTTGGACGTTGTTTTGCTGATCGTTTTGTTAATGACCCACGTTATTCACATTGATAGCCGGCCCTTCAAGCGCCGTTACGCGTTAACAATGACCGTGCTGGCTTTTTCATTGATGGGTGCCGAATACGGAATGGCTAACGCTAATCGTTCGGGCCTGTTGACCAGAACTTTTGATAATAACTATTTGGTTAAGTATTTGGGTTTAAACGAATACGCTGCTTTTAGCGTCTATCAGACGCAAAAGCAAAGTTCAACGCGGGCCCATGCCAGTGCCAGCGACCTGCAAAGTGTGGAGAAATATCTGAAGCATAATCGTGTAGGGGATAACCCGGCGTATTTTGGGACAGAAAAGGGCAAGAACGTCATCATTATTCATCTGGAAAGTTTCCAGCAGTTTTTGATCAATTATAAGGTCGATGGCAAGGAAGTTACGCCTAATTTGAATAAGTTCTATAAGAATCAAAACACGATGAGCTTTGATAACTTCTATAACCAAGTAGCTCAAGGGAAGACTTCGGATGCTGAAATGATGCTTGAAAACTCGTTATTTGGGCTACCACAGGGCTCTGCTATGACGGAATACGGGACGCAAAACACCTTTCAGGCGGCGCCAGCAATGCTCGGTCAAAGGGGTTATACTTCAGCGGCCTTTCATGGGGATGTCCCGAGTTTTTGGAATCGGGATAATACCTATAAGTCATGGGGCTATAACTACTTCTTTAGCTCTCAGTATTATAAGGAGAAGCCAAACTATACGGTTGGCTATGGCTTAAAGGATAAGATCTTCTTCCGCGACACGGCTAAGTACCTGCAGCAGTTACCGCAGCCGTTTTATGCGAAATTGATCACACTGACAAACCATTATCCTTATGAACTGGATAAAGAAAATACTGATTTTCCTGCAACTAAGACTGGTGACAAGACTGTCGATCCCTACGTTCAGACCGCTCATTACTTAGATGAAGCCTTTGGTGAATTCTTAACCTATATGAAGCAATCAGGGCTGTACAAGAACAGTGTGATCGTTTTATATGGGGACCACTATGGTATTTCGAACAATCATCGACCGGCTATTGCGCAGTTACTGGGTAAAAAGAAGGTCACGAATTATGATCTCGCACAGTTCCAGAAGGTACCGCTGATGATCCATGCTGCTGGGATGAAGGGTGGCATTAACCACACGTATGGTGGTGAAATTGACGTCTTACCAACGTTAATGGACTTACTGGGTGTGAAGGATAACAATACGATTCAGTTTGGTAATGATTTATTAGCCAAGAACCGCAGTCAGACCGTGGCGTTTAGAAATGGTGACTTTGTGACGCCACAATTTGTCAAAGAAGGCGGTACTGTTTACGATACCAAGACGGGGGCAGTAGTGAAACCTAATGCTGCTCAAAAGAAGCGTCTGGCTCGAGAGCAAAACCATGTGACTTCGGAGCTGTCCTTGTCCGATCGGGTGATTCAGGGTGATTTGTTGAGATTTTATCAGTTGAAGGACTTCAAGTCGGTTAATAAGGGTAAGTATAACTATAAGTACTCAAACGGCATTCAGCAGTTAAAGGCTGCTCAGAAGTCTGAACCAACTAGTTTAATGGCCAAAAACCATGGTAAAGTCACGGCAACTTACAAAACGGATGCACCAGAACTTAAATAAACGAAGCTAAAAGAGTGATACTGAGAAGTATCGCTCTTTTTTGTGAAAAAATGTAAAATATTGCTTGACCAGGAATGCATAACTTGGTAATATTATATTCGTTGTTAAAAAGCAGACGCACAGCGGTATCGAATAATTATACACATCATGCTCATGGAGAAGATGGCGATATAAGAGTTGCGATTAATCTGTACAGTATGCTCTATCAAATCAATTCATATTTATTCAAAATAATGATTGACTTGGTTGCCAACGATTGTTATACTAATGAAGTTCTGTTATTTCTGCAGCAACTTGTAGATGTTGATTTCATAGCATTTAGCAGCGAGATCAATTGCCTGGTAGTTAAAAATAACGCTTGACATTGAATAACGCGAATGATATGATTTAAGAGTTGACTGATTAAATATTCATCAGTCATTCAGAACTTAGTAGACCTTTGAAAACTGAACAAAGTTTTGTTTCACAAATGTGCAGGGCATATCAGTTTCGGCTGATATCAAATGTAATTTGCGAAGTCAATTTCGCTAGTAATATTAATGAGTCACAAACAATCATAAAATGAGAGTTTGATCCTGGCTCAGGACGAA
>NZ_BJDO01000030.1 GCF_005405185.1 Secundilactobacillus hailunensis
CCTCAATTATTAAGTGTTCATCATCTATTCCTAACAACATTTTCGTAGTATCATTTGACATAGGGCATTTCCTTTCTTGACTTAATTCTGTGGTGGGAGTAAGTTAACGGACGGGAGATGTCCGCTTTTTTATTCTAATGATAAACAAAAAATCTGTCATCAGTAATAGATAAAAATCTATTACCAACAACAGATATTGTAGAACCCCTTTTTTTGTTACCTAAAAAGCGCTTAATAGGGGATAAACTGGTGTTTAAATGGGAGTTTTGTTGACTAATGCTTTATAATGGAACTATACAGGTGATCATTAAAAAGATTAGTTGTTAGACATTAAAAACTTTATTATAGGAAGAAACTTTTTCGATCGAAATAAATTTGGCATTTCAGACGACAAATTATGGGCTAAACCTTTGCATTTTCACCAAACATTCGTATAATGAAAGTCAACATTAGTCAAAGATGATTGCTGAGTTGGTGAATGGAGGGATTAGCGTGCAAAATCAAAATATTTCCGATATTATTGAGCAGTACTTGAAAGAAATTATGTCGGATACGGAGCACGTGGAAATTCGCCGATCTGAAGTTGCGGATTTGTTCAATGTGGTACCGTCACAGATCAATTATGTTATTAAAACCCGCTTTACACTCTCTAACGGTTATCTGGTAGAGAGCAAGCGTGGCGGTGGCGGTTATATTCGAATCGAAAAAGTTAATTTATTAGATGACACCGATGTTTTAGACTCATTGATCGAAACCATTGGCGATTCGATAGGACAACGTGACGGTTATGCCGTTGTGCAGGGGCTTTATGAAAGTGGTGTGATTGGCAGAAGAGAGGCCAATATCATTCTCACGATCATGAGCAAAGACACCCTGCAAATGGAGAACCGCGCGGATGAAAACGGCTTGAGGGCGCGTATTTTAGTCAGTATTTTGAAACATCTACGCTATGAGAGCTAGGAAAGTGAGGAATTGAAATGGATAATCTTTTTACCCCCAGTGCAAAGAGTGTCTTGGCATTAGCCCAAGAACAGGCGAAGTACTTTAAGCACCAAGCTGTTGGCACGGAACACTTACTTTTAGCACTCACGATTGAGAAAAATGGGATTGCTAATAAGGTTTTGCAGCAATTCTCCATTAGTGAAGATGACGTTCGTGAAGAAATCGAACGGTTTACTGGTTATGGCACTTTAAACAATGTTGATAAGGATACGTATCTGCCATACTCACCAAAAGCTAAGGATATGCTATCCGTTGCTGGTGAAGAAGCTAAGCGAATCGGTGCTACTAAGATTGGGACCGAACACTTATTACTGGCTTTGCTGAGTGATGAAACGATTCTTTCCTCACGGATTTTAATGAACTTAAATATTGATTTAGCACAGGCTCGCAAAGTGATTTTGCGGAAGCTAGGTGTGACTGAAACCCAAGACAAGCGACGTAATCAACGTGGCCGTAAGCAACAGGGTGGTACGCCTACTCTGGATTCACTAGCCCGTGATTTAACTCAGCTAGCCCGTGATGACCGGATGGACCCAACGGTTGGCCGGGATAATGAAGTTCGCCGGGTTATTCAGATTCTGAGTCGCCGAACGAAAAATAACCCCGTATTAATTGGGGAACCCGGTGTTGGTAAAACCGCCATTGCTGAAGGCTTAGCACAGCGAATCGTTAAGGAAAATGTTCCTGACGATATGAAAAACAAACGACTGATGGCCTTGGATATGGGTTCACTGGTTGCTGGTACTAAGTATCGTGGTGAATTTGAAGACCGCCTGAAAAAGGTGATCGAAGAAATTTACAACGATGGTGAAGTCATTCTCTTCATTGATGAACTGCACACTTTGATCGGTGCCGGTGGTGCTGAAGGTGCCATTGACGCGTCCAATATTTTGAAGCCTGCATTAGCACGTGGTGAACTGCAAACCATCGGGGCAACGACTCTTGATGAATATCAGAAGTACATTGAATCTGATGCGGCTCTAGAACGCCGGTTTGCGACCGTGCAAGTTGATGAACCCACAGAAGATGAAACTCTTCAGATCCTGAAGGGCCTGCGTCCGCGTTACGAGGAACATCACAAGGCAAACATTAGTGATGAAGCCTTGGATCAGGCCGTTAAGTTATCCACGAGATACATCACGGACCGTTACCTGCCAGATAAGGCAATCGATTTAATGGATGAAGCGGCTGCTAAAGTGCGTGTCAGTCTGATGGATAAACCTAATAACCAGACTAAGCAAGAAGCTAAACTATCAGACCTTTCTGACCAACGCGAAGCCGCAATTTTAGATCAGCGGTTTGAAGAAGCTGCTAAGATTCGTGAACAAGAGATTGCTCTGAAGGATAAGTTGGATAAGAAGGCCGAAAAGCAGGCTGAGTCTGGCGAAAAGTACAGTCTGAACGTTTCTGGCGAAGATGTTGCTGAAGTGGTTTCAGAATGGACTGGTATTCCAACAACCCAGCTTAACCGGACTGAACAGGAACGTTTAGTCAACCTCGAAAGCATTTTGCACAAACGCGTGGTTGGTCAAGAAGAAGCCGTTTCAGCGGTTTCTCGAGCTATCCGGCGAGCCCGTTCCGGTTTGAAAGATCCAAACCGTCCAATTGGTTCATTCATGTTCCTAGGTCCAACTGGTGTTGGGAAGACGGAACTTGCTAAGGCCTTAGCCGAAGCAATGTTTGGCTCTGAAGACAACATGATCCGAGTTGACATGAGTGAATACATGGAGAAGTACTCAACCAGTCGTCTGATTGGTTCAGCACCCGGCTACGTTGGCTATGACGAAGGTGGCCAATTAACTGAAAAAGTACGTCAAAAACCTTACTCAGTGGTCTTGTTTGATGAAGTCGAAAAGGCGCATCCAGATGTCTTTAACCTACTCTTACAAGTTCTTGATGATGGTTACTTGACCGATTCTAAGGGACGTAAGGTCGACTTCAGAAATACGATTTTGATCATGACTTCCAACCTCGGTGCTACCAGATTACGGGATGAAAAGACCGTTGGCTTCGGTGCTGAAGATAAGAGTGGCGATTACACCGCGATGGCTGAGACCATTAAGGAATCGTTGAAGCAATCCTTCCGGCCAGAGTTCTTGAACCGGATCGATGAAGTCGTGATTTTCCACAGCCTGAAGAAGAAGGAGCTCCACCAGATCGTCAAATTGATGGCTAAGATCGTCATTGATCGGGTAAAGGATCAGGGGATTAATATCAAGATAACGCCAGCTGCCATTGATGTGATAGCTGATGCCGGTTTCGACCCTGAATACGGTGCACGGCCAATTCGGCGGGCACTGCAGACTCAAGTTGAAGACCGTTTAAGTGAAGCCATGCTGTCTGGTGAAATTCAGGCAGGTAACATGGTAACCTTAGGCGCTAGTCACGGTAAGATCACCGTCAACGTTAAACAACCAGAAAAGACAGAACCGAAAACTAACGAAACTGTTGGCAGTAAGTAAATCAATCTAAAGCAGTCTGATGACCGGCATTCTTAATGGCGTTATCAGGCTGCTTTTTAGATATCGTTATAATTTGGCAGGCAAAAAATATGAAGCCTGCTAGAAGGGATGATGAGGGATAATTTGTTGACAACTTCATGGGTAGCAGGTATACTACTTGCAGTATGTAACTGTGAACTGAAATGAGGCGTTGCGATCTATTGTCCGTAACGGCTCTTATAAAGCCAAAAGTAAGAAGTTGCTTTCTTATTTTTGGATTTTTTTTGCCAAAAAACCGGTGAGAATGCGTTTTCATTGAAAATGTAATCAAACTGTAACATTGGCTCAGTTCGCTGAATAAAATGGAGAGGTGAACAACTTGGCAGGACACTTGGTTAAATATGGCAAGCACCGGACCCGACGAAGCTATGCACGAATTAAGGAAGTTTTGGATCTTCCTAACTTGATTGAGATCCAAAGAAATTCGTACCAATGGTTTCTGGATGAAGGCCTGAAGGATATGTTCGATGACATTATGCCTATCGAAGATTTTCAGGGAAATCTTTCATTAGAGTACGTTGATTACCAGTTACTGGAACCAAAATATACCGTTGACGAAGCAAGAGAGCACGATGCCAACTATTCGGCACCATTACATGTCACTTTACGGTTAACCAATCATGAGACTGGTGAAATTAAATCCCAAGATGTTTTCTTCGGCGATTTTCCACTGATGACGGAACAAGGAACGTTTATTATTAACGGTGCCGAACGGGTTATCGTTTCTCAATTAGTACGTTCTCCTGGCGTTTATTATACGAAAGAAACTGACAAGAACGGCCGCACAGTCTACGGTGCTACTGTCATTCCTAACCGGGGTGCATGGCTGGAATTCGAAACTGATGCTAAAGGCTTGTCTTACGTCCGGATCGACCGGACTCGTAAGATCCCAATGACTGAATTAGTTCGGGCCTTAGGCTTTGGTTCTGATGACGAAATCATCAAGATGTATGGTGATAACGACAGTCTGATGTCAACCTTGGAAAAGGATGTTCATAAAAACAGCGAAGATTCTCGTGTTGAAGAAGCCTTAAAGGACATCTACGAACGTCTACGTCCAGGTGAACCTAAGACTGCTGACTCATCACGGAGCCTTTTAACAGCTCGCTTCTTTGATCCCAAGCGTTACGATATGGCCCCTGTTGGCCGTTACAAGACGAACAAGAAGCTGGTCTTAAAGAACCGGCTGCTTGGTTTGACGTTGGCTGAAACCTTAGCTGATCCAGATACTGGTGAAGTTTTGGCACAAAAGGGCGATGTCATTGATAAGGATCGTTTGAAGACCTTAACACCATACCTTGACCGCGACGACTTTAAGACGGTTACTTACACGCCTTCAGACGAAGCGGTAGTCACTGAACCAGTTGTTCTGCAGACCATCATGGTGCAATCACCTGATGATCCAGAACGGGCGATTCCAGTGATTGGTAATGGTCATATTGATTTGAAATGGAAACACATTAAACCCGCTGATATTTTAGCTGCGGTCAACTACTTCTTTGATTTACAAGATGGTATTGGCGACACTGATGATATCGATCACTTGGGTAACCGTCGAATTCGTTCTGTTGGTGAGTTACTGCAGAATCAATTTAGAATCGGGTTATCACGGATGGAACGGGTCGTTCGTGAACGGATGTCGATCCAGGATGCTTCGACTGTCACACCACAACAGCTGATCAATATTCGGCCAGTGGTTGCGTCAATCAAAGAATTCTTCGGTTCATCACAACTGTCACAATTCATGGACCAAACCAATCCGTTGGGTGAATTAACGCATAAGCGTCGTCTTTCAGCCCTTGGACCTGGTGGCTTGACTCGTGACCGTGCCGGTTATGAAGTTCGTGATGTTCACTATACGCATTACGGCCGGATGTGCCCAATTGAAACTCCTGAAGGACCTAACATTGGTTTGATCAACAGTTTGTCCTCTTATGCTCGGATCAACAAGTATGGGTTTATCGAAACGCCATACCGTCGTGTTTCGTGGACGACTCATAAGGTTACCGATAAGATCGATTACCTGACTGCTGATGAAGAAGATAATTTCGTGGTTGCACAAGCCAACTCACCATTGAACGACGATGGTTCATTCGTTAATAACTTGGTTATGGCCCGTGCAAAATCAGAAAACATTGAAACTGGTATCGAAAACGTCGATTACATGGACGTTTCGCCTAAGCAAGTTGTCTCGGTCGCTACGGCCTGCATTCCTTTCTTGGAAAACGATGACTCAAACCGGGCGCTGATGGGTGCTAACATGATGCGTCAAGCCGTTCCTCTGCTTGATCCTCATTCACCATTGATCGGTACTGGGATTGAATATAAAGCTGCCCATGACTCTGGTGTTGCCTTGCTTTGCAAGCAGCCCGGGACAGTTGAATACGTTGATGCCCGTGAAATTCGTGTTCGCCGCGAAGACGGTGCATTAGATAAGTACAAGTTAATGAAGTTCCAACGTTCTAACGGTGGTAAGAACTACAACCAACGCCCAATCGTCAAAATCGGCGACAAAGTTGATCCAGACGAAGTGTTGGCTGATGGCCCATCAATGGAAGATGGCGAATTGGCATTAGGCCAAAACCCATTAGTTGCCTTCATGACTTGGCAAGGTTACAACTTCGAAGATGCCATCGCCATTAGCGAACGGTTAGTGACTGATGATGTCTACACCTCAATTCATATTGAAGAGTATGAATCAGAAGCGCGTGATACTAAACTTGGACCTGAAGAAATTTCGCGTGAAATTCCTAACGTTGGGGAAGATGCACTTAAGAACCTTGATGAAGAAGGAATTATCCGGATCGGTGCTGAAGTCCATGATGGTGACATTCTAGTTGGTAAAGTAACGCCTAAGGGTGTCACTGAATTATCAGCTGAGGAACGTTTACTGCATGCAATCTTTGGTGAAAAGGCCCGTGAAGTTCGTGATACTTCACTTAAGGTTCCTCATGGTGGCGGCGGGATCATTCAAAACGTGCGCATTTTCACCCGTGAAAACGGTGATGAATTATCACCAGGCGTTAACATGATGGTTCGGGTCTACATCGCCCAAAAGCGTAAGTTACAAGTGGGTGACAAGATGTCTGGTCGTCATGGTAACAAGGGGACTGTTTCCGTTGTTATTCCGCAAGAAGATATGCCATATATGCCAGATGGTACCCCAATCGATATCATGCTGAGCCCAATGGGTGTGCCTTCACGGATGAACATCGGCCAAGTTCTGGAACTGCATTTAGGAATGGCTGCTCGTAAACTGGGTATCCACATTTCCACCCCTGTTTTTGATGGTGCGCGAGATGAAGATATCTGGGCTGCTGTTAAGGAAGCGGGTATGGCTGACGATGCCAAGACCGTTTTGTATGATGGCCGTACCGGTGAACCATTTGACAAACGAATTGCCGTTGGGGTTATGCACTACATGAAGCTGGCCCATATGGTTGACGATAAGATTCATGCACGTTCAATCGGACCTTACTCATTAGTTACCCAACAGCCACTTGGTGGTAAAGCACAATTTGGTGGCCAACGGTTTGGTGAAATGGAAGTTTGGGCACTTGAAGCTTATGGTGCTGCTTACACCCTGCAAGAAATCTTGACTTACAAGTCAGATGACGTTGTTGGCCGTGTTAAGACTTACGAAGCTATCGTTAAGGGTGAACCAATTCCTAAGCCAGGGGTTCCTGAATCCTTCCGTGTGTTGGTTAAGGAATTACAGTCATTAGGTCTGGACATGAAGGTCTTGGACTCTGATAACAAAGAAATCGATTTGCGCGACATGGATGACGAAGATGACGACGTGGTAAACGTTGACGCTTTGAGTAAATTCGCGGAACAGCAAAAGGAACAAAAGAAAGCTACTGAAGCTAAAGCCGCTCAAGCAGCTAAAACTGATGAAGCTGACACTAACGCTAAGGATTAATTAAAGGGAGGTCGATCCATTGGTCGATGTCAATAAGTTCGAAAGCATGCAAATTGGACTTGCATCGCCTGACAAGATTCGGAGCTGGTCATATGGCGAAGTTAAGAAGCCAGAAACCATTAACTACCGAACTCTAAAGCCAGAAAAAGACGGACTGTTCGATGAACGTATCTTTGGCCCAACTAAAGATTGGGAATGTGCTTGTGGTAAGTACAAGCGGATTCGTTACAAGGGGGTCGTTTGTGACCGTTGTGGCGTTGAGGTTACCCGTTCAAAAGTTCGTCGTGAACGAATGGGGCACATTGAATTAGCTGCGCCGGTTACCCATATTTGGTACTTCAAGGGTATTCCAAGCCGGATGGGTCTTGTCCTCGACATGAGCCCACGCTCACTTGAAGAAATCATCTACTTTGCTTCATACGTTGTGCTTGAACCAGGCAACACACCGCTTGAAAAGAAGCAGTTGCTTTCCGAACGTGAATACCGTGAAAAGAAAGCTGAGTATGGTAATGGATTCACCGCTGAAATGGGTGCTGAAGCCATTAAGAAATTACTCCGCGATGTTGATTTAGATAAAGAAGTTTCAGAATTAAAGGAAGCTTTGAAGGAAGCCACTGGTCAAAAGCGGACGCGTGCCGTTCGTCGTTTGGACATTTTGGAAGCCTTCGTCACGTCCGGTAACAGACCGGAGTGGATGGTAATGGATGCGATTCCGGTTATCCCACCTGACTTACGGCCAATGGTTCAATTGGAAGGTGGTCGTTTCGCCACTTCTGATTTGAACGATTTGTACCGTCGGGTTATCAACCGTAACAACCGTCTCAAACGTTTGTTGGACTTACATGCACCTGGTATCATCGTTCAAAACGAAAAGCGGATGCTGCAAGAAGCCGTTGATGCTTTGATCGATAACGGTCGTCGTGGCCGTCCAGTTTCTGGCCCAGGTAACCGACCATTGAAGTCTCTTTCACATATGCTGAAAGGGAAGCAAGGCCGGTTCCGTCAAAACTTACTGGGTAAGCGTGTTGATTACTCAGGCCGTTCTGTTATCGATGTGGGACCTTCATTACGGATGAACCAAATGGGTCTGCCAGTGCCAATGGCAATGGAACTCTTTAAGCCGTTCATCATGAAGGAATTAGTTAGCCGCGGGTTAGCTTCTAACATTAAGAACGCTAAGCGTAAGATTGATCGTGAAGATGAAGATGTTTACAGTGTGCTTGAAGATGTTATTAAAGAACATCCTGTTCTATTAAACCGGGCACCTACGCTTCACCGTTTGGGGATTCAAGCCTTCGAACCAGTGCTGGTAAGTGGTAAGTCAATGCGGTTACACCCATTAGCTTGTGAAGCTTACAACGCCGATTTTGATGGTGACCAAATGGCCATTCACGTGCCGCTATCCGATGAAGCGCAAGCTGAAGCGCGTTTGCTGATGCTTGCTGCCCACCATATCCTGGCACCTAAGGATGGGAAGCCCGTTGTGACACCATCTCAAGATATGGTTATCGGTAACTACTACCTGACCTTGGAAGAAGTTGGCCGTGAAGGCGAAGGCATGATCTTTAAAGACTCTGACGAAGCGGTACTTGCATACCGTAATGGGTTAGTTCACTGGCACTCACGTGTTGGTATTCAAACCTCATCTTTGAAGGGCAAGCCATTCACTGACGAACAAAAATCTAAGATCATGGTTACCAGTGTTGGTAAACTGATCTTTAACGGCATTTTGCCACAATCATTCCCATACTTGAATGAACCAACGGACACTAACTTAAACGGCCATGTGCCAGATAAGTATTTCTTGGATAAGGGTGAAGATATTCATGATTATCTGAAGGATGCTGAACTGGTTAAGCCATTTAACAAAGGGTTCTTGAGTGACATTATTGCTGAAGTTTACAAGCAGTACAAAGTGACTGAAACGTCACTGCTGCTTGACCGTATGAAGGACTTAGGTTACGACAAATCAACTCAATCAGGCTTAACTGTCGGAATCGTTGACGTTACCGAAGTTCCTGATAAGCCTGAAATTATTGATGCTGCCCACAAACAAGTGGC
This sequence comes from Secundilactobacillus hailunensis, assembly GCF_005405185.1. GTDB lineage: Bacteria > Bacillota > Bacilli > Lactobacillales > Lactobacillaceae > Secundilactobacillus > Secundilactobacillus hailunensis. The sequence continues at coordinate 9,487 of NZ_BJDO01000030.1, forward strand.
CACCATCACGAAACAGTTCCGTCGTGGTCTGATTACTGATCACGAACGTTACGAACGTGTTATTGGTGTTTGGAACGATGCTAAGGATACCTTGCAAGACAAGCTGATCCATAACTTTGATCCGCAAAACCCAATTTACATGATGAGTGATTCTGGTGCCCGTGGTAACATTTCTAACTTTACGCAGCTTGCTGGTATGCGTGGCTTGATGGCTGCTCCTAACGGTGAGATCATGGAATTGCCTATTACCGCAAACTTCCGTGAAGGCCTATCAGTTTTGGAAATGTTTATTTCGACCCATGGTGCCCGTAAAGGGATGACCGATACCGCCTTGAAGACTGCCAACTCAGGTTACTTAACCCGTCGTCTGGTTGATGTGGCTCAAGATGTTATCGTTCGTGAAGAAGACTGTGGGACTGACCGTGGTTTGACCGTTACTGATATCAAGAATGGTAACGAAATGATCGAACCATTATACGATCGGATCTTAGGTCGTTACACTATGAAGACGGTCAATGATCCTAAGACTGGCGAAGTGATCATCAGTGCTAACAAGATGATTGACGAAACCACTGCTCAACGAATCATTGACGCTGGTATTAAATCAGTTACAATTCGTTCTGTCTTCACTTGCAACACGTCTCATGGGGTCTGCGAACGTTGCTACGGTCGTAACATGGCTACTGGAGATCAAGTTGAAGTTGGTGAAGCAGTTGGGACTGTTGCCGCACAATCAATTGGTGAACCTGGTACGCAATTAACCATGCGTAACTTCCATACCGGTGGTGTTGCCGGAAACGAAGATATTACCCAAGGGCTTCCTCGTGTTCAAGAAATCTTTGAATCTCGGAACCCTAAAGGTAAAGCTGAGATCACTGAAGTTACTGGTACGGTTGAATCAATCGAAGAAAACCCAGCCGAACGGACTAAGGAAATCACCATTAAGGGTGAGGCTGATACTAGAAGTTACACACTTCCCATTACAGCTCAACTAAAGGTGACTGAAGGCGACTTCGTCCACCGTGGTGCTGCGCTTAACGAAGGGTCAGTTGATCCTAAGGAATTGATTCGGGTTCGCGATGTGCTTTCCACTGAAAGCTACTTGCTAAGTGAAGTTCAAAAGACTTACCGGATGCAAGGTGTGGCTGTCTTGGATAAGCATATTGAAATCATGGTTCGTCAAATGCTTCGTAAAGTTCGTATCATGGATCCAGCTGATACGGATGTCTTACCTGGTACTTTGATGGATATCGATGATTTCCGTAAGCATAACTATAAGGCCTTGATTTCTGGTGGTACACCTGCCACTGCTCGTCCTGTTATCCTTGGGATTACCAAGGCTGCCCTTGAAACAAACAGTTTCTTGTCAGCTGCTTCATTCCAGGAAACGACTCGAGTATTGACGGATGCTGCTATCCGCGGTAAGAACGATCCATTGGTCGGTCTTAAAGAAAACGTTATTATTGGTAAGATCATTCCAGCTGGTACTGGGATGCCTATCTACCGTAAGATCAAGCCAAAAGAAGTTGGCGGTTCTTCTACTGATGGCGTCTACTCAATTAATGAGTTGGAACGCAAGATGAAAGAGGAAGAAGCTAAGTAATTTTGGTATAGAAAGCGACTAGCTGTTGAGGCTAGTCGCTTTTTTTATGTCTTTAGACCCGGTTCTGCACCTAGTGGTTTTCTAGGTGCAGAACAAAAAACCACCTGCTATGCGGGTGGAAGATAATTCGTTATACCAAGAAACCTCCTAATGTCATAGAATATGGGTGTCGAAGCCAGAGTCTATGAGATTAGGAGGAATACAAATGGCGAATAAATTAAATAGTTTAGCTCACACAAAATGGTTGTGTAAGTACCATATTGTCTTTACACCCAAGTATAGAAGAAAGATAATTTACAATCAATACCGTTGAGATCTACAGGAGATTATTAAATTACTATGTCGATATAAAGGCGTCACAATCATTGAAGGACATATGATGCCCGACCATGTGCACTTACTTTTAAGCATTCCACCCAAAATGAGTGTTTCCAGCTTTATGGGCTATTTAAAGGGGAAAAGTGCCTTGATGATGTTTGATAAACACGCAAATTTAAAGTACAAATTTGGCAATCGTCATTTCTGGGCAGAAGGGTATTATGTCAGCACTGTGGGGTTGAACGAAGCAACGATTAAAAAATACATTCAGGATCAGGAGAAACATGATATTGCGTTAGATCGGTTGAGCGTTAAAGAATATGAAGACCCTTTTAAGGGTGGTAAGTAATAACAACACCCCTGACAAGGGGTAGCGAAGTAATCATGGCACTCTGGCTTTGGTACATAAAAAGCCAGCGCCTTGAGACGCTGGCCAGCAACCAGGGCTTATAGCCCTAGAGCAAACCACCCGTTTGACGGGTGGTTTTGATTGTGTCATATAAAGAAAAATATGAGCAGGTAACTGATCGCAATAAACGGCATAAAGGGCAGGCGAGTCAGATGTAATGTCTGACTGGCTATCAGTCCAAAAACGCTACTTAATAGCAGTAGCCAAGCAAATGGTGTTAAACCGAGCAGCAAAAGCAAACAAAGAAAGGCATCTAAATCACCTGAACCGATCCAAGAAAGATGAGGGTCGAAAAACTGACTTAACAGCCAGATAAATATTAGGCAGGTAAACAGTAAATGATGTGGCTGATAAAAGATGTATACTAAGGCTGAGCAGGCCATCATACAATAGCTGTAGATGGCTGAAAATTCCAAACGGGCTGCATCGGCCACAGCCATGAAAAATAGTAGGGTGCCAACCAGCAGGTAACAGGTATCAATGATGGTTGGCTGCCAGCAAGATACTAGACCGCCCAAAAATAATTCACAGCAAATCGTTGCTGGTGAAATTTGGTGTCCGCATGAGCGACACCGACCACGTAAGTTTAAATAGGAAACAATTGGTGCTAAATCAAACCAGCGAATGGTGGCTACACAGTAATCACATTCTGATCGGGCAGGGTGCCAGAGACTGCCACCACTGGTCAGTCTGGAATAACTGGCAAATAAAAAGGAGCCTAAGATGGTACCGACAATAAATTGAATTAAGAGCATGTGATCACCTCGTCCCTAATTACGGTTTTTAAAGCGGTAATCATTTTAAAAAATTGCGTTGTTTTTTGCGGATGTTTTGCACTTAACGTTGACATTAAACGACGAAGCGTGGTATTCTTTTAAAGGTGCTTTTTGTAGACCGGTTTCTGCTTTGCAGACATGCTGACGGAAAACATGGCACGATAAAGGATCAACATCCGCTTTTATTTTTGCCCAAAAATGAATCACCTGGATGTGTGGACTTAAAATAACTCGAATAAGGAAGGAGGACTCTTAGATGCCTACAATCAACCAATTGGTTCGTAAAGGTCGTAAATCTAGAAGTTCTAAATCAGATGCCCCAGCTTTAAACTACGGGTATAACAGTTTCAAGAAGCAGCAAGTTAGCAACCCTGCACCACAAAAGCGTGGTGTAGCAACTCGTGTTGGTACGATGACGCCAAAGAAGCCTAACTCAGCTTTGCGGAAGTACGCACGTGTTCGTTTGTCTAACTTGATCGAAGTGACAGCATACATTCCTGGTATCGGTCATAACCTTCAGGAACATAGTGTTGTTTTAATTCGTGGTGGCCGTGTTAAGGATTTACCTGGTGTTCGTTACCATGTTATCCGTGGTGCTTTGGATACTGCCGGTGTTGAAGACCGTCGTCAATCCCGTTCTAAGTACGGTACCAAGAAACCTAAGGAATAAAAACTTAAACACTAAGTTCCAACAAGGAGGATATAAGTAATGCCAAGAAAAGGAAACGTCCAAAAACGTGAAGTCCTTCCTGACCCAATCTACAACTCAAAGATGGTTACCCGTTTGATCAACCACTTGATGTTAGATGGTAAGCGAGGCACTGCATCACAAATTCTTTATGGTGCATTTGATTTAATTAAGAAAGAAACTAATAACGATCCCGTTGAAGTCTTTGACGAAGCAATGAAGAACGTTATGCCGGTCTTGGAAGTTAAGGCTCGCCGTGTCGGTGGTTCTAACTACCAAGTTCCAATCGAAGTTCGTCCAGAACGTCGGTCAACATTAGGCCTTCGTTGGATCGTTAACTACTCACGTTCGCGTGGTGAACACACGATGACTGAACGGTTAGCTCGCGAAATCATGGATGCTGCCAACAATACTGGTGCATCTGTTAAGAAACGTGAAGACACGCATAAGATGGCCGATGCCAACCGTGCATTTGCTCATTACCGTTGGTAATTTGCAAAAACTGTTTGCTGTCAGCACCACTATTTGTGGTTACGCACAAGCTAGTTAAATGTTGATAGTGATTTGTTGGGGTGGCTATAATTATTTTTTAATTTAGCCATCCCTTTTATTAAATGTGATTAAACTTGAGAGGAGTTACAGATTTAACATGGCTAATACACGAGCTTTTCCACTAGAAAAGACCCGTAACATCGGGATCATGGCGCATATCGATGCTGGTAAGACAACTACCACTGAGCGGATCCTGTACTATACTGGTAAAATTCATAAGATTGGTGAAACCCATGATGGTGCTTCACAAATGGACTGGATGGCCCAAGAACAAGAACGTGGGATCACGATCACTTCTGCAGCCACTACTGCTGAATGGAAGGGTCACCGGATCAACATTATCGATACTCCAGGTCACGTGGACTTCACCGTTGAAGTTGAACGTTCACTGCGTGTTTTGGATGGTGCGATTGCGGTCTTGGATGCCCAAGCCGGTGTTGAACCCCAAACTGAAACGGTTTGGCGTCAAGCTTCCGACTATGATGTTCCCCGTATTGTGTTCGTTAACAAGATGGATAAGATCGGTGCTGACTTTGATTATTCAGTACAAACGATCAAGGACCGTCTGCAAGCCAACGCTTTAGCTGTTCAGATGCCAATTGGTGCTGAAGACAAGTTCGAAGGTGTTATCGACTTACTTGATATGAAGGCCGATATCTACGACGAAGATAAGCTTGGTTCAGAATGGGACACTGTTGAAATTCCTGATGACTACAAGGAAGAAGCTAAAAAGCGTCGTGAAGCGATGATCGAAGAAATCGCCGACGTTGATGACGACATTATGGAAAAGTACCTTGATGGTAAGGATATTCCAGTTGCCGAATTAAAAGCTGCTATCCGTAAAGCAACCTTGAACCTTGAGATATTCCCAGTACTTGCTGGTTCAGCTTTCAAGAACAAGGGTGTTCAAATGCTGATGGATGCCACAGTTGACTACTTACCTTCACCATTGGACGTTAAGCCTTACAATGCGACTAACCCTGATACTGGTGAAAAAGTTGAACTGAAAGCTAACGATGACGCTAACTTTGCTGCTTTGGCATTTAAGATTGCCACTGACCCATTCGTTGGTCGTTTGACCTACATCCGGGTTTACTCAGGTACCTTGGAATCAGGTTCATACGTTTTGAACGCTACCAAGGACAAGCGTGAACGTGTTGGTCGTTTGCTGCAAATGCATTCTAATCACCGTCAAGAAATTCCAGAAGTCTTCTCTGGTGATATCGCTGCCGCTATTGGTTTGAAGAACACCACTACTGGTGACTCTTTGACCGATGTTGATCACCCATTACATTTGGAATCAATGGACTTCCCTGATCCAGTTATTCAGGTTGCCGTTGAACCTAAGACTAAGGCTGACCAAGATAAGATGAACAACGCCTTACAAAAGCTTTCTGAAGAAGATCCTACTTTCAAGGCTGAAACTAACCCTGAAACTGGTGAAACTCTGATTGCTGGGATGGGTGAACTTCACTTGGATATTATCATCGATCGTATGAAACGTGAATTCAAGGTTGAAGCTACTGTTGGTGCACCTCAAGTTTCTTATCGTGAAGCCTTCACTAAGCAAACTTCTGCACAAGGTAAGTTCGTTCGTCAGTCTGGTGGTAAAGGTCAATATGGTGATGTTTGGGTTGAATTCACCCCTAATGAAGAGGGTAAAGGATTCGAATTCGAAGATGCCATTGTTGGTGGTGTTGTTCCTCGTGAATACATCCCATCAGTTGAACAAGGTATCAAGGAATCAATGGCTAACGGTGTCCTTGCCGGTTACCCATTAATTGACTTGAAGGCCAAGTTATACGATGGTAGTTACCATGAAGTCGATTCTAGTGAAGCTGCCTTTAAGGTTGCTGCTTCAATGGCTTTACGTAACGCTGCTAAGACGGCTGCCCCAGTTATCTTGGAGCCAATCATGAAGGTTGAAATTGTTGTCCCTGAAGAATACATGGGTGACATCATGGGCCAAGTTACTGCTCGTCGTGGTCGTGTTGACGGTATGGAAGCACGTGGGAACGCACAATTGATTCATTCATTTGTCCCATTGGCTGAAATGTTCGGTTACGCTACTACTCTTCGTTCTGCATCACAAGGCCGTGGTACCTTTACAATGACCTTTGATCACTACGAAGCCGTACCTAAGTCAATTCAAGCTGACATTATCAAGAAGAACGGCGGCACTCCTGCTGCTGAATAATTTCTTCGAAAAAGACGTTGTATTTTTGCAGCGTCTTTTTTAATACATATACAATAGAAGAAAGATTGGTTAAAATTTTATGTACTTTATAAACAATAAGCCGTCTTATAAACTGGTTAATTTAAAAAACATCCCAATAATCCTTGTCAAACCGGTATTTATTTAGTATTATATATAGGTGCTGTATTTCGAGGGCATAACTATGCTCCGGAATCGCATAGCAAAGCGATGATGTGAAAGGTTGCGGCACACCCGGCCGCTTTGCCACGGGGTGTGACGGTAATTTTCACGGAGTTAGTCTTATTTTTAAAATAGACGTAAGGAGGGAATCCAATGGCAAAACAAAAAATTCGTATCCGTTTGAAGGCTTACGAACACCGCATTCTTGATCAATCTGCAGAAAAGATTGTTGAAACTGCAAAGCGTACAGGTGCAGAAATTTCTGGTCCTATTCCATTACCAACAGACCGGACAGTTTATACGGTGCTTCGTTCACCACATAAGTTTAAGAAGTCGCGTGAACAATTTGAAATGCGCACTCACAAACGGTTAATCGATATTGTTAACCCAACACCAAAGACGGTCGACTCATTAATGAAGTTAGACTTGCCTTCAGGTGTGGATATCGAAATCAAATTATAATTTAGCTTCAGACAGTTTTAGGACAAAAAATTACATTATATCGGAGGTGTACTCATGACCACTAAAGGAATCTTAGGCAAAAAAGTAGGGATGACGCAAGTCTTCACTGATAATGGCGAATTGATCCCAGTTACTGTTGTTGAAACTACTCCTAACGTTGTGTTACAAGTTAAGACAGTTGAAAACGATGGTTACAACGCGATCCAATTAGGCTACGAAGACAAACGCGATGTTTTAAGCAACAAACCCGAAAAAGGTCATGTAGCAAAAGCAAACACGACTCCTAAGCGCTTCGTTCATGAAATCAAGGATGTTGAGCTGGGAGATTACAAGGTAGCAGACGAAGTTAAGGCAGACATCTTTGATGCCGGCGACTATGTTGATGTCACTGGTACAACAAAGGGTCATGGTTACCAAGGTAACGTACACAAGGATGGACAATCTCGTGGACCAGAAACCCACGGTTCTCGTTATCACCGTCGTCCAGGTTCTCTGGGTTCAATTATCAACCGGGTCTTCAAGGGTATGAAATTACCTGGCCGGATGGGTAATAACACTCGGACTATCCAAAACTTAAAGGTCGTTCGTGCTGATGTTGACAACAATGTATTGTTGATCAGCGGTAACGTACCTGGTGCTAATAAATCATTCATCGAAATCAAGAGTGCCGTTCGCGCACCTAAGAAATAAGAAAGGAGGAAACGTAAATGACTAGTGTTACATTATTTAAGCAAGACGGTAGCCAAAATGGTGACGTCACATTAAACGATGCTATCTTTGGTATCGAACCAAACGAAAACGTCGTGTTTGATACTGTTTTGATGCAACGTGCTTCACAACGCCAAGGAACTCATGCGGTTAAGAACCGTAGTGCAGTTCGTGGTGGTGGTAAGAAGCCTTGGCGTCAAAAGGGTACAGGTCGTGCCCGTGCCGGTTCGACTCGTTCACCTATTTGGGTAGGCGGTGGAACTATCTTTGGCCCAACACCTCGTTCATACGCTTACCATCTTCCAAAGAAGGTTACGCGTTTGGCATTGAAGTCAGTACTTTCACAGAAGGTTGCTGACGGTTCTTTAGTTGTTGTTGACGCATTCAGCTTCGACCAACCAAAGACCAAGGATTTTGCGAAATCATTATCTAGTTTAAACGTTTCAACAAAGACTTTAGTGGTTCTTGAGGAAGATAACAAGAATGCAGAAATGGCTGCTCGTAACTTGGCAAATGTTCAAGTAATCGACGCCAAAGGAATTAACGTCTTGGATGTCATCAACAATGACAAACTTGTGTTAACCCAGGCTGCTCTTTCTCAGATCGAGGAGGTGCTCGCATAATGGAAGCACGCGAAATTATTTTACGCCCAGTCATTACTGAAGCATCTACTGCTTTGTTTGACGACAAGCGTTATACATTCGACGTGGACGTTCGTGCCACGAAGACTCAAGTTAAAAATGCTATTCAAGAAATTTTTGACGTTAAAGTTGTTAAAGTTAACATCATGAACGTCAAGGGTAAGTTAAAGCGTCAAGGGCGTTACGAAGGCTACACTAAGAAGCGTCGTAAGGCAATTGTTACTTTATCAGCAGATTCAAAAGAAATTAAGTTATTTGGCGACGAATAACAAATAATAATATAGGAGGGAATCAACGTGGCGATTAAAGTATACAAACCAACCAGTAATGGTCGGCGTAATATGACCAGCCTTGACTACAGTGAAGTAATCACGAAGTCAAAGCCTGAAAAGTCATTACTAGAATCAAAAAGTCACACTGCCGGCCGTAACAACCGCGGTAAGAAGACGGTTCGTCACCGTGGCGGCGGTAACAAGACTCAATACCGGATCATTGACTTTAAGCGTACAAAAGACAACGTTACTGCTACGGTTAAGGGTATCGAATATGATCCTAACCGGACTGCTAACATTGCTTTGTTAGTTTACACTGACGGAACTAAATCTTATATCTTAGCACCAAAAGGCCTTAAGGTTGGCGATCAAGTCCAATCAGGTCCCGATGCAGATATCAAGGTTGGTAACGCATTACCATTGGAAGACATCCCTGTTGGTACTAACATTCATAACATTGAATTGAAGCCTGGTAAGGGTGGTCAATTAGTTCGTTCAGCTGGTGCTGGCGCACAATTGCTTGGTAAAGATGGTAAGTACGCTATGGTCCGTTTAGCTTCTGGCGAAGTTCGGATGGTCTTAGCTGGCAACCGTGCCACAATTGGTATCGTTGGTAACGAAGAACACGAATTGATCAACGTTGGTAAAGCCGGACGTAACCGTTGGATCGGCAAGCGACCACAATCCCGTGGTTCTGTAATGAACCCTAACGATCACCCTCATGGTGGTGGTGAAGGTAAAGCACCAATCGGTCGTCCATCACCATTATCACCATGGGGCAAGAAGACTATTGGTAAGAAGACCCGTTCTACTAAAGCACGTTCCAACAAGTTTATCGTTCGTCGTAAGAACAAGAAGTAATAAGCTTGCTGCTTAAGCAATCTCACTCGTAAGGAGGGTAATCTAATGAGTCGTAGTTTAAAAAAAGGACCATTCGCTGATGCACATCTTCTGAAAAAGATTGATGCCCAAAAGGATCAAGATAAGAAGAGCGTTATCAAGACTTGGTCACGTCGTTCAACGATTTTCCCTAGCTTTATTGGCTACACAATCGCTGTTTACGATGGCCGTAAGAACGTTCCAGTATATATTCAAGAAGACATGGTTGGTCACAAGTTAGGTGAATTTGTACCTACTCGTACTTTCCGTGGTCATGCTGGTACCGATAAGAAGACTGCTGTTGCTGCACCGGCTGCACCGGCCGCACCAACTGCAAAATAATAAGGAGGATTAGCTAATGGCTGAACAAGTTACATCAGCAAAGGCAACTGCGAAAACAGTTCGTGTTGCCTCACGTAAGGTCCGCCTTGTCATTGATCTTATCAGAGGCAAAAGCGTGGCTGAAGCGATTGCTATCTTGAAGTTCACCCCTCGTGGTGCTTCACCAATCGTTGAAAAAGTGTTAATGTCAGCAGTTGCAAATGCTGAAAACAATTTTGACTTAGACCGTGCTGATTTAGTTGTCAGCGAAGCCTTTGTTGACGAAGGACCAACCCTTAAGCGGTTCCGTCCTCGTGCCAAAGGTTCTGCTTCACCAATTAACAAGCGTACAAGTCACATCACTGTAGTCGTATCTGAAAAATAGGAGGGATAACGCGTGGGTCAAAAGATTAATCCAACCGGATTGCGTGTCGGCATTATTCGCGACTGGGAAGCAAAGTGGTATGCTGAAAAAGACTTTGCTGCCTACTTAGGCGAAGACCTCAAAATCCGCAAATATATCGAAAAGCGCCTTGCTGATGCCTCAGTATCAACAGTCGAAATTGAACGTGCCGCTAACCGCGTCAACATTTCAATTCACACTGCTAAGCCTGGTGTGGTTATTGGTAAGGGTGGGTCAGAAGTTGAGAATCTCCGTAAGGAATTAAACAACTTAACTGGCAAACGAGTACACATCAACATCATCGAAATCAAGAAACCTGATTTAGATGCTAAATTAGTTGGTGAGAACATTGCACGTCAACTTGAAGGCCGTGTTGCTTTCCGTCGTGCTATGCGTCAATCAATGCAACGGACTATGCGTTCTGGTGCCAAGGGGATTAAAACCCAAGTTGCCGGTCGTTTAAACGGTGCAGATATGTCTCGTGTTGAATCATACTCAGATGGAACCGTTCCTTTGCATACATTACGTGCAGACATCGATTACGCCTGGGTTGAAGCACACACAACTTATGGATCATTAGGTGTTAAGACTTGGATCTACCGTGGCGAAATTTTACCAGACAAGCCTGACGCTAATAAAAATAACGAGCAAGGAGGGAAATAACATGCTAGTACCAAAGCGAGTAAAGCACCGTCGTGAACATCGTGGTAAGTTACGTGGCACTGCTAAAGGTGGCAAGTCGGTTGCTTTCGGTGATTACGGCTTACAAGCATTAGATTCCAGCTGGATCTCAAACCGTCAGATTGAAGCAGCCCGTGTTGCTATGACACGTTACATGAAGCGTGGCGGTAAAGTTTGGATCAAGATTTTCCCTCACAAATCCTACACTGAAAAAGGTGTTGGTGTTCGTATGGGTAATGGTAAAGGTGCTCCAGCAGGATGGGTTGCACCAGTTAAACGCGAAAAGGTAATGTTCGAAGTTGGCGGCGTTTCAAAGGAAACTGCATATGAAGCATTACGCTTAGCAGCTATGAAATTGCCAGTTCGCACGAAGGTTATCCCTCGCGAGGAAGTAGGTGGCGAATCAAATGAAGGCTAAAGATATTAAAGAATTAACCACTGCTGAAATGCTTGAAAAAGAAAAGAGCTACAAAGACGAACTGTTCAACCTTCGTTTCCAATTGGCTACTGGCCAGCTTGAAAACACTGCGCGTTTGAAGCAGGTTCGTAAAGACATTGCACGGATCAAAACTGTGCTTCGTCAACAAGAGTTAAACAAGTAAAGAATACGATAAAGGAGGAATAATTAATGGCTGAAGAACGTAACGCTCGTAAGACATACCGTGGTCGTGTCGTTTCTGACAAAATGGAAAAGACGATTACAGTAGCCGTTGAAACTACCAAAATGCATCCAGTATATGGTAAGCGGATCAAGTACACTAAAAAGTACAAAGTTCGTGATGAAAACAACGAAGCCAAAATGGGCGACTATGTTGAAATCATGGAGACACGTCCGTTATCAAAGACTGTTCGTTTCCGACTTCTTAAAGTTGTTGAAAAGTCAGTTACAATCTAGTTTCGACATTTATCGTATTCTGATTTACTTAGAAGTGAAAGGAGGACACTAACGTGATCCAACAAGAATCTCGTTTAAAAGTCGCTGATAACTCTGGTGCCCGGGAAATCTTAACTATTAAAGTTCTGGGTGGTTCAAAGCGGCGTTATGCAAGCATTGGTGACGTTATTGTTGCAACTGTTAAGCAAGCAACACCAGGTGGCGTTGTCAAAAAGGGTGACGTCGTTAAAGCAGTTGTCGTACGTACCACTTCCCGTGTACGTCGTGCCGATGGCTCATACATCAAGTTTGATGAAAATGCTGCGGTATTAATCCGTGATGACAAGAGCCCACAAGGTACTCGTATTTTCGGACCAGTTGCGCGTGAATTGCGTGACAATGATTATATGAAGATTGTTTCTCTTGCACCAGAAGTACTTTAATCGTTCGAAAATAAGGAGGTGCCAAACAGGATGTTCATTAAAACTGGTGATAAAGTTCGCGTGATCAGCGGTAAAGATAAGGGTAAAGAAGGAACTGTTACTAAGACCCTTAACGATAAGAACCGTGTCATCGTCGAAGGTGTCAACATGATCAAGAAGCATCAAAAAGCTTCTCAAAGCAATCCTCAAGGTGGCATCATTGATACTGAAGCACCAATTCAAGTATCTAACGTGATGTTCCTTGACCCTTCTACCAACGAACCAACCCGTGTTGGTTTCCGCGTAGAAGATGGCAAGAAGGTTCGTTTCGCTAAAAAGAGCGGCGAAACCATCGACAAGTAATCAAGGAAGGAGGACAAATTAACTAATGGCTAATCGTTTAGAAGAAAAGTACAACAAAGAAATCGTTCCATCAATGATTGAAAAGTTCAACTACTCTTCAATTATGCAAGCACCAAAGTTGGACAAGATCGTCTTAAACATGGGTGTTGGTGATGCAACTACAAACGCTAAAAACTTGGATGAAGCAGTTGAAGAACTTGGCTTGATCGCAGGTCAAAAGCCTTTGATTACTAAGGCTAAGAAGTCAATCGCCGGTTTCCGTTTACGTGAAGGTAACGCTATCGGTGCTAAAGTTACATTACGTGGCGAACGGATGTATGATTTCTTAGACAAGTTAGTTAACGTTTCATTACCACGTGTTCGTGACTTCCATGGTATCAGTTCTCGCGCCTTTGATGGTCGTGGTAACTATACGCTCGGTGTTCGTGAACAATTGATTTTCCCAGAAATCGATTATGATAAAGTTAACCGTGTTCGTGGCCTTGACATTGTTGTTGTCACGACTGCAAATACAGATGAAGAATCACGCGAGTTGTTAACGCAGCTTGGTATGCCATTTACTAAGTAAGGAGGGTATTATTGTGGCTAAAAAATCATTAATTGTTAAGAGTCAGCGTCCAGCTAAGTACTCGACACAAGCTTATACACGTTGCGAACGTTGTGGTCGTCCACATTCAGTTTATCGCAAATTCCACTTATGCCGACTTTGCTTACGGGAACTTGCCCACAAGGGTCAAATTCCTGGCATGAGAAAATCTAGCTGGTAAGATTTCATTACAAAGGAGGATAAACGTTAATGTCAATGACTGACCCAATTGCAGACTTCTTAACTCGGATCCGTAATGCCAACATGGTATATCACGAATCATTGGAAGTGCCTGCATCAAAAATGAAGCGCGACATTGCTGAAATTTTGAAGCGTGAAGGTTTTGTACGCGACGTCGAATACATCGATGATAACAAGCAAGGCATCATCCGTGTATTTCTTAAATACGGTCGCGACAAACAACGCGTTATTTCAGGTTTAAAGCGTATTTCAAAGCCAGGTTTACGTACTTACGTTAAATCTGATGCTGTTCCTAAGGTCCTTAACGGTTTAGGAATTGCAATCATTTCAACATCTGATGGTGTTATTACTGATAAAGAAGCACGCGCAAAGAAAATCGGTGGCGAAGTACTCGCCTACGTTTGGTAATATTTAAAAAAGCAGGGAGGTGTCTACTCAATGAGTCGTATTGGTTATAAGACTGTTACTATTCCAGATGGTGTTGACGTTAAACGCGATGGTGATGATGTTACTGTAAAGGGACCTAAGGGGACTATTACTCGGACATTCTCACCAATCATCACCATGAAAGTTGCTGATGGCGAAGTTAACTTCGACCGTCCAGACAACAACAACAAGACCCGTGCCTTACACGGAACTACTCGTGCCAACTTCAACAACATGGTTGAAGGGGTTACTAAGGGTTTCGCTAAGACTTTGAAGCTTGTCGGTGTTGGTTATCGTGCCCAATTAAAGGGTAAGCTGATCTTAAGTGTTGGTTATTCCAACCCTGTTGAAATCGAAGTTCCTTCAACTTTAAAGGTTGAAGTTCCCGACAACAACACGATTAACATTAGCGGTATTAGCAAGCAAGAAGTCGGTGACTTTGCTGCTGAGATTCGTGCCGTTCGCTCACCAGAACCTTATAAAGGTAAAGGTATTCGTTACGAAAACGAACACATTACGCTTAAAGAAGGTAAAACTGGTAAATAATGCTGCATAAGCATTCCACAAATAATTTAAAGAGGTGACTATTTTGATTTCGAAACCAGATAAGAACAAGACACGTCAAAAGCGTCATATGCGTGTCCGGAACAAGATTTCTGGTACTGCAGAGCGCCCACGCTTAAATGTTTTCCGTTCAAACAAGAACATCTACGCTCAAGTAATTGATGACGTAGCGGGTGTGACGCTGGTCAGTGCCTCGACTTTAGATAGTGAAGTAGCTGCAGGTAACAAGACTGAACAAGCAAAAGCAGTTGGTAAGCTTGTTGCAGAACGTGCTGTTGCTAAAAAAGTTTCCCAAGTTGTTTTCGATCGTGGCGGTTACTTATACCACGGACGTGTTGAAGCATTAGCTGAAGCAGCTCGTGAAAACGGCTTACAATTCTAAAAAAGGAGGAATAACCACTAATGGCAAAGTTTATTGATCCTGAAAAGTTGGATCTTGAAGACAACGTTGTATCGATCAACCGAATCACTAAGGTTGTAAAAGGTGGACGTCGTCTGCGTTTCGCTGCTCTTGTTGTCGTCGGTGATCATAACGGTCACGTTGGCTTTGGTACTGGTAAAGCTCAAGAAGTCCCAGAAGCTATTCGTAAGGCTGTTGAAGCTGCCCGCAAGAACTTAATCTTAGTTCCAATCGTTGGCACTACCATTCCGCATGAAGTTATCGGAGAATATGATGGTGGCCGGATTATGTTAAAGCCTGCCGCTGAAGGTTCTGGGGTTACTGCTGGTGGCGCTGTCCGTGCCGTCATGGAATTGGCCGGTGTTGCTGACGTTACAAGTAAGCGACTTGGCTCTGATACACCAATCAACGCTATCCGTGCAACGTTTGAAGGTTTGAAACAACTCAAGCGTGCTGAAGAAGTTGCTGATTTACGTGGTGTTTCAGTTCAACACTTAGCTGAATAGGAGGATCTCAACATGGCTGATTTAAAAGTTACTTTGATTCACAGTGTCGCACACCGTCTTCCTAAACAACGTAAGATCGTTGAAGCTCTTGGCTTAAAGAAGGTAAATAGCTCTGTTGTTCGTCCGGACAACGCAGCTACTCGTGGTGCATTATTCCAAATTGCCCACTTGATCAAAGTAGAAGAAGTAAAGTAAATTAATTAATAAGGAGGTGCCTTCATTCATGAAGTTGAACGAATTACAACCGTCTGAAGGATCACGTTTTACGCGTGCGCGTAAGGGACGTGGCCGTTCTGCTGGTAACGGTAAGACATCAGGTCGTGGCCAAAAGGGTCAAAAGGCTCGTGGCAATACTCGTCTTGGTTTCGAAGGTGGTCAAATGCCACTGTATCGTCGTATCCCAAAGCGTGGCTTTACTAACATGAACCGTAAGGAATATGCTTTAGTAAACCTTGCAACGCTTAACGACCGTTTCGAAGATGGCGCAGAAGTAACACCTGCAGCATTAGTTGAAGCTGGCGTCGTTAAAAACGCAAAAGACGGTATCAAAGTATTAGGTAACGGAGAAATCTCAAAGAAGCTGACGGTTAAAGCACACAAGTTCTCTGCAAGTGCTAGTGCCGCAATCGAAGCTGCAGGCGGTAAAACTGAGGTGATTTAATGCTTTCAACCATGAAAAACGCGTTTAAGGTTAAAGACATTCGGAATAAGATTCTCTTTACACTGATGGTTTTGGTTGTCTTTCGTCTTGGCTCCTACATTACCGTACCAGGAGTTAACGCAAAGGCATTACAAAGCGTTGCGTCTTCAGGATTGGTTAGCATTTTAAACATGTTCAGTGGCGGTGGTTTAACCAACTATTCGATTTTTGCGATGGGGGTTTCACCGTACATTACCGCACAAATTGTGATCCAACTTCTACAAATGGACATCGTGCCTCGTTATGTAGAATGGAGTAAGCAGGGTGAAGTTGGTCGACGTAAGTTGAACCAACACACGCGTTATTTAACGATTATCCTAGCGTTTGTGCAATCAATTGGGATTACTGCTGGATTTAACACCTTAAGTAGTTTGAATTTGGTGCAGAACCCTGGAGTTAAAACGTATGCGATGATTGGTTTGATCTTGACCGGTGGAACGATGTTAACCACTTGGATGGGTGATATGATTACTGATCATGGTCTGGGTAATGGTGTTTCAATGATTATCTTTGCGGGTATCATTTCTAGAATGCCTACCGGTGTCTATCAGTTATATCAGACCTATCTTGAGCCGTTATCTGCCTCTGATTGGTGGAAGGGCGCTTTGATTGTTTTGGTTGTTGTGATTGCAGTGCTGATCATCGTTACTTTTGTAACTTGGGTTCAGCAAGCTGATCGTAAAATTCCAATTCAATATACCCGTCGTGTTTCTGGCGATCCAGATAGCAGTTACCTTCCTTTGAAGGTCAATGTTGCTGGTGTTATTCCGGTTATTTTCGCAAGTTCGTTTATTGCAACGCCACAGACCGTATTGATGGCGTTTGCGAACAATCATTCCGAAGATACCTGGTATCAAGTATTGACCAATGTTTTTAATATGCAGACGACGAGCGGAGCAATCTTATATACGATTTTGATTATTCTGTTCACGTTCTTCTATGCATTCGTTCAGGTTAATCCTGAAAAATTATCCGAGAACTTACAGAAACAAGGGAGTTATATTCCTGGTGTCTGGCCCGGTCATGAAACTCAAGTTTACGTGTCAAACTTATTGATGCGTTTGAGTACTGTTGGGGCACTGTTCTTGGGGTTGGTTTCTTTGATTCCACTAGTTGCTCAAAACGTTTGGAATCTGAATGAATCGATTGGACTTGGCGGTACTAGTCTACTTATCGTAGTCGGTGTTGCGATTCAAACGATTCAACAGGTCGAAGGGCTTATGATGAAACGAACTTACGTTGGTTTTATCCAAGATCCCCGTCCAGCTGAATGAGACGAGTAATGGTGTGATGACCTGGTTCAGCACACCATCTTGTCATTAAAGAGAACTGCTAGGAGGAAACAAATATGTCAATGAATTTAATTTTAATGGGTTTACCTGGCGCAGGTAAGGGAACTCAAGCCCAAAAGATTGTCGAAGACTTCGATATTCAGCATATTTCAACCGGTGACATTTTCCGTGAAGCCATGAAAAATGAAACTGAGATGGGACTTGCTGCTAAGAAGTTTATTGATAAGGGCGAATTGGTTCCAGACGAAGTCACTAACGGAATCGTTAAAGAACGTTTAGCTCAAGACGATGTCGCTAAAGGCTACATGTTAGATGGTTATCCGAGAACAATTGATCAAGCTGAAGCACTTGATCAGTTTGGAGCTGAACTTGGACGTAATGTGGATGCAGTTATCAACATTCACGTTGAGCCTAATGTTTTGATTGAACGACTATCTGGCCGTTACATTTGCCGGACATGCGGTGCAACTTATCACAAGGTTTATAACCCAACAAAGGTTGCGGGTACTTGTGATGTTTGCGGCGGTCATGACTTCTATCAACGAGAAGATGATAAGCCTGCAACTGTGAAGAATCGTTTGGACGTGAACATGAAGATGAACACGCCATTGGTAGATTTCTACCAAAAGAAGAACGTGCTTCACACAGTTGATGGTGATCGTGACATCCAGGATGTCTATAAAGACATCAAAGCGATTCTTAGTCAACTTGCCTAAATGCCCTCAGTATAGAAGTTCTTGCTTCAAAAGTTATGGTGTGGTAAACTAACTCAGGTTAGCCTCATTTTAAATTGGGGCAGTCCGGGCACTATTAATCATAGTCATAAAACACTCAAGGGGGTACATTCGTGGCAAAAGACGTCATCGAAGTTGAAGGTAAAGTTACTGAAACACTGCCAAACGCAATGTTTCGGGTTAAACTTGAAAATGATCATGAAATTTTAGCACACGTTTCTGGTAAAATTCGGATGCATTACATCCGGATTCTTCCTGGGGACCGTGTTACTGTTGAAATGTCACCGTATGATTTGACCAAGGGCCGGATCACTTATCGGTTTAAGTAAAATGGCTTTTGGGTTTGCATTAGGACAATAGGAGGTTTTGATTCTCATGAAAGTACGTCCATCTGTTAAAAAAATGTGCGATCATTGTAAGATTATCAAGCGTAAGGGTCGAGTAATGGTTATTTGCTCAGCTAACCCTAAGCACAAACAACGTCAAGGTAAATAATTCATAATAATATAGGAGGTGCAACTTAATGGCTCGTATTGCTGGAGTTGACTTGCCACGTGACAAGCGAATCGTCATTGGCTTAACTTACATTTTCGGAATTGGGAACACCACTGCTGAAAAGATCATCAAGGAGACCGGTGTATCACCAGACGTCCGCGTCCGTGACCTGGCCCCTGAAGACGAAGATAAAATTCGTGCAGCTGTTGACAGCTACGAAGTTGAAGGTGACTTACGTCGTGAAGTTAGCTTAAACATCAAGCGTCTGCAAGAAATCGGTTCATATCGTGGCATGCGTCACCGTCGTGGTTTGCCCGTTCGTGGCCAACACACGAAGAACAACGCCCGTACTCGTAAAGGTAAAAAGACTTCGATGGCAGGTAGAAAGAAATAATTATCTAAAAGGAGGTTTAGACATTTTATGGCAACTAGAAAAACTTCGCGCAAACGCCGCGTAAGGAAAAATATTGAGTCTGGTGTTGCTCACATCCATTCAACATTTAACAACACTCTGGTTATGATTACTGACATGCAAGGTAATGCAATTGCTTGGTCATCTGCTGGTTCATTAGGGTTTAAGGGTAGCCGTAAGTCAACACCATTTGCTGCACAAATGGCTGCTGAAGCTGCTGCTAAAAACTCAATGGAACATGGTATGAAGACCGTTGAAGTTGCTGTTAAGGGCCCAGGTTCAGGTCGTGAAGCCGCTATCCGTGCTTTACAATCAACTGGTCTTGAAGTAACTGCCATTCGGGACGTAACTCCAGTTCCTCATAATGGTTCTCGTCCTCCGAAGCGCCGTCGAGTATAGTGTATCCCGTTTTAGTGGGCATACGACTACATGATGGGACTTATTTATATGGCTCAACGCGTTTTGAAAGGGGTAAAAGATAAGAATGATCGAATTCGAAAAGCCTAACATTCACAAAATTGAAGAAAGCGACGATTACGGCAAATTTGTCGTTGAACCTCTCGAACGTGGTTATGGAACTACGCTAGGGAATTATTTGAGACGAATTCTGCTTTCATCGCTGCCTGGTGCTGCTGTCACAAGTATTCAGATTGATGGCGTTCTCCACGAATTTTCTACTATTGAAGGTGTCGTGGAAGATGTCACTCAAATTATTCTGAACGTTAAAAAGATTTCGCTTAAGCTTGAAGGTCCCGACGATGAAATCGAATCAATGGAAATTGACGTTAAGGGACCTGCTCAAGTTACAGCTGGTGACATTGCTGCTGACAGTGATGTCACAGTTCTCAATCCTGATCTTTATATTGCGACTGTCGCTGAAGGGGCAACCTTCCATATGCGAATGACTGCAAATAAAGGTCGCGGCTACGTTTCAGCTGACCGAAACAAGGCTAAGGAAGATATGCCAATTGGCGTTTTGCCTATTGACTCTATTTATACCCCAATCGAACGTGTTAACTATCAGGTTGAAAACACGCGGGTTGGTCAGAGAACTGACTATGATAAATTAACGATGGATGTTTGGACTGATAGTTCAATCACACCTAGTGAATCAATCAGTTTAGCTGCCAAGATTTTGACTGAACATTTAGCTATGTTTGTTGATTTAACTGATGAAGCTAAGAATGCTGAGATCATGGTTGAAAAAGAAGAGACCCACAAGGAAAAGATGCTTGAAATGACGATTGAGGAGCTTGACTTATCAGTTCGTTCATACAACTGTCTTAAACGTGCGGGGATCAACACTGTTCAAGAGCTGACCAACAAGACTGAAGCCGACATGATGAAGGTCCGCAACTTAGGCCGGAAGTCACTAGAAGAAGTCAAGGCAAAGCTCAACGACCTCGGGTTATCACTTCGTAAAGAAGATTAGTATAAATATAAAAAGGAGGGTATCCAGTAATGAGTTACCGTAAATTGCAACGAACAAGTTCACAACGTCGCGCGTTACTTCGGGATCTTACCACTGAATTATTAATTCATGGCCAAATCAAGACCACCGAAGCCCGTGCAAAAGAAGTACGTTCTACTACTGACAAGATGATCAGCTTAGGTAAGCATGGTGACTTGCACGCTCGTCGTCAAGCCGCAAAATTCCTTCGTGATGTAGTTGCCGATGTTAAAGAAGATGGCGATAATGTCCAAATCTCAACCGCATTGCAAAAGCTATTTAACGAAGTTGCACCTAAGTATGCTGACCGTAATGGTGGTTATACACGTATTTTGAAGACCATGCCTCGTCGTGGTGACGGCGCACAAATGGTCATCTTACAACTTGTTGACTAATTAAGTTTTAAAGCAGTAATCGTGATCAGCTCTATTGCTGATTGCAATAGAATCACACTGAATTTATGGTATAAAGCGCTATGATGATGATGAATTCGAGTCTAGCTTGAATGCGGTTTGTCCGTGCGCCATTTATTCGGAGTGATTTTTTTGTGTCCTCATTTACTGTCACGTAAAATGGCTGAGCACAGCTTTATTAAATTTCTTAGGGTAACAAAAATGACGACTGATTTCCACATTTTGGGAATCAGTCGTTATTTAGTTATTTGACCAATATTTGAATGCTGACCTAGCTTCAAACAATATCTGTAAGCACACTATAACCGGACGTATTGAAACACAAAACGGACTTCCTCATATTTGAGTTAGTCCGTTTTTGTATTTCATTCAGTTACTAATTGCTGATCAGGTTCATAATTCCACGGTAAACAAGCCTCCAATTGCGCTTCTTTTGGGAAAG
>NZ_BJDO01000031.1 GCF_005405185.1 Secundilactobacillus hailunensis
TTGAAGCTTAGTCATAAAAAATCACCTCATCATAATTGATAAGGTGATCATACTGCGCCGTTAGACGCATTCATAGACGTTCGGTTATAGTGTGCTTACGAATATTCAACAGCTTAGCACGCTTAATATCTGCCACAGTCTTAGTCCCAGCTAACTGCATCACGATCTTCAGTTCGTTGTTCAAGTGTTCAAAGACGGAGAAGACCCCATCGGCGCCACCTAAAGCCAGTCCATAAATTGCGGGACGGCCGATACCAACTAGATCAGCACCCAGCGCAAGGGCCTTAAAGACGTCTGATCCACGGCGAACCCCTGAATCAAAGAGAACAGGGACTTGATGGTTAACGGCCTTGGTAACACTTTCTAGCACATCAAAACTAGCAGGACCGCCGTTCAGTTGCCGGCCACCATGGTTCGAAACGTAAACGCCAGCAGCCCCAGCGCCAATTGCGTAAAGTGCGTCTTCGGGAGACTCAATCCCTTTGACGATGACTGGCAGATCAGTGTAGTCGATAATGCGCTTAACGTCTTTGGGACCAATCTTTTGAGCGGCAGCAGCGTAAATTTCAGAGATACCTTTACCCTCGCCGTCGCCTTGGCTGAACTTAACTAAGTTAGCCATTGGAAGTGGAAATTGGAATTGATTCACAATATCCGCTTCACGAAAACCACCAATAGTGGCGTCAACCGTGAGAATAATTGCTTTAACGCCGGCCTTTTTTGCTTCATCCAAAATAGACTTGTTGAAGTCCCAATCCTTACTCATGTAGAGCTGGAAGAATTGGGGAGCACCGCCACCACCCGCGGCAACGTCTGCGATTGAAGCGGAAGAATAAGTACTTTCGGTCATCAGCGCACCGGCTTTAGCAACCCCCTTAGCGGTATCAGCTTCACCTTTGACGTGGGCTAAGCCTTGCGCGGCAGCCGGCGCCATCATAATGGGCATTTTTAAGTTAATGCCGAATATGGTAGTGTCCGTTTGCGGTTTTTCAATGTTACTTAACGATCTAGGCACGATTTGACGATGCTGAAAAGCCTTCCGATTTGCCTGCAAAGTAAATTCATCTTCAGAGCCGCTAGCGATATAACCAAATCCGCCAGCCGGAATGATCTTTTTAGCTTCGGTTGCCAATTGCGTCAGATTCAAAATGTTGAGTATCTTTTCGTTCTCGTTTTGTTTGTAACCATTTGTTATTGCCATAATTATGCCTCCAATGAAGCCGATGAGTTGAAGCCAATGAGTTGTAAACGTCTTTAGTTTATCGGCCCGTAGTGAGGTAGTCAAGAATTATGACACCGCTTACAAAAATGCTAACTGTTAATCGCTAGAATAACGATTAACGGTTGATATCATAGATGCCGATAGCGCTTAAAGGATGCGAAATCTTGGTCAACTTGTTTAACGTAAGCGGTTGTCCAACTTTGAATCGCATTGTCAAATTTTTCGGAATGGCCAGTATAGCCAAGAATCATACCAGCAGTAGGGCTTTGCGCATGGGCAATGCCCAATACCCAGGCACAGGTCTTGGCATAGGCATCAAACTGGTCCCAATCAAGGGCTGAAAGGTCGATTGACGCCTTCATATCACGGAATTGACGAACGTAGAAGCTCTTTTTTTCCGTGGCAAAATAGCCCAGAAAGGCATCAGAAGCAGATTGAAGAATTTGCTGACAGTCAACGATTCGCTTACCCTCGTTTTGCTCGTACTGAACGTTTTGAACATTTTCCTGATCCGCTAATTGACGATGGGGCAGGGCTTCTTTAATTTGCAGAACTAGGTGTGAATCATCAGTTCCGGTCAGTAACAGTAAGTAGCACAGTGAACCAAAGCTACCCACCCCGACACTGTGGCGGACGATATCGGTGACGTGATACTGTGACAGCATTAAACTGACGTCGGGTGCCAAGGATTGCCGGTATTGACTCAGGTATTTGGTAATGTGCTTGGTCACCCGATCTTCAACGTGACGCGTGCGTGGCGGATTTTCCTTAAAGGCGATTTGACTGGCACTGTCCGTGACCGTAAATTTACGAACGACCTGTTCAGAATCTCGTTTACCGGCCTTATCGAGAAATTTTTTGAGCTTTTTAGTCTGCGTTTCTTTCAAGGGAATGGTACTTAAGACTGTTTCTACGCTGTTAACAGGGTAGAAGCGGTTAAGTGCAGTTTTTTTAAACATCTCTTGGAGACTTTCACGATAGGTCTGGCTAAGTGCTTTGACTAGCGTTGTTAATTCTTGATCATCAAATGAATGTTCACGGCCGGCTAATAAAGCGCTGACGGCTAACCGCTTAAGGTCCCACTCAAAGGGGCTAATGCCGGATTCATCGAAATCGTTCAGGTCGAATAACAGCTGCCGTTCCGGTGAGCCAAAGAACCCAAAGTTACCAATATGGGCGTCACCGCAGCTCACCGCGTGAATCGGTGAGTTAGATTGATGCGCGAGATCATACTCCATGAGTTCTGCGGTACCGCGAAAAAAAGTAAAGCTGGACTGACTTACCCGCTGAGTCCGTTCCGGAAGCAGCTCGGGAATTAGAATAGCGCGAACTTCATCCATTAATTGATTGGGATCACGATCTGTCGCGGTGTAGTGGCCGAGCTCTTCAAACGGATACGCTGTCCGTAATTTTTTGCCAAATTTCTTTTGTTCTTTCAACGATTGCTGTACGAATAACTGACTAAAATCAAACGGTTTAACACTCATCACAATTCACCTCAGGGTTATAATTACGTCTAGTTTAACACTTGGGAAGCCAGGTGTAGTTGCATAGGGTCCGTGATGATACACTGCAAAAGGATCTGAACAATGATAAAATTGAAAGGGCATTCAAAACTGCCGAAATTTAGAATTGTTTAGTAAAATTTTTACTATTTTGGGCCATTTAGTTCTATACTAAAAGCGAAGACATAAAAGAGAATGAGTCATTTCAATATAAAATTACGAGGAGTGCGATACGATGACTTGGCAAGATAATTATCAAGTATGGAAGAACTACCAAGACTTAGATCCAGCCCTAGCACAAGAACTAGCTGATATGGCGGGTGATCAAGAAGCCCTAGAAAACGCCTTTACCAAACCAATGGTCTTTGGGACTGCTGGCATGCGGGGCTTAATTGGTCCCGGTATCGGTGAGATGAACGTTTATACCGTGGGTGCCGCTGCTGAAGGGTTAGCCCGGTTTATGGATACGTTAGATGATAAGGACAAGCAGCGCGGGGTTGCTATCAGCTTTGATTCACGGTATCACTCACGGGAGTTTGCCCACCACTCAGCACAGGTCTTGGGTGCTCACGGGATTCCAAGCTTTGTGTTTGATGATATTCGGCCCACACCAGAACTATCATTTGCCGTTCGTCACCTGCATACGTACGCTGGTATCATGATTACCGCCAGTCATAACCCGAAGCAGTACAACGGGTTTAAGATCTACGGTCCCGATGGCGGTCAAATGCCACCAAAGGCTGCCGATCAGATCACTGAATACGTTAACAGTATCGATAATATGTTTACCGTTAAAACGTTCAAGGAAACCACGCTGCGGAAGCAAAACTTGGTTCACATTATTGGTGAAGATGTCGACGAAGATTATTTAGCCGGTGTTAAGGCCGTTTCCATTAATCCGAAATTAGTTGATGAAGTTGGTAAGGACATGACCTTGATCTACACCCCATTGCATGGGACTGGTCATATTATTGGCTACCGGGCCTTAAAAGATACTGGCTACAACCACTTTACGATGGTTAAGGAACAAGCCATTGCCGATCCTGAATTTCCAACGGTCGTTCACCCTAATCCTGAATTTCCAGAAGCTTTCAATATGGCAATCAAGTTAGGTAAGAAGGAGGGCGCTGACCTGTTAGTTGCCACCGACCCAGATGCTGATCGGTTAGGTGCTGCTGTGCGGATGCCAAACGGTGAGTATCAGCTGATGACTGGTAACCAAATCGCTTCGGTACTATTAAACTACATTTTAAAGGCTAAGCAGGATGCTGGAAAACTGCCAGCTGACGGTATGGTCGTTAAATCCATTGTTTCCACTGAATTAGCCACTAAGATCTGTGAACACTATGGTGTCAAGATGGTCAACGTTTTGACCGGGTTCAAGTACATTGCCGAACAGATCAAGCTGGCTGAACAAAACCACGACCACACCTTCCTGTTTGGGTTTGAAGAAAGCTTTGGCTACCTGATCAACCCGTTCGTTCGTGATAAGGATGCGATTCAATCAACGATTCTGTTGGCTGAAGTCGCTGCTTATTACAAGCAGCAGGGCTTAACCTTGTATGACGGGATTCAGCAATTGTACAAGACGTATGGCTACTACAAAGCCAAGACCACTGCTAAGGAATTCGATGGTGTTGATGGGGCCGATAAGATGGCTGCCATCATGAAATCGTTACGGGATTCTCACCCAACTGAGTTTGCCGGTGTTAAGGTTGAAACGACTGATGATTATCAGACTCAAGTTGCCACTCATCAAGATGGCAGCACTGAAAAGCTGACTTTGCCCGTTTCCAACGTTTTGAAGTACTGGCTAGCCGATGGAACTTGGATCGCTGTTCGGCCTTCAGGGACTGAACCTAAGATCAAGTTCTACATTGGGACTAACGGTAAGACGGATGCAGCAGCTGCTCAAAAATTAGATGACTTTGAAAAAGCTTTGACCCAGTGGGTTAAAGACTAATTATTAAGTAAATCAATAAAAGCAATTCAATTTAATCAAATCTGACTAGATTGGATTGCTTTAGTTGTCCCGTCAGAGTACGGTAGCTTGGCATGGGTCGATATTGTACAATCCTGAACACGCCGAAAGATTGATTTAAAGCTAAAGAAAACGATTTCATTTTTCATTGACATTGGTCTGAAATTAGGTTACGTTAGAGGTAGTAAAAATTTAGTAAAATTAGTGGAGGCATAATTATGGATTATCAAAGCTTAAAAGATGAATTTAAGAAAGCTTTTGGCTACGAAGGTGATCGGGTATACTTCGCACCAGGCCGAATCAATTTAATTGGTGAACATACTGATTATAATGGCGGTCACGTTTTCCCTTGCGCAATCACAATGGGAACTTACGGTGTCTATAAAGCACGTGAAGACAACCAAGTTCGTGTTTATTCCGCTAACCTTCCAGATGCCGGCGTTTTGACCTTCCCAATCGACAAACTGGATTTTGATAAAAATGATAATTGGGATAAGTTCCCACGTGGTGTGATGTACGAAATGGCTAAGCAGGGCAAGACCGTGGATCACGGGTTTGACCTCTTCGTTCATGGTGATCTGCCAGATGCATCCGGCCTTTCATCATCAGCATCAATTGAATTGTTGATCGGTAACATTTTAAACAAAGAGTTCAACTGGGGCGTTGATCAATTGACTCTAGTTAAGAATGGCCAAGCCGTTGAAAATGATTATCTCGGTTTAAACACCGGTATCATGGATCAATTCGCCATTGGCATGGGCAAGAAAGATCAAGCAATTTTGCTGGATACCAACACCTTGAAATATCAGTACGTTCCTGTTGAATTAGGCGATAACGTGGTTGTGATCATGAACACCAACAAGCAGCGTCAATTAACAGATTCGAAGTATAACGAGCGTCGTTCCGAATGTGAAAAAGCCGTTGCATTGCTCCAAAAGGGCGGCGTCGACATCAAGACGTTGGGTGAACTTTCACAAGAAGAATTTGATAAGGAAGCTTACTTGATCAATGATGATACGTTGATCAAACGTGCCCGTCACGCGGTCATTGAAAACCAGCGGACATTACGTGCTCAAAAGGCATTGAGTGCCGGTGAACTTGAAGAATTCGGTAAGTTAGTCAACGCTTCACACGTTTCATTACACTATGACTATGAAGTTACTGGTAAGGAATTGGATACCTTAGCCGAAACTGCTTGGAAGCAGCCCGGTGTTCTGGGTGCCCGTATGACCGGTGCCGGATTTGGTGGCTGTGCCATTGCCATCGTCAACAAAGCCAACGTTGATGACTTCATTAAGAACGTCGGTGATGTTTACAAGAAGGAAATTGGTTATGCAGCTAGCTTCTATGTTGCAAGCATTGCTGATGGTCCTAAGGAAATCACAGCTTAATAGAATTTAAAAGAGGTTTTAAAAAAGCGCAAAGCAATTAAATTTGCAGAGCGCTTTTATATCGGAAATGAATTAAAGAGAAAGCTATGGAGGTAATCTTTTATGACAGTTGTTGTATTAGGTGGTGCGGGCTACATTGGTTCACACACAGTTGACCGATTAATTGAAAAGGGGTACGACGTGGCAGTGATCGATAATTTGATCACGGGCCACCGGGCAGCGGTCAATCCTAAAGCCCGTTTTTACCAAGGTGATATTCACGACCGGGCCTTTTTGGATGAAGTCTTTAACAAGGAAACTAACGTGGAAGGCGTTATTCACTTCGCGGCCTTTTCAATTGTGCCGGAATCAATGAAGGATCCATTGAAGTACTTTGATAACAACACTGGTGGTATGATCACCTTGCTTAAAGCAATGCGCGATCATAACATTAAGCGGATCATCTTTAGTTCAACGGCTGCCACCTATGGCGAACCAAAACAGATTCCAATCAAGGAAACTGATCCACAGATTCCAACGAACCCATATGGCGAGAGTAAGTTATGCATGGAAAAGATCATTCACTGGTCTGATCTAGCTTATGGTATCAAGTTTGTTGCGCTGCGTTACTTCAACGTTGCCGGTGCTAAAGCTGACGGCTCAATTGGTGAAGATCACCATCCAGAAACCCACTTGATTCCAATTATTTTACAAGTGGCTGCTGGTGAACGGACTGGCTTGAAGATCTTTGGGACCGACTATCCAACCAAGGATGGGACTAACGTTCGTGACTACGTCCATGTTGTGGACTTAGCGGATGCTCATATTCTGGCACTGGAATACTTGAAAGCCGGCAATGACAGCAATGCCTTTAACCTTGGTTCATCAACTGGATTCTCTAACAAAGAAATTTTGGAAGCTGCTCGCAAAGCAACTGGCAAAGAAATTCCTGCTGAAGATGCACCCCGTCGTGCCGGTGATCCAAGCACTCTGATTGCTGCTAGTGACAAGGCTCGTAAGGTATTGGGCTGGAAGCCGCAGTATGATGACGTCGAAGAAATTATCAAGACGGCTTGGAACTGGAAGACGTCTCATCCAAAGGGTTACAATGACCGAGGTGAAGCTTAAGATGACAGAAACTGTTAGTAAGTTTGTTGATGCCGTGATCGACAGTGGCACCTATCAGCCGCTTGACCGCATCTATGTCACTAACCGGGTTTTAGGCTTAGTTGGTGACGGTGCTGCGGTTGATGCCAAGAGTGATGAGCTATTGGATATTGTGGACGCACTGCTGGAAACGGCCGTTAAAAACGGTAAAATTGAAGATGGTCAATCTGACCGTGATATTTTGGAAGCTGAATTAACTGATCTGCTGACACCAACGCCAGCCAAGGTTAATCAGAAGTTCTGGAATGAATACCAAAAGTCACCTGAAGATGCCACTAATTTTTTCTATGATTTAAGTCGTAAAAATGACTATATTAAGACGCGTTCGATCGCCAAAAACATTGTCTTTAATGCACCGACGCAATATGGCGATCTCGAGATCACGATTAATTTGTCTAAGCCTGAAAAGGATCCTAAGGCCATTGCTGCAGCCCGGACACAGAAAACTAATACGTATCCGTTAAGCCAGTTGGCCATTGAAAACGAAGGTTACCGTGGCCGTTTGGGCTATCCAGCTCGGACAAACCACCGGGTGATTCGGTTGGATCTGGGCGGTGAACCTTGGGGCTTCCAATATTCACCGTATGCTTACTTTAGTGAACACGCGATTTTCTTGCTGCAAGCTCACCGGCCAATGCTGATCAATCAGCATACGTTTAGTAACTTGCTGGAAATCGTCCGTCTATTCCCACACTACTTCGTGGGCTCCAATGCCGATCTGCCAATTGTTGGTGGCTCAATGCTTGCGCAGGATCACTATCAAGGTGGCCGGCATGATTTTCCAATGATGAAATCACCAATTGACCGGAAAATCAAACTAGCCGGTTTCGATGATGTGGACGCGGGTATCGTAAAGTGGCCAATGTCAACGATTCGGCTTTCAGGTGATAAGCCTGAACCCCTGATCAACGCAGCGACAGCTATCGCTAACAACTGGCAGCACTATGACGATGAATCAGTAGACGTCCGTGCTTATACTAATAACGAACGGCACCATACGGTAACACCAATTGCTTATCGTCGTGGGTCTAAATTCGTATTGGACATTGTGCTGCGGGATAACCAAACCTCTGAGAAGTACCCAGACGGCATTTTCCATCCGCATCAGGATGTACAGCATATTAAGAAGGAAAATATTGGTTTGATCGAAGTGATGGGTCGGGCAATTTTACCAGCTCGGCTTAAAACTGAGATGCAAGAAGTTAAACACTATGTCTTGGGCGAACCCAACAAGATGAAGGATTATCACAAGACTTGGGCTGATCAGCTGAAGGCTAATAACCAGTTTACTGCTGATAACGCTGATAAGATCATTGATCAGTCGATCGGTAACGTCTTTGCCCGGGTTCTCCAAGATGCTGGTGTCTTTAAGTGGGATGATGCAGGCCAGGCTGCGTTTGACCGGTTTATTGCCCAAATTGGGTAAACTATAACATGAAGAAGGGGAAGCATCGGTTATGAAAGTCACGTTGAAAGATATTGCTCAAAAAGCGGGTGTTTCCCTGTCCACCGTCTCTCGAGTCCTTAACTATGACACGACACTATCGGTTAGCGATGACACGCGCCAGCGCATTTTTGAAATTGCTGAAGAATTGAACTACACCAAAACCAAACGGGTAACGCAAGTACCTGATACCTACAAAATTGCGGTCGTTCAGTGGTATTCGATCAATAAAGAGTTAGATGATCTTTACTATATGAAGATTCGCATGGAAATTGAAAGGCGCAGTCAAGAACTGCACATTCAAACGATTCCGGTCTTTCAAAATCAGGTTTCTGAAATCAGCAAGGACGTTGATGGTATTATTGCGGTTGGCAAATACAGTCAGGCACAGGTTGAAGAATTAAGTGCCATTAGCGATAACCTCGTATTTGTGGACTGGGACGAAATGAGACAGGGGTTTGACAGTATTGTCACCGAATATGCGCCAGCAGTGCTAAAAGTTATCGATTATCTGTTGCCTAAAAGTCAGGATCTAGGAATCATCTATGGTTCAGAGTACACTACCGATGGCGTGCTTAAGATTCCAGATCAGCGTTTTAAGGCGTTTAAATCAATCATGACGGCCAGAAAGTTGTTTAATCCCCGGTTTGCTTATGAGGGTAATTACACTAATCAGTCCGGCTATGAAATGATGAAACAAGCGATTCATGATCTCGGCGATGAGCTGCCGCACGCTTTCTTTATCAGCAACGACCCGATGGCGATTGGCGCGCTAAAGGCGTTAGGTGAAGAAAACATTGCCATACCCGACCGTGTCAGCCTGTTTAGTTTTAACGATACCTCGGTAGCCAAGTACGTTTATCCAGAGCTCAGTGCCGTGCACGTTGCCACGGATCAAATGGGCGTGAGTGCGGTTGAGCTAATGAAAACGCGCTTGGAAAACGGGCGGGAAGTCCCGCTAAAGGTCATTGTTGCGACTAAACTAATGATTCGTAAGAGTACGCGCTAAACTGAATGTAACTAAATTTCAGATATAAAAACCCTAGTTAGGCTGTTAGCCAAGCTAGGGTTTTTATTTTTGACTAATTTTGCTGATAGGTGAGTTTCACAAGCCAAAAAGTTTTGACGGCCAGATGTTGGCGAGACACCAACATGAATTTAACCCGTTTGTGAATGCATAAAAAATGTTGCAAACAATCCGGACTCATGTTAAATTAATCACTCAATTAATTAAGCTGTATTTTGTGATTTAGCAAAATTAGATTTAAAAAATTTAAAAAAATCAGGTATTTTTTTAAAAAAGTAAACATTTTCGGCTAAAATGCAGTATAATGAATGTGACTTAAATAACAAACAAATAAAACATGAAACGAGTCATTAGATATCAGGATTGACTGAAAGGGGACTGTCATTATGATTAAAAAACACCGTAAAGTATTACTAGTTGGTGACGGCGCTGTTGGATCATCATTTGCTTTTTCATTACTTCAAAATTGTGGGATCGATGAATTGGTAATCGTTGATCTTCAAAAGGAACACGCTGAAGGTGATAGCCTTGATTTGGAAGACCTGACACCGATGATGACGCCAGCTCAGATTCGAACTGGTGAATATTCAGACGCTGCTGATGCAGATATTGTTGTGATCACAGCGGGCGTTCCTCGTAAGCCAGGCGAAACCCGTCTGGACTTAGTTAACAAGAATACCAAGATTTTGGAATCGATCGTTACCCCAGTCGTTGACAGCGGCTTTAACGGTATCTTCGTGGTATCAGCTAACCCAGTTGACATTTTAACTGCTTTGACGCAACATATTTCTGGCTTCCCAAAGAACAAGGTCATCGGAACTGGGACTTCATTAGACAGTGCCCGGTTACAAGTTGCCTTGAGCAAGGAATTTGACGTTAACACTGGTGAAGTCGACGCTTACATTTTAGGTGAACACGGTGACAGTTCATTTGCTGCTTATGATGAAGCAACAATTGCTGGCAAGCCATTGTTAAGCTTACCCAACGTTGATCTTGACCGTCTAGCTCAAATCGAAGACGACGTTAAGAAAAAGGGTGGTGCAATTATCAGCCGAAAGGGCGCAACGTTCTACGGGGTTGCCGTTTGTCTGATGAAAATCTGCCGGGCCATTTTGATGGATGAAAATCTGGTACTGCCAATTTCAGCACCAGTTAACGGCCAATATGGTCTAGAAGATGGTTATATCGGCTCACCAGCAGTAATCAACGGCAGCGGTATTCGCCAAGTCATTGAAGTGAACTTGACTGACGAAGAAACCGTTAAGATGCATGAATCAGCTCGTAAGATGAACGAAGTCTTATTAGCTGCTGAATAGTGAACTTAAAATAGTCATTATTGAACGAGTTGGGTAGGCATTTGCTGACAACTCGTTTTTTATTGAGGTGTGAAAAATGAAATTTACAACAAGTGACCATATCAAATTAGACTTTACTGATGAGGGTGACGGCCAGCCGGTCTTGCTGCTAAGCGGTATCGGCAGTTACCGTGAGATTTGGGCCCCAACAGTTCAGTTTCTATTAAATGCGGGTTATCGGGTCATTAATTTAGACGCTCGCAATCAAGGGGCTTCGCAACGGACGCTGAAGGGTCGCCGGATGAGTCGGCACGCGCTGGACGTTAAGGAGCTGTTGGATTGGCTGGAGGTTCATGATGTGGTCGGTATCGGCAATTCAATGGGGGCCAGCACGCTGTTTGCGTACGCGTCACTGTTTGATAGTCAACGGTTTAGTGCGTTTGTTGATGTCGATCAGAGCCCCAAGATGATCAGCGATGAAACGTGGTCCTTTGGTTTTAAGAATCTAACCTGGGAGAATTTCCCGGCAGTCTTAAAACTGCCGATGGGGTCAGCAACTGTGACGCCAGTGTCAGAAGAGGTCCGGACCAGTGTTCAAGCAGCTCGACAGGCACGTCCTTACGACACAGAACAGAATTACGCTTGTTTAGTGGACCATGCTTTTCAGGATTGGCGGGACGTTTTGCTGCGACTGCCGATTCCATTGTTGGTGATCGCGGGTGAAAAATCACCTTACTTTAATCCGCAATTTGCTGCAGCCACGGCTCAGCTTGCACCTCAAGGACAGGCACAGATCGTTAAAGCTGCCGGTCACATTGTAATGGCGGAACAGCCAGCGCAATTTAATGAAGCGTTATCGACATTTCTACAGGATTTAGATAAGAAACAAACTCACCGGTCAGTCCCGGTAATGTGAACTACTCGTCACTAAAGTAATGAGCTTCTAGGAATACCGCTGACTTACACAGCATTCTACGAATGGCATGCAGCGGTTACGGCTATTTACTAAGGCACGTTCCATGCCAGATAGTCTTTTAGACGCTAAGTTACGCAGTCGTTTGTAAGATATTGACTGCGGCATTAATGTCCCTATCGTGATTGACACCACAATTAGACCGATACAACGGTGAACGTCCAAGACGTTGATTCATCTCGGCATTAAAATACCGAGTTTTTTCAACTGACGCCACTTATAAAAAACAACAGGTGTGCAGTTTTTGGCTGCACACCTGTTGTTTTTTATATTCTGAGACCAAACATCCGTTGACCCCTTTTTGGTTATGAACGATCCATTTCAATTAAAACTCGGTTTGCAACGGATTCATTAGTAACAAAGTCCGTTAGCAGACCACCGCGAATCGCACCCAGTAAAGCCCGACTCTTGAACTTACTCTTAACGATGGCAAAGCGATGCGGGACGGTTAAAATCACGTCTAGCGAGGAACCAAAGAGCTTATCCTGCCCAGTATTTAGAATGTGGCCATAGATATCATATGGGCGACCATATAACATTCCGGCAACGTTATCGGGATCAATACTTCCCAAAATTTCATCACGATGATTACGCCAGAGCGGAATGGAGTCGACTGAGGCCAATGTCCCAACGCCGGCAAATAGCAGATCCATTTTAGCCATGGTCGTAAAAGCGGGTACCAACGCGGGTTCTTCTTTTAATGTTGCACGAGTTGAATCATTAATGATATAAAGTGGGGCCGGAATTGTTCGAAAGCTGGCGCCAAACTTAGCGGCTGCTTTTTGCACTAACGGCGTCGCACCCAGGGTGGAGTTGTACTTTAAATTATCGCCCATGTACTGCGTAAAGACGAGGTCATCTAAGATCTCAGACTGAAAGTGGTTGATCACGTTGGCAACTGTTCCGCCCCAGCCAACACCAATAACGTTACTGCGGTGCAGCATATCCTGAATTTCTTCCGCCGCAAATTCCACGACGTTTTCATAATCTTCATTAGTATTGTCAGCATCTTTTAAAATAAACGCGTTCTGCAAGCCAAACTGCTTTTTAAAGCGAGCCTCCAGTTCCATATTACGGTCAATGGGGGCGTTGATCGAGATCTTGACTAGACCGTTAGCTAAAGCATCATCTAAAGCTTTAGTGATCAGGTAACGGCTAAGGTCGTATTTTTTTGAAATTTGCGAAATGGTTAATTTAGATAAGTAGTAATCACGGGCAATATTAGCAAGCTGTTCGCGAGACTTCGTGTTTTCCAAGTGAATTCCTCCTATAAGAATCTGTCCGACGGGTTAATGTGCAATGTTCGTCTTGTTTTTCATAAATGCGGAATTCAAACTCGGATTCAACATTGATCAGGTTATTTTATGACTTACTCCTTATCATAGCATGTTCAACCCTAAAAATTCATTTTTTTGAAAACTTTTGTCAGAATAAAAAACGTTATTTTAAATATTTAAAAAATCTGATTTATATTTGAAAAAGTTAAAGTATCGGTGTAGACTATAAGAGTAGAAGAGTTTGATAATAAAATCACAAGTGTCAGTTTGAAAGGAATGGTGCGATTGACAGATACTAACGAGATTTTAAAAGTGCATGAGGATCATACGGGTGTTTTAGACATCCAATCTGACCTTGGTGTTCATAACAAAGCTGATTTAGGCAAAGCGTACACCCCTGGCGTGGCAGTACTTTCAAAGTTAATTGCCAAACACCCAGAGTTAAAAAATAAGTATACGGTCAGTGGTAAGCTAGTGGCTTTGATCACTGATGGATCCGCTGTTTTGGGTCTAGGTAACATTGGCCCGGCTGGTGGGTTGCCAGTGATTGAAGGCAAGGCCTTATTGTATAAAGACTTGGCTGGTATCAACGCCATCCCAATTGCCGTTAATCAAGAATCACCTGAAGAAATCGTTAAAACCATTCAAAATATTTCGCAGTCCTTTGCTGGCATTCATTTGGAAGATATCGCAGCACCAAAGTGTTTTGAGATTGAAGATGCATTGAGTCAAACACTCAATATTCCGGTGTACCACGATGACCAGGAAGGTACAGCCATCGTTGTACTGGCTGGATTAATTAACGCTGCTAAGGTGGTCGGTAAGAGTCTAGACTATCTCCACGTTGTCATCAACGGGATCGGTGCTTCTGGTTTAGCAACGGCTAAGCTATTATACGCGGCCGGCATCACCCATTTGACGCTGGTTGACGTGTACGGTGTCGTAACTGCCAACGATTCACGCTATAATCGTTACCAACGAGAATTTGCTGCCCAGATTGGAACCAGTGACGATCAAAAGGGACTTAAATTAACGGATGTTATGGATGATCAGGACGTCTTTATTGGCCTTTCTGATCAGCATCTATTATCCGGTCACGATGTTCAACGCATGGCTCAGGATCCAATCATTTTTGCGTTAGCCAACCCAGTTCCTGAAATTGAACCGGAGGAGGCTGCTAAAGCCGGTGCTAAGGTAATTGCGACTGGCTCTAGCCAGCATCCTAATCAGGTCAACAATATTTTAGCTTTCCCAGGTTTATTTAAGGGCCTGCTAGCTAGCGGCATTACTCACGTTGATGCTAAGTTGCAATTAGTTGTTGCTAAAGCACTTGCTAGCGTGGTTCAAACACCTACCGCGGAAGAAGTTGTTCCCGGCGTGTTTAACGAACAAGTGGTGGCTACGGTCAGCCAAGCCGTTGAAGATTATGCGGACGACCAAGATCAGCAGAGAGAATTGGTTACGGAGGACTGATATGGACAACCAAATTGTCGATTTATATTTGAACGACCCTAAAGTCAAAAAAGACTGGCAAGCCTTTTTGACCAGTTTGAACATTACTAATTTTGCCGCTAATGAAGTTGATCAAATCGACTACACGATTGGTATTTATAACGGCGATGATTTGGTTGCCACCGGATCAGTTGCGGGTAACGTGCTGAAATACATCGGTGTGTGCAACAAGGGTGTCACTAACGGTTCGCGTTTTAACGCCATCGTTTCTGAACTGGTCAACCGCCAATTTGCACAGCATGTCTATCATTTATTCGTGTTTACCAAGCTCAAGTACAGTGAGAGTTTTCAGCATATTGGCTTTAGCGAACTGGCTCATTCAGATGAGGCGGCATTTTTAGAAACTGGCAGCCCAGATGTGAACGATTTTCTGGCCGAGATTCCTCGAGTCGATGATCAAAACGACAAGCAGGTTGCCGGCATCGTCATGAACGCCAATCCGTTTACGCGTGGCCATCGTTACCTAGTGGAACAGGCGGCCAGTCAAAACGATTTGGTTTACGTGTTCGTGGTCAACACGGATGCGTCCTTATTTACCACCACGGAACGGTTCCAGTTAGTTCAGGCGGGTACGGCCGATTTGGACAACGTGATCGTGGTTGACGGTGGCGACTACATGGTCAGTTACGCCACTTTTCCAGCCTACTTCCTAGCATCGCCGGATCAGGTGGTAACTTATCAGACCACGTTAGACGCCCGTATTTTTAGAAACGTCATTGCGCCAGCGCTGAATATCAAAACACGCTACGTTGGGTCGGAGCCATTATCGCGTACCACCAATATTTATAACGAAGTGCTCAACCGGGAATTACCACCAGCAGTTCAGGTAAAGGTAATTGATCGGACACAGACACTCACAAGTGATCAGCAAGTGATCACCGCAACACAAGTCAGACAGTTCATCAAAAATGGTGAGCTGAGCAGTTTATCAGATTTTGTGCCTGAAACGACTGCCCAGTTTATCCAAAATCATTTAACACCCCTACAAAAAAGGATTCAGGAAGGAATGAACATTGATGGAAATTAAAGAAACAGCTGTTGCTGGTACTTTGGAATCATCAGATATTCAGATTATGATTTCTAAAGCAGCAACCGGGATTCAAATTGATTTACAGTCCGATGTTGAAAAACAATTCGGCGACCAGATTCGTAAGGTCATTACAACGACGCTGAATAACTTGGATGTTACAGCAGCTAAGGTTAAAGCAGTGG
This sequence comes from Secundilactobacillus hailunensis, assembly GCF_005405185.1. Taxonomy (GTDB): domain Bacteria; phylum Bacillota; class Bacilli; order Lactobacillales; family Lactobacillaceae; genus Secundilactobacillus; species Secundilactobacillus hailunensis. The sequence goes on from NZ_BJDO01000031.1 coordinate 15,986, forward strand.
ATAAGGGTGCGCTTGACTGTGTCATTAAAGCACGTACTATCGCGGCAGTGCAACGCGCTAGCCAGACCACTGATCAACCAGCGTGGGAGGTATTATAATGGCTGAAAATGAAGAACGTTTACGTCGTACAATGATGTTTGTCCCGGGTAATAACCCAGCAATGGTGAAGGACGCCGGTATCTACGGTGCCGATTCCATCATGTTTGATCTGGAAGATTCCGTTTCAATGTCCGAAAAGGATGCTGCGCGCGTTTTAGTATACGAAGCACTCCAGACCCAAGACTACGGCAACGCTGAATTAGTTGTCCGGGTCAACGGTCAAGACACACCTTACTATGCTAACGATGTTAAAGCCATGGTTAAAGCCGGTATCGATGTCATTCGTTTACCAAAGACCGAAAGCCCAGCAATGGTTCACCAATTAGAGGATGATATCTTAGCCGCCGAAAAAGAATTTGGCCGAGAAGCCGGTTCTACTCATTTAATGGCTGCTATTGAAAGTGCTAAGGGTGTGTTAAACGCTCCTCAAATCGCCGCTGCTTCCGACCGGATGATTGGGATCGCACTTTCTGCAGAAGATTACACCACTGATATGAAGACCCACCGTTACCCTGATGGTGCCGAATTAGTCTTTGCCCGTAACATGGTGCTTCACGCCGCTCGTGCAGCTGGTGTGGCTGCCTTTGATACGGTCTTTACTAACATGGACGATACTGAAGGCTTCTACCGTGAAACTGAATACATTCACCAACTTGGCTTCGATGGTAAGTCACTGGTTAACCCTCGTCAAATCGCAATGGTTAACAAAGTTTACGAACCAACCGAAAAAGAAGTGCTGAACGCCAAAAACGTGATCAACGCTATCGAAGAAGCACGTCTGAAGGGTTCAGGTGTTATCTCGATGAACGGTCAAATGGTTGACCGGCCAGTTGTATTACGGGCTCAACGTGTGATGCGGCTTGCTAAGGCTTCCAACCTAGTTGATGAGGAGGGTAATTACATTGAAAAATAGTGTTAATCGCGACTTACCAGAAGATGTTATGAAAGATTTGAACTACAAACCATTCGAAACGACTGAAATCGGCCACCCTGAAATTCAACGGGTCGCTCCTAAGGTGCACGTTTCAACCGGTGACGATAAAGTTGTTACCTCAATCAAACAAGTGATCAAAGATACCTTAAAAGACGGCATGACCATTTCGTTCCATCACCATTTCCGGAACGGTGACTTTGTCTTTAATACGGTTATGCGTGAGATCATTGATGCCGGCTATAAGGATCTAACCTTGGCACCTTCATCATTGACTGGCGTGATGAACGATATGGTGATCGAAGCTATCAAGGCGGGTACTATCACCAACATTACCAGTTCAGGTATGCGCGGCTCATTAGGTGATTTCGTGTCACATGGTGGTTTAAAGAACCCCGTTATCTTCCGTTCACATGGTAACCGTGCCCGTGCTATCGAACACGGCGACATCAAGATCGACGTTGCTTTCTTGGGTGTTCCTAATGCGGATGCACTTGGTAATGCCAACGGTATGGAAGGCGATGCAGTCTTTGGCTCATTGGGCTATGCCTTAATGGATGCGCAATACGCCGACAAAGTTGTCTTACTGACTGATAACATCGTCAGTTACCCCAACACGCCAGCTTCAATCAAGCAGACCCAAGTGGACTACGTGGTTAAAGTTGATAAAGTAGGGGATCCAGACAAGATTGGTTCTGGCGCCACTCGTTTCACTAAGGATCCTAAAGAATTGAAGATTGCCTCAACGGTTAACGATGTGATTGTTAACTCACCTTACTTCAAGGATGGCTTCTCATTCCAAACCGGTTCCGGTGGTGCAGCCTTGGCCGTTACCCGTTACCTGCGTCAAGCCATGATTGACAACAAGATCAAAGCTTCATTTGCTTTGGGTGGTATTACCAAGCCAACAACTGATCTGTTAAAAGAAGGTTTAGTCGACAAAGTCATGGATGTGCAAGACTTTGACAAGGGTGCTGCTGATTCCATGCACACCAATGCCAACCAACAAGAAATCGATGCGTCATGGTACGCTGATCCTGACAACAAAGGTGCCATGGTCGACCAATTAGACGTTGTTATCTTGAGTGCACTTGAAATTGACACTAAGTTTAACGTGAACGTGATGTCAGGTTCTGATGGCGTTATCCGTGGTGCCATTGGTGGGCACCAAGATGCCGCAACTGCTAAGTTGACCATCATTTCAGCCCCATTAGTTCGTGGCCGTATCGCTACTGTTGTCCCAGACGTAACGACGGTTGTTACCCCTGGTGATTCAGTTGACGTTTTGGTGACTGAATACGGGATTGCCATCAACCCTAAGCGTAAGGATCTTCAAGAAGCACTTGGTAACTTACCTGGTGTGCCAGTTTACAAGATTGAAGATCTGCAAAGATTGGCCGAACAAAAAGTGGGTAAGCCAAAGCCACTTGAATTCACCGACCGCACTGTTGCCATGATCGAATACCGTGATGGCTCAATCATTGACACAGTTAAAGAAGTTAAAGACTAAATTTACTCGTTAGACAATTCTCTGAAAGGACTGAGGTTATGGTCGCCATATTTCAAACGGGTCAGCCACAGACAATCACCGATGTGCTGGATAATCGGGATGCGCGGGTTGCACTGCAGCAGCAATTGCTAAAACAATCCCCAACGCAAACACTGATTGCCATTAAGCTGAATATTCCTGGGCCAATTAAAAATAATGATCAGCTTCGGCGGTTATTTTCAGCTGGAATGAACCGGTTTTATGACCAGCTTAAGGCGCAGACACGGCACTTTAAAACGGTGGCGCAGTGGGATAAACCAACCGGTAATGAACTTTTCATGACGGTTGAACTGGACCCAACAGCCGTTAAAAAATTAGCGGTTGAATTTGAAGACCATGACCACCTTGGCAGATTGTTTGATGTTGATGTGATGCACGCCGGCAGTTCGCGGGCACTTTCTCGGTCCGACTTTCAAATGCCAGTCCGAAAATGTCTGCTTTGCAACCGTGAAGCTAAGGATTGTGCGCGTTCTAGACGCCATTCTGTTTTGGAGTTACAACAGCGAATCAGTGAGATCTATAATGCTGAATTCAACTCTGATGGAGGACGTCAATGATGGACGAGACTCAAAAGACCACCTTGGTCAGTGATGCTTTACGGGCGTTGTTATATGAAGTGAGTGTTAACCCTAAGCCAGGACTAGTGGATCCCGTTTCTAGCGGGCCGCATCCCGACATGGACGTTTTCACCTTCATCGACAGCGCGGTCAGCCTACGACAGTACTTTGACCGTTGCGCGACCCATGGCGCAAACTTTCAAGGCGATGACCTGCACGACCTGTTTTTAGGCATTCGGCCCGATGGGGTGGTTGCCGAACACACGATGTTTGGGGCCACTGAAGGGGTCAACACGCATAAGGGTGCTATCTTCTCATTGGGCATTCTTGTGACGGCGGATGCTTATCGCGTGGATCATAGTGAATTCTCGCTACCAGATATTGTGAAGGCAATGCTGAAAGATCTGACGGTGAATGATTTTAAAGGCTTAGATGATAAGTCGCCCGAAGCGTTAACCGCTGGTGAAAAGCAGTATTTAAAATACGGTATCAAGGGTATTCGCGGTGAGGCTGAGGCGGGTTTCCCAACGGTGATGAACGTGGCGTTACCAGCGTTACGGAAACACCAGGGAACTAAGAATCAGCGTTTACTGGATACGCTAATGACCATTGTCGGCAGCACGGTGGACACTAATTTGGTGAAACGCGCGCAGACTGACTCCGTGGTCGACTGGGCGCATCAGCAGTCACAGCATTACTTTGTTCTAGGCGGCAGTCGAACCGTTCAGGGAATGGCATTTCTTAACGAATTAAACGATGTTTTCACTGAACGTAACCTTAGTTTAGGCGGATCAGCGGATTTGCTGATTTTGACAATTTTTATTGGGCTGCGTGAAGAGATTATATAGCGTGTGATACAACTTGGGTTGATTCCAGAGTATAACAAAGAAGCGTCGAGTTCCCTGGGTTTGGGGAGCTTGACGCTTCTTTGTTATACGGCCGGAATCAGAGTTGTAGAGCAGGTTTCAGTAAAAGCGGAGTCAACGTCCAAATGAACGTTGACTCCGCTTTTCATTTACCTGATTAATCAGTTGCACTTTTAGCCAGTTCATCGATCTTATCAAAGAATGCTTCAGCATGGACGTTGGTAACAAAAGTAATGTCGCGACCAGTTTCAGTGATATATGTCCGGCCTTCAGCTGGCGCATGGTCAATTACCGCACTTTTAACCGATTTTGAATCCACTAGTTCAGGGTAGTCACTGACCAAAGTGGTTAAAACGTCCCAGAGATAGTAAGTGGAGTTGGCTTCAAATGAGTGGACCAGTGAGTAGCCTTGACCGATGAGATCAAGGGCAGGGTAGCGGCGCTGTTTTGCCCAGCGGGTGCGCAGATCCTTGGTCAACGGAACTTGATCAGTGCTGTCTAGGCCGACCATCGTGATTTTTAATGGTGAGGTCCAAACGCTCTTAACTGCTTGGGCATCCCAGTAAGCGTTCCATTCGACCGTACCATCTTGGCCGGGTTCGGAAACGTTACCTTGGTTGTTCATGGTACCGCCCATCCAGTACAATTGTTCAATGTTGCCGGCGATAGACGGATCGGCTGTTAACGCGCGAGCTAGATCCGTTAACGGGCCAGTCATTACTAGAGTAACTGGTGTATCGGAATGCTTGATGGCATCGACCATATCGAGATGGGCCGGTTTCTCTGCCAACGGTGTTTTGGGTGCACCATGTTCATTTAGTATCGGAAAATCGTCAAATGAAAAGGCACTTAACCGCCATTCTTTGGGGAATTGGTGTGCTGGTCGAGAGTTAGATTTCGCAACCGCTGCCGGTTTACGACCAGCATGTCCGAATAAATCGATAATTTTTCTGGATGCTGAGGAAGCAGGATCAACGTAGCCGTCAGCATCGATGACACCGACACCGATTAAGTTAACATCGGGCATTTGCAGTAACAGCAGGAGTGAAACGAGATCGTCAACGTTACCATCATGATCAAAATAAACATTGTGCATAAGAAAAGGCCTCCACCTATTTTTAAAAAATACTACGCAAAATTCAGCCGATAGTCAAGAATGAAGAATTCTATAACAAACAACAGCTAAGCTCCCGTTTAGAAGGGAACTTGGCTGTTGTCATAAAACTCATTTTCAGAAATCACCAAATTTTAACGCGGTCGGCCGGTGCCTTGTACATCTTGTCACCGGGTTGAATGTCAAAGGTACTAAAGAAGTCATCCAGGTTTTGAACTTGCACGTTGGCGCGCAACTTGGATGGGGCGTGAACGTCAATGGACAAGAGTAGTTGTTCCCGTTCTGGCGTAGCCTTTTGACGCCAGATCTTGGCCCAGTTGAGGAAGAAGGCGTTCAAATCTACGTCAGGTTCACCTTTAGCTGCTTCGAGGGCACAGGATAGGCCACCAGCGTCAGCGATGTTTTCAGATACAGTAAGCTTACCATTGACCTTTTGACCGGCGTATGGCAGACCGTTGAATTCTTTGATCATGTTCTCAGCTAATTCGTGGAAGTGCTGATTGTCAGCTTCCGTCCACCAGTTATTCAAGCTCCCATTTTCATCAAATAACGAACCGTTATTATCAAAGGCATGGGAAATTTCGTGTGCGATGACTGCACCAATGCCACCGAAGTTCTCGCTAGACGATTGCTTAAGACTGTAGAATGGGGCTTGCAGAATCGCAGCGGGGAAAACAATGATGTTATAGAACGGGTGGAAGTAGGCGTTGACGGTGTCCGCACTCATTTCCCAGCGAGTTTGATCAACTGGCTGGTTCCAACGAGCAAAGTCGTCTTCGTTACGGATGCGGGTGAAGGTCATCAGATTTGATAACACACTGCCACCATCACTTGCAGGCGTGACTTTGAATTTGCTGTAAAGGGCATCGATCTTATCAGGATAACCGACTTGAATTCCCAGCTTATCCAGCTTTAAAATCGCCTTTTCACGGGTTGCTTTACCCAGCCAGGTGTTGTTGGCTAACCGTTTCTTATACACGTTGACCATTTTAACGACCATGTCATGAACATCTTGTTTGGCAGTCTCACCGAAGTATTTGCGGCCATAGTAGTCACCAACAACTTGGTCAAAGACACCAGTAGCGAGATCATAGGCTGATTTCGCCTGACTACGGGCTTCCTTACGACCACTCATGGCTCGGCTGTAAATGGTGCTGGCCTGACGCTGTTCTTCGGTTAAGTAGCCAGACAGGCCCATAACAGCCTTAAACAGCATCCAGCTCTTCATCATCTGGAAGTGATCAGCAGTTAGCAAATCATTCAGTGCATCGAAGTAGGCTGGCTCAGTTGCGATGATCTTTTCTGGGGTACCGTGAACTAAGCTAGTAATTGCTGTTTTCAGATCGAGTTGATCAGTACTGTTATCAATCTGATCCAAGGTACGTGGGTTATACATCTTACTGTAGTCCGCACCTTCTTCAGCTGATTTCACGTGTGGCGCAATCAGTTTATCAAAGGCGGTTGCCTGTTCGATAATTTGCTGAGCCTTAGCATCGCCGAAACCGGCGAGTTTGAACAACTGCGCCATCATCTTTTCAAGGACGGGCATCAGTTGTTTAGCCGCCTGGTTATCCTTATCGTAATAAGTCTTGTCGGGTAAGAACAGACGGGGACCACTAGCAAATAAAGCGTAGTTATGTGAACCCTTCATATCAGAATCGATATCCAGTGAAAATGGGGTTGGCAGACCAGTTAAAATCCAGTCAGCCAGCTGATCACTAAGATCTTGATAACTATTGAGTGCTTCGATGCGGTCAAGGTAGGGCTTTAACGGTGTGCTACCATCTTGTTCACGCTTATCAAAGTTGCTGACCAGTTCATAGAATTTCTTGAATTCACCCATTTCAGCGTTTTGCGGCTTTAATTTACCTGCTAATAAATCCTTAAAGTCAGCCATTAAAGTCTTTTCAATGCTATCCGAGAGATCGGTAAAGCCACCAGTCGTTGAGTGGTCACCTGGGATAGTGGCGGTTTTCAGCCATTCGCCATTGACGGCGTCGTATAAATCAGTTTTGATTAAACTATGATCAATTTTATCTGCCATTTGATAGCCTCCATATTATTAGACTGGTTTCATTATACTGCATACTGCATTTAATGCGGGTAGAAAAAGACGGTGCTAAAGTCGTTGATTACTTTAGCACACGTCAGATTTACGATAACTACCCAACCATTATTGACTGATAGTTAGTTTATTCAAATTGTGAAGCTCTTAAACCGGTACGCTAAAAGCAAAATGCAAACGGATCGTGAGTCGGCCTTCAGAAAGTTGATTTCAGCTTAAAGCTTCCACCATTTTTTCTCGATGACGGTCACGTCGTTTAAATCTCCCAATTCAAACTTTTCGATATCACCATTGTGCGTCAGGTAAAATACACCGTGACTGGGAGAAGTATTTACCATTCCCGTGACAGCTTGAGACCGGCTTAATGTCAGCTTAATGACCCAGTTGTGATGGTAAGCTTCCGTGATTGTTGACGATAGATTCTGTAATGTCTGTTGCATTGATATTCCCCCGATCCAAAAACTCAGACTCTATTATAGGGAGCCAAAATGTGGAATTCAATCTTGACATTTCGGCAAGGTGAAGCGACGTACTGTTATGTGGCGATTTAGCGCAGAAAAATATTTTTAGCGGTGAGTACGGTCAAATCTAGCTGATAAATTTGGGACAAATTTTAGCGATAGCGCTTTCAAATGTGGTAGCATAAAAATAAGAAAACCGATGGAGGTGGCACTCATGTTTGAAAAAATTCTGGTTCCAGTAGATGGCAGTGAAAATGCTTATCAGGCACTTGATGCTGCGGTGGATATTGCGAAGCACTATGATTCTAAGATCACCGTTGTGGCGATTGCTAACGATCAAAGCTATACCCAATACGGGGCAATTTTTGGCGACGACATTATGGCTCACATGAAAGAACAAGCTGAGGCAACACTCAAAGACGCGCAGACGCGGGCGAAGACTGCCGGTGTGGACGTGGCAACTGATTTTGAGGTTGGCATCCCAAAGCAAGCTATTGCAGAGACGTTACCCGACCTGTTAGATACCACGTTAACCGTTATTGGTAAGTCTGGGGTTCATGGTCTAAACCGTGCGATCATGGGGTCCACGACCTCCTATGTTGTTCGTCGCTCTATCACGCCAGTCTTGGTTGTTGGGGATTAATCGATTAGAAATCAGTAATTAACAAGGGTGTTCTTCCGCCATTATTTGGTAGAAGGGCATCTTTTTTTAGCCAATCAATTTGCAAGTGCTTTTTCCATAAAAACGCTTAAACTCATGGTAAACTTACGGTAATTTCAACACATGGGGGGTGTGTGAGTTGCTACGCACATTATTGAAATCAGTTCGTGAGTATCGGCTTCAAACGATTATTTCGCCATTATTTGTGGTTTCAGAAACCGCCATTGAGACGTTTATTCCGTTTTTAATGGCGGCCATTATTGATCAGGGCATTCGACCAGGGCACCTATCAGTAGTACTTAGAATTGGTACCTTGCTGCTGATGATGTCAGTGGTATCGCTGACTTGCGGTGCCAGTGCCAGTTGGTTTTCAAGTCAGGCAGCAGCCGGATTCGCGAAGAATCTCCGGCACGATATTTTTAGCCAGGTGCAGACTTTTTCCTTCCAAAATCTTGATCATTTTGCCACTTCCAGCTTAGTGACCCGGTTAACTACGGATATCACTAACATTCAAACCGCTTATCAGATGCTGATTCGAGTGGCAGTGCGGGCACCGTCCATGCTGTTATTTTCAATTATTATGGCTTTTTTGGTGAGCAGTCAGGCCGGCTGGTTATTTGTGTTCGTGGTCCCGGTACTCGCTGTTGGGCTGTTTTGGATCGTTAAACATTCCCGGCCACTCTTTCGGCAAATATTTAAGCAATACGATAAATTAAACCGCGTCGTACGGGAAAATCTCAGGGGAATCCGGGTCGTTAAAACTTATGGGCAACAGGGCGCTGAGATTTCTAAGTTCCGCCAGTCAGCCAAAGAGATCGCGCAGGTTTTCGCCAAAGCACAGCGAATCGTGGCGTTCAACATGCCCTTAATGCAGTTCGTCATCAGTACCACGATGCTGATCTTATCGTGGATGGGGGCGAAGTTGATTGTTGGCAAAACCCTTCAGATCGGGCAATTTGTCAGTCTATTTACCTATAGCACTTCGATTTTATTTAGCCTTAATATGCTGGCAATGATTTTCTCACAGCTGTCCGTTTCGCAGGCTTCGGCAGAACGGGTCGTTGAAGTGCTGGAAACGGCACCAGACATTGTGGTACAGCCCAATGCTGAGACTGAGGTTCCTGATGGCAGTATTGACTTTGAACACGTCACCTTCCGTTATCCCGGCAGTGATGAAGATCAGTTAAACGACGTTAATTTACACATTCCAAGCGGCGCAGTTGTCGGCATTATCGGTGAGACCGGGACGTCTAAGACCACCTTAGTGTCATTGATTCCCCGGTTATACGATGTTGCCAACGGAACCGTGCGAGTGGGTGGTAAGGACGTGCGGCAGTACGCGCTGAAGACTTTACGTGATCAAGTGGCCATGGTGCTGCAAAATACGATCCTGTTTTCAGGCACGATTCGGGAAAACTTACGCTGGGGTGATCCGGACGCCACGGATGAACAGCTGAACCGGGTCCTGCAAGAGGCGCAAGCAAAGAATTTTGTTGATAGTTTGCCAGATGGTCTGGATACTAAGATTGAACAGACCGGCCAAAACGTTTCGGGAGGTCAGCGACAGCGGTTAACGATTGCGCGAGCGCTGTTGAAGCAGCCCAAGATCCTAATCTTAGATAATGCTACTAGCGCTACTGATACGCAAACGGAAGCCCGGATTCGGCAGGCGTTTAAGCGTGATCTGCCCCACGTCACCAAGCTGATGATCACGCAGCGTGTCGACAGCATTATCGACGCTGATCAAATTATTATCATGCATCGCGGCGGTATTGAAGCCATTGGCACCCACGCGGAATTACTGGCTAATAATCAGTGGTACCGCGAACTTTACCAAGCACAGCAGAAGCAGGGCGGGGGTGAGACGCATGAGTAAACGACGTGAGACGTTTTGGCGGCTGTTACGCTTGCTGGTGAGTGATTATAAGGGTTGGCTCAGTATCAGTCTAATAGCCATCATTTTAAGCGCTTTATCCGGGGTAGCCGGATCCCTGTTTATTCAGCGGCTGATCGACCACTACATTATTCCGTTAATGCGGGCGGCGAACCCGCACTTTGGACCGCTGCTATTGGCGATCGGCGTCATGGCAGTAATTTTCTACGTTGGGGTGATTGCCACCGTGATCTATACCCAGATCATGGCGGTGCTCGGCCAGCGGATTCAAGAATCGATCAGAGACCAGATGTTTGCCAAAATGCAAACCTTACCGCTGCGTTACTTTGATCAAAATGACTACGGCAACGTAATGAGCCGATACACGAACGATGTGGATACGCTGATGCAGTTGATCACGCAAAGCTTTCCGCAGTTTATCGTGGCCCTGTTCAACGTAACGTTTGCCCTCGTTGCCATGGTGGTCTTAAGCCCGGTGCTGACGCTGGTTTCCCTAGCCATTTTTGCTACCAGTATCATTATCGTACGCTGGCTGACCCATCGCAGTGGCAAGTATTTTCGGGCGCAGCAATCAGCCATTGGGCAACTTAATGCGTTCGTGGAAGAAATGCTGAACGGCGAACGGGTCATCAAAGTTTTTTCCCACGAAAAACCGGTTCAAACTGAATTTGAGACCTATAATGATGCGCTGCGAAACGATGCCCGATACGCCAATGGGTTTGCCACCATGCTGTTTCCAATTATGGGCAATATGGGGAATTTATTGTACGTCTTAATTGCGATATTAGGTGGTGGTTTAGCCATCATGCACCCAAACTTGCTGACGTTGGGAACCATTGCCGCATTCCTGCAGCTGAGCCGTTCTTTCAGTCAGCCCATTGCCCAGATCTCACAGCAGTTAAACGCGATCATTCAGGCGATGGCTGGTGCTGGGCGCATCTTCCAGCTATTGGATGAAGCACCCGAAGATGACCAGGGAACGACGATCTTGGTCAAACGGGGTGACGACTGGTTCTGGCAGCCAGCTGATATGTCTGCTTCACGGATACCGGTGAAGGGGGGGATCACTTTTGCCCACGTTAACTTCACCTATCCGCAGTCTCGTGCAGGATTACATGATCTTAACTTTGAAGCCCAGGCAGGTGAAAAAATTGCCTTAGTGGGTGAAACTGGGGCGGGGAAGACCACCACGACCAATATGCTTAATCGGTTTTATGATATTAACAGCGGCCAAATTAAGTATGACGGGGTGGATATTGCCACAATCAAGAAGGCCGATTTGCGACGAGCTATGGCCATCGTCTTACAGGACACCCACCTCTTTACCGGCACGATTCGGGATAATATTCGCTATGGTGCTCCCCAGGCAACCGAGTCAGAAGTGATTTCGGCTGCTAAATTAGCTCGAGCGGATGTTTTCATTAATGAACTCCCAGCTGGATATGACACGGAGATCACGGGTGACGGTGAAGAATTATCCTCTGGCCAGCGCCAAATGCTGTCCATCGCACGAGCTGCCATCGTGGATCCGCCTGTAATGATCTTAGACGAAGCCACTTCCAATATTGATACGCGAACGGAGCGTTTGGTTCAGGCTGGCATGGATAATTTAATGGCTCACCGGACGACGTTTGTGATCGCCCATCGGTTGTCAACGGTCTTTAATGCGGACCTGATCTTAGTTATCGATAATGGCCGCATCATTGAGCGCGGGGCCCATGAAGAACTGCTTCAGCAGCACGGAAAATACTATGAGCTGTATCAAGGCTTAGCTTAAAAGACAGCAAAAAAAGCCTCATTTAAGTGACCATGCATAGTCGCTTAAATGAGACTTTTTTACTCACAATGCTTGCGATCAATAAGAATTACTTCTTGTTTTCGCTCTTAAGCCATTGTTGCAAGTTTGAAATTTCCTTTTGGCGCTTCGTATCCTTCTTCTGGTTCACTGGACGGCGGCCTTGTACTCCATGTGGATGTGCTTTTCTCATAATGTCTAACCCTCACTTTATAAATCTGGTGTAATCAATCACTCGACCATTTTAACCTATCCACCCACTCAATTGCAAGGGCAGATAATTAAAAGTTTAAAACTAACGGTTAGTTTAAATCTGCTGATGCATTTAATTCAGTCACGCTGGGTATGATATGATGTGTGTGACAAGGTGGTAGTGAAATGATAAATCAAGCAAATAAGACGCGGTCATGGTGGCAACGCTGGTGGCCGTTTCTAGTGGTCATTCTAGGTGCGCTATTGGTTCTGGGCGTGGCACATGATGACGGTCTGTACCAGACACCGATCTTAAAAATTCAATCTGTTAAACAGATCAGTTCGGCTAAACAATCCGACCAGTTCCATAATGAAGATCGGCAAGTTGAACAAGAGTTGCACGGTGTCATTACCAATGGTCAAAATAAAGGGACCCATCTGAAAATTGAAAATACTTATTTGAAGTCGGAAGCAACGACCCTTGGATACCATACCGGTCAAAAGGTTTTTCTGACCGTTCATCACCAAAAGGGCCGGCTTTCAGCCACTGTCAGTAACCTTAAACGGGATACAGTCTTAGCGTTTACCGTTTGGCTGACGATCAGTCTATTGCTGGTGCTGATGCGCTTTAGTGGGTTAATGGCTTTGACCAGTGTCATCGTGAATGGCATCTTGTTTTGGCTGGCGGTTTCCTGGAACACCAATACGCAGGGTGGCATGGTGCTGGTAATCTTTGGTGGGCTGGCCGTTGTTTTTGCGGCCCTCACCTTACTGATTGTCATCGGGTTTAACCGGCAAATGCTGATGACGTTGCTGGCAACGATCGGCGGGACCGCTCTTTCCATTATCGTGGCTTTAATTGTGTTTGCTTTGACCCAAGAAAAAGGGGTGTACTACGAGTCCATGCAGTATGTTACCCAGTTACCGCGACCGTTATTTTTGGCTGAAACGATTCTCGGATCGCTGGGAGCTGTGATGGATGAGTCAACGGATATTATCGCGTCATTAATGGCGTTAAAAACCGAAAAACCAGATATTTCGGCGAAACAGATTTTTAAATCTGGCAGGCAGATTGGCGGCGAGATCATGGGCCCGTTAGTTAACGTGCTCTTCTTTATTTTCGTGGCCGAAACTTTGCCAATGGGGCTACTGTATTTAAAGAACGCCAATTCCTGGGGCTATTCCTTTAATATGACGATGTCACTGGGGGTGGTTCAAAGCCTCATTAGCGGGATCGGAATCGTACTGACGATTCCATTAGCCTGCGGGATCACCAGTCTAATGATAGGAGGTGGCCATAAGTTATGGGGACGATTACAGCGTTAGGTCTAGTTTTACTGATTTGTATGATTGCTGTGGGCGGTTCTCAGGGACTGCAGGCTTGGATCAGTCTGATTTTTAACTTTGGTGCGCTATTTTTTGCCATGGTGCTCATGGCGTTTCATTTGCCGCCAGTGCTGGTAACCTTAGTAACGGGAATCATCGTGCTAGCAATGACGATCTTCCTAGGCGGTAAAGATTCAAACAGTACGATGGTCGCCTTTTATGCTTCGGTAGCGGTTTTAATCTTACTGGTCATTATCATTATTCCAGTAGAACACTGGGCGCAGATTCAAGGATTTGGCCAAGAAGATAGCGAAGACCTTGAAGGAATGTCTAATATTTTGGGCATTAGTTATCTCGACGTTGCCATTTCCACCGCTATCCTGAGTACGTTAGGGGCCATTGCGGAAGCTGCCATTGCGATTTCAGCTGGTCTAGCTGAAATCTTGGAACAGCACCCTAAGATCACGCTTAAGAACTTACAGGGAGCCGGTTTCAGAGTTGGGTCGCAGATTATTGGGACCACGTTTAATACGTTGTTCTTTGGCTTTTTCGGCGGGTTCTTAGCTCTGTTCATTTGGTTTGCCGGAGTCCACTATTCGATGGGTGAGATCTTAAACGATAAGATCCTCGTTGGTGAAGTGCTGATGGTGCTATTCTCAATGATGTCAGTCATTGCCACAATTCCACTGACTACTTGGGCGATGGTTGCTAGTGAACGGCAGGCACGGAAGAAATTTGTTAAGTAAAATGACATAAGTCTATATTAGGGAGTATTCTCGCTAATTTCTTAACTGAAAACGGTAAATAAATGACTATTTGTTCAATACTTCAATTCAATATAGTCTAAATATATTTAAGATAGGGGAGTCAAAATACCATTGTATTTTGACTCCCCTTATTGTTCTTTCAACTTTTAGGTACTATTCAAGGTCAGTGATTGGAAACAATTAAATAAATTAATGACAGACTAACTGTAAGCACACTATAACCGGACGTATTGAAACACAAAACGGACTTCCTCATATTTGAGTTAGTCCGTTTTTGTATTTCATTCAGTTACTAATTGCTGATCAGGTTCATAATTCCACGGTAAACAAGCCTCCAATTGCGCTTCTTTTGGGAAAG
>NZ_BJDO01000032.1 GCF_005405185.1 Secundilactobacillus hailunensis
TAGTCACCTTAGAAGCTACCGCAAATGCGGGGTTTTTGCATATAATTTGCTTTAATCAATGGGCTACTCGACAAATGTTACAAAACTAGCACTACACGTTGTTAATAAGGATTATGTTCTTGATAAAAACAGCATTACTGGTGGCAAATTGATCATTGATAAACGACCAGTGATCATCAAAGCCAATAGTGTTGAAAAAACTTATGACGGTAAACAGTATGGTGATCCAGTGACCGCAACAGCTGATACGGTTGCGACTGGTGCCACATTGGTTTACACGGTCAACGTGCCAACTAATGTGAACGTCACAACGGCTGCACCGATTACGGTAACGGCTAAGGCGGATGCTAACCCGAACTATACGATTACGACGGTTAATGGGAACTTGAAGATTGATCCTAAGAAATTGACTGCGGGAACGATTACGTTGGGTGGAAGCAGTAAAGTTTATAACGGCAGCGCAGCCAATAATCCGGTAACGGATACGCTGCAAGGACCGACTGGTGACAGCAACTTCACAGTACCAACAGATTGGACGACTGCTGATTTTGATAACAGCGGGATTAACAGCCAAAACGTTGGCACTTATCAAGTGAAGTTAAGCCAGGCTGGATTAACTAAATTACAGCAGGCTAATCCGAACTATACGTTTGATATGACCAGTGTTAAAGCGGGATCATTTACAATTACGAAGGCACCGCTTACTGTGACGCTGCCAGCCTTGACTAAGACATATGATGGCCGAGCCTATTCTGGTAGTGATGATCAATACTCTGTGACCGGTGTGCCAGCAGGAGTGACTCCACCAACACTTACGCTGACTGATATCAGCAAGCAGGTTAACGCTGGGACAGTACCAATAACGGCAACAATCACATCCGCCGATGCTGGCAACTACGCAGTTACCTACGCTAACGCAGGTTCGTTAACCATTTCGCCTAAACAGGTAACAACGGATGCGTTGACCGTTAGCTCGGCAACTAAGACTTACGATAATAGTGCAGCCAGCGTGCCAACCTTTACGTTGACTGGACCGGATGCGACTGATTATCCAAACTTCACGCTGCCAACAATTACGGCTGCTGATTTTGATACTTCAGCGGCTGCTAGTCAAAACGTGGGGGCGTATGACGTTAAATTAACCAGTGCTACGATTGCTGCACTGCAAAAAGATAACCCGAACTATGTCATTTCAGCTGACAGTGTTAAAGCTGGTCAACTTACGATCACACCTAAGGCCATTACCATTGCGGCACCAACGCTGACCAAGACTTATAACGGTCAGGCGTATACTGGGGCTAATTTGAAAGCTAGTGTCAGCGATGCAGTTATCGGTGATGATCCGGTTTACACCATGACTTCAGTAACTAATGATGTTAACGCTGGTAGTTATGATTTGATTATTACAGCAGATTCAGCCAAGAATCCAAACTACAAGGTAACCGTCACAAAGGGTAACTTAACGATTATGCCTAAACCGATTACCGGTAAAGTCACAGTTGGCAATACTTCTAAAACGTATGATAATGACGCTACTAAGATGCCAACGTTTACCGTCACTGGGCCAGCGGGTTACCGGACGACGCAGCTGGATGCGACTGATTTTGATACTTCGAAAGTCAGTCAAAATGCCGGTAGCTACGCGGTCACGCTGAACGCAGCTGGGATTGCTAAATTAAATCGGAATAATCCAAACTTTGCAGTGACTGCTGGAAACGTTCAAAGTGGTATTCTGACGATCAATAAAAAAGATATCACCATTACTGCGCCAACCGTCAACAAAATTTACGACGGTCAGGCGGACACTGGTGCTGATATGGAAGCTAGTGTCAGCGACGCAGTTACTGGTGATGAACCGGCTTACGCTATGACTTCGATAGCCAATGATGTTAACGCCGGTGGCTATGATTTGATCATTACAGCAGATCCAGCCAAGAATTCAAATTACAATATAAAGACTACTAATGGAAAGTTAACGATCACGCCTAAAGCCATTACAATTGCCGGGCCAACGTTAACTAAGGTTTATGATGGCAGAGCTTACACAGGCACTGATTTGAAGGCTACTGTTAATGGCGCAGTCGGTAACGATGTACCAGCATATCAGCTGGCTGATCTCAGCAGTGATGTGAATGCTGGTGGTTATGATATTGGCATTACGTTTGATAGCACGGCTGCTGCCAACCACAATTACACGATTACACCGACTGCTGGCCATTTGACGATCATGCCTAAGACGATTTCACAAGCGCTCACTATTAATTCAGAGAGTAAAGTCTACGATAACGACGCAACCAAGGTACCAGCCTTTACATTAACTGGACCGGATGCAACCGCTTATCCAAACTTCACGATGCCGACAACTACGGCAGCCGATTTTGATACTTCAGCGGCTGCTAGTCAAAACGTGGGTTCGTATGACGTTAAATTAACCAGTGCTGCGATTACTGCACTGCAAAATGATAACCCTAACTATGTCATTTCAGCTGACAGCGTTAAAGCCGGTCAACTTACGATCACGCCTAAGACTATTACAATCGCTGCGCCAACGCTGACCAAGACTTATGACGGTCAGGCTTACACTGATGCTGATTTGAAGGCTAGTGTCAGCGGTGCAGTTACTGGTGATGATCCGGTTTACACCATGACTTCAGTAACTGATGATATTAACGCTGGTGGTTATGATTTGGTTATTAAAGCGAATGCAACGCAGAATCCAAACTACACTGTAGCAGTTAAGAATGGCAAGTTAACGATTGCTAAAAAGGCTATTACAAACGCAATTACAATTAGCAGTGCTGATAAGACTTACGATAACGACGCTACCGATGTGCCAACCTTTACATTGGCTGGTCCAACGGCTGTAACTGATTATCCAAGCCTCACAGTACCAACTGATTTAACGGCAGCCGACTTCGATACGACTGCGGCTAAGAGTCAAGATGTGGGGACTTATGCAGTTAGTCTGACGGCTAGTGGCCTTAAGAAAATACAGGACGCCAATGGCAACTATGATATTAGCAATGCCAGTGTTGTTGCTGGTCAATTAACGATCAAGCAAGCACCAGTAACCATCAGCGCACCGCAAGGCTTAACTAAAGTTTATGATGGCAGTGGTTACACGATTTCTGATAATGCTGCTACGGTAGTTGGTCAACCGGCTAAGGGTACTGCTGTGAAATATCATTTATCATCATTAGCTGACGCTGTTAATGTCGGTTCATATACGTTAAGTGTGATTGATGATGGTAATCCAAACTACAAGGTAACTGTTGTGCCAAGCACGTTCACGGTAACTAAGAGTGATCAAGCTACCGTTCAACTTGGCACGGCAACTAAAGTTTATGATAACGACGCGACGACAACGCCTAAGGTATACGATGTGACGTTACCAACTGGTGTTTCAGCACCTAAGCAATGGACGGCTGATGATTTTGAATTATCATCAAACAGTCAAGATGTTGGCACCTACACGGTTGAGCTTAGTCAGCAGGGACTTCAAGATCTGAACAATGCCAACGCTAACTACAGCTTTACAGCGAATAACGTTAAGGCGGGCAGCTTCAACATCACGCCAGCTTCAATTACGGTAACAGCACCATCCGTCAGCAAGGTTTACGATGGCACTGCTTATAATAAGGTTTATCAGCCTAACGTAACTGGAACGCCTGCGAAAGCTGCGGCACCAGAGTTTAACCTCACTGATATCAGTCAAGATGTCAATGCCGGTACGTATACCGTTAAAGCAATACTCAAGGATGCTAACAGCAATTACACGATTAAGTATGTTGATGGCACATTAACGATTAATCAGGCACCAGTTACGATCACTGCGCCGAACTTGACTAAGACTTATGATGGCAAGGCATACACTGGCAGTGACAATGTTGCAGCGGTTACTGGTTTACCAAACACTGGCAAAGCGGATGCGCTGCACTATTCACTGACTGATATCAGTCAAGATATCAATGTTAAGAATGGTGGTTATCCGATTACCGTGACGCTTGGGGCTAATCCCAATTACACGGTTAAAACGACAGCTGGCAGTTTAACGATCACGCCAGCTACACCACAGTATCGTTTCTTCATTGATTCGGTTTACCGGCAGTATAGCGGACAGCCAGCTAATGATCCTAGCGTCTACCCGGTTACAATTAAAGGCACGCAGCTGAATCAGCCGACATTTACCGCTGGAGACTTTGTTCGTCAAGGGTCATCCGAAAACGTGGGTTCATACCCAGTTACGTTAAGTGCCGCTGGTTGGCAGAAATTACAGGCTGCTAACCCGAACTACGTCATTACGCCTGATCCAGAAAACGAGGTGGCTGGTAATTTCGTCATTGAACCAGTTGCACTTGCACAAACTAAGCTTGGTACAGTGGCAATCGGCAACCAGACTAAGGTTTATGATGGCGATTCTGCCACTGATCCGACTGATTACGCGGTCACAGTACCTGGTAAATTGACGGCACCAACATGGGCTGCTGCTGACTTTACTCGTGCAGATCAAAGCGAAGATGCTGGTACGTATGCTGTGACATTGAGTAAAGCTGGGTTTACCGAATTACAGCAGTTAAATCCTAACTATACGATTGCGTTAAGCGATATCACAGCTGGTCATTTAACGATTACACCAGCTCCCGTGACGATTACGGCACCAAGTGGTATTACCAAGACGGATGATGGTCAGCCATACACTGGTACGGCAACCGCGACAGTTACTGGTGTTCCAGCAAAGGGTATCCCAGTTAGTTATCAACTGAATTACGGGACCAATGGTGATGTTGGCGTTCACCCAATAATGGTCACGCTGGCACCAAAGTCGAATACCAATTACACAATCACGACCGTACCAGGCAGTTACACCATTGAGCCACAGCCAGTTACTACTACAGATTCACCGACCCAAGCAGTCACGTCAACCACCGCTGAACAGCAGGCAACTAAAGCACAGAACTCAGCAACCAAGACGACAGCACGTCCTGGATCAAAGCCGGGTTCATCAGCGAAAACGACTAAGACTAAAGTGGCTTCTGAATCGCAAGCAACTAGTCACAAGACTAAGCAAACTGGTAACCATTCTGGTAGCGTGACAACTAACCGATCTGGTAACCGTTCAAATAATGTGACGACACAAAACATTAGCAGTCACACTGAAAAGACGGTGGTACAGGCAACTAATAACTATTCTGGCGATTCGTTGAAACAGACGGCTAATGGTCGAGCTGCTAACGCAACGACGCAGGTAACCAGTAATAACATTGCTAAGACGATGGCTCAATCAGCTGAAAGTACGTCTGTAAGTGGTACTACTGATTCCAAGACAGGGACAACGCAGCAGAATGCCACTGCACAGGGTCAATTACCGCAAACTAATGAGCAGCAATCTTCATGGTTAGCAGTAGTTGGCACAGCGTTAATGAGTTTGTTAGGACTGATTGGTATCAAGAAACGCAAATCAGACCGATAATTCGTTGAATAAGAGGCATTTTAAAAGTCCATTTGCCAATTTGGCAGATGGGCTTTTTGTATGAGCTAATAGCTGATTATTTCTATAAGTATTAACATTTGGTTATGTTTAACGCAGTTCAGTGCGAAATAATCGTTATCTACTAGCAGCGGTGTTATAAATAAAGGCGAAATGAGATGATTAAATGATGCCGAATTTAGGCTTAAAAGCAAGTACATCACTGGAACAGACGAATGAGCGGTTACAATACCATCCGTCAGTGTTTGAATTCTATACGGATGAACACGATATGACCAAAAATGGTTTAGTGCATTTGGCAGAAATGGTCAAATACGTGCAGTCAGCTGGTGTGCGCAAGATTGTGATCCATCATCCAATGGGGTTTGATCACCATCATAATGAGGTTGCGGTCTCCGCGTTGAAGGACCCTGATGGCTACAAATTTATGATGGGCAGCGCGGATGCGTTGATCGAACTGGCGATTAAATTAAACGTACAAGTCCTCATTCATGGTGGCTATTCCGACCAGGATGCCGTCGTGAACGCTTTTGGGGATTTAAAAACGGGACGCAAAGTGATTTTTGACCGGCTGGATTATTTTCAGCAATTAGGCGGCAACCACGTGATGTTTGAAAATTCGATCTCGCCAGCCTTTGACTACGGCGATGACGAGATTGAAGAAGCAGTGATAGCCCATCATTACCGGCTCTGCTACGATATTAGCCACGGCTTTATTGTGCTGCATGGTGATAATGATAAGCTCGTTCAAAGCATTAAACGATTGGCACCGCAAACGGTTCACTACCACTTTGTCGATTCCATGGGCGAACACCATGACAGTCTGCAGTTAGGTAAGGGTAAGATCGATTGGCAGCGGGTCATGAAAGTGGTGAATCCCAAAGCCACTAACATCTACGAAATTGATCTCGCTGATCAAAACGATAGCCGCGAAATGCGGGCCAGCCACGATTATTTGACTAAGCTGCTAGCAACTGAAAAGATTTCTTAATTGCTAGGAGGTTAACTATGACGCGTTGCGACTGGGCGGAAAATGCGAATGAATTAATGACCCGTTACCACGACTACGAGTGGGGCGTGCCGACAACCGATGAGCGGGAAACTTTTGAGCTGATGACATTGGAAATGATGCAGGCGGGTTTAAGCTGGCAGACGGTGTTGAATAAGCGGGCCAACTTTAAGGTGGCGTTTGCTGATTTTGATGTGACAAAAGTTGCGCGATTCGATGATAACGATGTCGTTCGGCTGTTAAATGATGCTGGGATTATTCGTAATCGGCTGAAGATCAAGGATACCATTCATAACGCACGACAACTGGGGAAATGGCACGCAGCGGGTAAGACGATGAATGCCTATTTATGGGCTTTTGTGGATGGTCAGCCGATTGTGAACCGGTATCTGTCAATGGTGGAAGTGCCTGCGCAGACACCGTTATCCCAGCAGATCAGCAAGGCGCTGAAAAAAGCCGGGTTCAAGTTTGTGGGTCCAACCATTGTTCAATCCTGGCTGGAAGCGCTGGGTATTTTGGATGATCATTTGGCGACTTGTACGGTGAACCATTTGAGTAAATAGGTGAAATAAAGTTGAAAGCTGATGGATAAATTCTATCGGCTTTTTTAGCTTCTCAAACGAAAAGCACCTCGGTCGCTTGATCGAGGTGCTTAAAGAGCAATACTTCAGTGATAATTATTTAATGTGTACCGTTTTAGTGCTTGTAACTGAGGTAAAGTGACCGTGGCTGTAGTGGCCAACAGTGACTTTTACCGTTTTCGCCTTTGGTGCGTAGACGGTCTTGCTGAAGTTGTGCTTGCTGCTTAACTTAGTGTACTTGTTACCTTTATAGGTATTGATACGTGCGTAATTAGCAGATTTATAAAGTTTAGCAGTACCCGTTACTTTGACGTTCTTGTTGGAGTACTTCTTGATGGAAAGCTTGGAAATGTAGCTTTTTTTGGTTGAAGCTTTAGCTTTTGGTTCAGCAGTAACGCCATGATAGTTGCTGCCGTAATCATCAACCATTGCGTTGTCCAAAGCATCGGCGTATCCGGATAATGAAGTAGCGAGTGTATCTACTTGCCCCCATACATACACATCTAGATTATACGATTTAATTTGACTTTGAATACCTGTTTTTAAGGACTCTAACTGACTTTGACTGCCATTTGATAACCTTGATTTAAACACATTATATGATGCGACTAAGGCATTTAGATCAGCCTGAAAAGCTTTTGCATCCTCATCATTATTTGTGACACTATTAAACATGGAAGCTCCTAAATTGCTTAAATAAGTACCAAAGGAACCGATACCGCTATCAGTGTAAGCCATATTAGGATCAATTTTTAAACTACTTGCCATTTCACCCTGAACTACAGGACTAGCTTTACCTAGTGCTGCTTTCAAACCACTTAAATCACTTGTATATGTCGAATAAGAAATTTTTGTTGCCGCTTGTGCCTGTGTAGTTGTTACTGCATTCGGAATTTCAACAAATACGCCACCAACCAACGTTGCCCCTAAAATAACTGTAGCTGTTTTTCTCCAAATATTCTGTGTCAAAGATAGGGCCTCCCTAATAAAATCAGTGATTGTAAACGATTTCATTATAGACTCATAATCCAGAAATTCCACAAAAAATTTAGAAATATTTTATGGGACAAGAAGGCTGCTCTGAAATATCATTTGAAAAACTATTTAAAATTTCGTGTAATTCCCCCAGATTAATTGACCTTTACCGTCAGAATCAGTAATCTATGGGTAATTAATCAATTTAAGGAGGTGTCTGCTGTGAGGTATCAGGGCTGGTTAACATGGGTCACATTAGGTTTAGCGGTGGTGTTCGTGCCAATGGCAATGGATTCAAAACCGGCACCGATCAATTTTACCGGTGAAATCGATAAGGTCATCGAAAAAATTGATCCTAACTTTAAAACAACGACGCAACAGACACAAAGATCTGAGACGTCAGCGAGTGATACCCCGATTGAATCAATCGTTCAGAATCGGAAATTATCGCGAACCTACTATTATCATTTTGATGATAACGTTCCGGCTGCGGCGAAAGCGGTTTTTGAGAACGCCGTTAACGTTTATAACCAAACGGGAATCGTCAAGCTGGTACCGGGCACTGGAACGGACCGCCAAAATTCAATTACCTTTTTCGTTTACTCGAAGCAGATGCCAAGTAATGGCAATACGACCATGATTGAATCCGGTCACGGTGGGCCTCAGATCATTCAGCAGACGGGGTGGAATGCCTATACAGCTAACCACGCCCAGGCTGGTTTAAACGTGTATTACCCCTCAGCGGCAATCAGAAAATCAGTCGCCATTCACGAATTGGGACACGCGCTAGGATTAGACCATAGTCATTATCGTAATTCCGTAATGTATCCAGTCGATCAAGGTAACACACAATTGTCATCGGGTGATATTGGGACTTTGAAGACGATTTACGGTACTGGGGAGACGAAGTAATATGCTTAAGTTAACCAAAAAGCAGCAAGATAGGTGGCTGGTCATTTATCATGTCATTGTGGCTATTTTAGCTCTTGCATCCAGTGTTTTAGCTACTTTAATGATGTTAAAGGTCAAGGTGGGGCTAGTTGGCTTCATCAGTTTTCAAGCCTTACTGGCGTTTTTTGTTATCGATTATGTAGTCAGGCTGATCCTTACTAAAAATCGTAAGTGGTTTTTGATCAATAACGCTTTTGATCTGTTAGGTATTTTACCGATGCATCCCGCGTTTTCGCTCTTTCGGCTAGCCAGAATATTTCGCATGATCCGCACCCACCACGTCTTTTGGAAGTTGGGGATCTCTGGCAAATGGACCCGGGACTTTCACCGCTTTACCTACGACACGGGGTTTATTTACCTGTTTACCATTAGTGTAGTCATTATCTGTATCAGCGCGCTGCTGTTCTCCATTGTGGAGCATCAAACACTGTCGGAGTCCCTGTGGTGGGCAATTACCACGGCCACGACCGTTGGGTACGGTGATGATTCACCGCATACTGCGTGGGGCAAACTGATTGCAGCCTTCTTAATGCTGGGCGGTGTGGGCTTTATTGGTTTGTTAACCAGTACGATCACCGACTTCTTCACTGATCGAACCGGTCAAGCGAATGCCCAACAGCAGCAAAATGAAGCGTTAACTAAGCAGATTAAACAGTTAACGCGGGAAGTTTCCCGGTTGTCTAAGAAAGTTGATAAGATGAAAAAGTAATCGGGGACTAGAAAAAGGCGGGGACTAAAAAACAATCGAAGATCTTGCAGAGAACTTTTCTTTTATTTAGTCGAAATGTGCGCCAAGCCGGCATGCCCCGGCCGTATAAGTCAAAAAAATAAGCTGACAGTCAAAAAACGACTGTCAGCATATTTTTTCGTCTTATACTCTGGGGCAAAACGCCTGTTGTTGCACTCTAGTACCAGTGGTGTGCTTGCCAGAAACTCTTAGCATGGGTCCAAGTACCATAACGGCCACTAACGTACTTGTTAGCTGACTTTTCTTGGTTAACTGCGCTGTAGTTGCCGTGCAGGTAAGCTCTTAGTAATTGGTAACGGCCATAACAGTTTCCGTTACGGGCAGTGTAGCTGTAGCGTGATTCGTGATAGGCAATCCAGTTCTTGGCTGCCTTTTGGTTTTTAGATAGATTAGCGTTAATCTTAGTAATTTGCTTAGCTTGGCTAGCAGAAACCTTAGTTGAGGCTTGTGCTGTCACTGTTTGTGTCTGTGTGCTGATATTTGAAGTAAGATCGGTGCCCATTCCAAAGGCGAACCCGAAAATCAATAAGAATGCTGCTAGTTTCATTTTTATATTCGCTTTTGACATAATTTTAAAAAATCCCCTTATTTATTAATCATTACTGAAAAGCATACACGGGGAATGTTGCAGTTATGTTAACTAACAATTACCAAGAGATTAAGTTATGTGACAAAGAACGATACTTTAATATCTAAATCCACAATAAAAGGGACTCCAAACTGATCGATTATGATAGTCTGAAATCCCTTAAACTTAATTCAATTAAATCCGAAACTAATTACTTCTTAAGTTCACCAGTTTCTGGATCATAACCCTTTGCAGCCGCCCGTTCACGAAGACCAGCTTCAATGTCTTCAAGTGTACGGTGACGGGTTTCAATAGCCTTCTTGTGCACGAACCAGATAGCCAGAACACAGAAGAGGGCATAAACGATAAACAGCCGTGCGATACCTTGACCTTCTGGGTTAGCAACACCTTTTGGTTCGAAGGCAACTAACAAAACGGTAAAGGTTTCAGAAACACAGAAGTTAGCGAACCAGTTAACGGCTGCACCAAATGAGTTCCCTAACCCACGAATGTTCAATGGGAAAGCTTCACCAATCATGAGCCACATTACAGGACCCCAAGTTGCGGAGAAGAAGGCGATATAAAGTGTTAAGGAAACAACAGCAACCCATGATCCCAAGTTACCGTTACCAGCATGCAACAGCAACATAGCAGTTGACATTGCAAACAGTGTAGCGGCCATACCAATGGCACCACCAATCAACATCTTTTTACGGTCAATTTTATCCATGATGCTGACGGCAACGGCAGTAACAATCACGTTAAAGATACCAATAACGATATGTGATTGCAAAGCAAAGTGAGTACTGAATCCAGCTGAAATAAAGATGGTTGGCGCATAGTACAGAACTGTGTTGCAACCCATGACTTGTTGCAGAATAGCTAACCCAACGGCCATGACCAAAACGGGTCGAGCGACTGGACCGAACAATTCTTTCCAACCACCAGAAGGAATGGAAGCTTGAGTTTTAATATCACTTAAATCTTTTTGAACAACTTTTTCGTCTGGGTTAAATTGACGTAATACTGCAAGTGCAGTTTTCTCATCATGTTTACGAACAAGGAAACGAGGTGATTCAGGTAAGAAGATAGCACCAATCCAAAGGATAGCGGCAGGAACAGCAGCTAACCCTAACATCCAGCGCCAACTGATACTTTCTGCAAGGCTTAACCCACCTTGTGGTGAGAACCATTCATTAAACACGTAAGCAAAGAAGATACCGGTCATAACCATTAATTGGAATAGAGACCCGACAGTCCCACGTCTTTCGGCTGGGGCAAGTTCGGCCAGATACGTTGGAATCAATGATGATGCGGCACCAACGGCGATACCTAAGCAGAACCGGAATGAAACCAGAAGAATGTAATCTGGCGAGAATGCTGAACCTAAAGCGGCAAAGAAGAAGATGATTGCGGCTGTGATCAGCAAGTGCCGACGCCCAAACCTATCAGACAACGGTCCAATGAAGAAGGCTCCAAAAACGGCACCGATTGAAGTTGATGCAGTTAAGAAACCATATGCAAACGAACCGTTTGCGATGTTTAACTCATGACCAATAAATAGCATGGCACCGGAAATGACACCGGTATCATAACCAAACAACAGACCACCCAAGGCACCGAAGAAATATATGAGGCCCACGGGTAAGTGATGCAGCTTTTTAGTACCTGCATTAGACATAAACGAATCCCCCTATCAAAATAGACGATTAGTTACAGTGTACGAAAATAATAATTGCAGTAACCGCTTTCAAAACGCAATTTAAAAAATCTAAAATGTGAGTTGGAACAGTGTGAGTTGGAACAGTGTGAGTTGGTATTTGATAAGTTGGTTTATGAAAGCAACTAACCTAAAAAGCATTATAAGCATCTGTGATTTAAAATGCAACCCCTTTCATGAGCGACTAAATAGAGTAATAAGAAGTAGTTATATAAAGCATCTTTATTTAATAGATATAAAAGCTGTGTGTATAGGATTTTAATAAATAAATTAGATTCACTAAATATTGATTACTAAACCTTTAGTAGTTTACAAAACTTTTTCAAACTTTAACTTGTGAGAATAAACTAAAACTGGCTCGTCAGATCTAATCGACCTGACAAGCCAGTTTTAGCTGAACGTTATTCAGCATTGACCGTAACTTCGATATTCCCACGAGTTGCCTTAGCATAAGGACAGATCGTCTCAGCAATGGCCATGTATTTTTTAGTTTCAGCTTCATCTAATCCGTCAATGTGGCCAAATAAGTCCACACCAATATGAAAATCGGGTTCGTTACCTTCCTGATATAAGGAGACTTTTGCGCGAACAGTTGGTTCAGCAGAGACGCCTGCTTGCTGTAAAGCAATGTCTAAGGCGCCATTAAAACAGGAAGCGAAGCCGGCAGCGAATAATTGTTCTGGGTTGGTTGAATCCTTATCGACACCGGGTGTTCCAATTTTGAAATCCCATTTATGATCATTAGACCAAACTTCACCTGCACGGCCGCCTTTGTTAGTCATCGTTGTAGTATAGAGTTTCTTTGCCATCGAAATTACCTCATTTCATGGATCAAATTGTGTACAATCTAATTATACTGACTAACTTGTAAAAGTCCAATAAAAGCGCTTACTTTATTGATTGAATACCAAGCTAAAATACTAATTTGACGGTCTCTCAGTCATCAAACTGGGCGCCTTATAAATTTATGTCAGAATGTATAAGTGGTACAATTAAACCAAATGTTTTTAGACATTTGTTCATAATTGATGCAGAGAGGAAGGGATTAGACCGATGTTTTTATCAATGGAACATCTCAACAAGACATACCCTGGTGGCAAAGTCGCCGTGGAGGATTTTAACCTGGAAGTTGAAAAGGGTGAGTTCGTGTGTTTTATTGGGACTTCTGGTTCTGGTAAAACAACTACTATGCGGATGATCAACCGGATGCTGCAGCAAACATCTGGCACGATCAAAATCAACGGCAAAGATATTAGCCAAATGGATCCCGTTAAACTGCGGCGTAAGATCGGTTATGTGATTCAAAACATCGGGCTCATGCCTCACATGACGATTCGGCAAAATATTACCTTGGTGCCAAAACTATTGAAGTGGCCACAAGATAAAATGAACGAGCGGGCCAAGAGAATGATCAAGTTAGTTGATCTGCCAGAGGAATTTCTGGATCGCTATCCCTCTGAACTGTCAGGTGGGCAACAGCAACGAATTGGTGTTGTGCGGGCCCTAGCCGCCGATCAAGATATCATTTTAATGGATGAACCCTATGGCGCCTTGGACCCGATCACCCGTGAGTCGTTGCAAGATTTGATCAAAGACTTGCAGGAACGTCTCGGCAAGACGATTATTTTTGTGACCCATGATATGGATGAAGCATTGACGTTAGCTACCAAAATCGTGGTTATGGATAGCGGCAAGATCATGCAGGTGGCAACACCGGATGAAATTTTGCGGCACCCAGCCAATGAGTTCGTGGAGAACCTGATCGGTAAGGACCGGCTGATTCAAGCCCGGCCAAGTATTACTACCGTTGGGCAAGTTATGCTGAAAAACGTGGCGGCTATTACTCCTGACAAGTTGTTAAAAGAAGCTTTGAAAATGATGCATGACCGGCGAGTCGATTCACTGCTGGTGACTGACGATGGCGGTACGTTGAAGGGCTATATTGATATTGAAGATATTGATTATAACTTTAAGACAGCTACCAGTGTCGGCGATGTCATGCACGAAGACGTTTTTTACGTGAAATCAGACTCCTTAGTGCGTGATACGGTCGAACGAATTTTAAAGCGTGGGTTTAAGAACATTCCCGTGGTGGATAACGATCATAAATTAGTCGGTATCGTGACCCGGGCCGCCTTAGTGGACATTGTGTACGATGCACTTTGGGGCGATGAAGATAAAAAGGATGATAGCGAGGATACCAAGACGAGTGCGGCTGCTGCAGATCAAGGTGGTGACGCCAAATGATGCATTTTTTGTCCGTCTATGGTTTATCGTTGCTGGGGAAGACCTGGCAGCATATTTATATTTCCGGGATTTCTCTTGGACTAGGAACAATCGTGGCGGTGCCATTAGGAATTGCTCTGACGCGAACCAAACGAACGGCTAGCATTGTAATCTCAATTGCCAGTATGCTGCAAACTATTCCAGCGCTGGCATTATTGGCGTTTATGATTCCGTTATTTGGGATTGGGGCTAAACCGGCGATCATTGCTTTGTTCATTTACTCGTTGTTGCCAATTTTACGGAACACTTATATTGGCATGAACGATGTGGATCCCACGTTGAAAGATGCGGCTAAGGGCATGGGCATGACTGGCTGGCAATCAATCATTAAAGTTGAAGTGCCGCTGGCTGCACCGGTGATCATGTCTGGTATCCGGCTGTCAGCGACCTACGTCATTGCCTGGGCTGCCTTGGCGTCATACATTGGTGCCGGCGGACTTGGTGATTTCATTTTCAACGGGTTAAACCTGTACCGCAGTGATCTGATCTTAGGTGGGTCAATTCCGGTGATTATTTTGGCATTGCTGGTTGACTGGGTATTAGGCAAAGTTGAAACCGCGTTAACGCCACAGACAACAGAAGGATAGGAGGGGAAACCATGAAAAACATCAAAAGATGGCTGATCATGCTGGGCTTCTCCTTACTGGGAATGATTGGACTAGCCGGCTGCGGGTTTCCGGGATTAGCGGGAACTGGCAGCGACACGATCCGGATTGCTTCACAAAATACGACTGAACAGCAGATTATGTCCTATATGATTCAAGACATGATTGAACATGATACGAACTTGCACACGACCATTATTAATAATTTGGGGTCGGCCAACGTGTCATTTAATGCGCTTAAAAATAACCAAGCTGACATTTCAGCTATTCGCTACATCGGTTCTGATTTGACCACGATCATGGGGCGGCCGGTTGAACGAAACCTGCAAAAAGCGACGAAAACCGTTGAAACCTACTTTAAGAATAACTATCATATGACTTACTTTAAGTCGTACGGGTTCGCGGATACCTACGTGTGGATGGTGACTCAAAAGACCGCCAAACGCGATCACTTGAATACTGTTAGTGATCTAAAACCCGTTGCTGGTAAGATGAATGTCGGTATCGACCAAATCTGGCTGAACCGTAAAGGCGACGGCTATGATGGTTTCCAGAAGACTTACGGCTATAAGTTTGGTGCCGTTCACCCGATGCAGATTGGTTTGGTTTATGACGCGGTGGCTGCTGGTAAAATGGATGCCATATTAGGCTACTCAACGGATGGCCGGGTTGATAGTTATCATTTGAAGATGCTAAAAGATAATAAGCACTTCTTCCCGCCATATACCGCAAGTGCTGTGGCAACGAATAAAGTGCTTAAAGAGCATCCGGAACTCAAACCAGTGATTGCGAAGCTAAGCGGCAAAATTGATTTGAAGACCATGCAAAAACTGAACTATGAAGTTGATAATGACCTGATGGAACCAGAAGTGGTTGCTAAGCAATATCTTGAACAGCATCATTACTTTGAAGGGAGTGGCAATTAATGGCGCATATGAATCTTTGGGAACAGCTCATTTACTATTACGCTCATAACGGTTCCTACGTTCTGGCACAGTTTAACCGTCACTTCTTGATCTCAGTGTACGGTGTGATCCTAGCCGCAATTGTTGGTATTCCAATCGGTATCTTCATTGCGCATCATACAAAGTTAAATGGTATCGTGATTGGTATTGCTAACGTGATCCAAACCATTCCATCACTAGCGATGCTGTCAATTATCATGATTGGCTTAGGCTTGGGTGTGAATACCGTTATTGTGACGGTGTTCCTGTACTCACTGCTGCCAATTATCAAAAACACGGATACTGGGATGCGTAACGTGGATCCGGCGCTATTGGATGCCGGAACTGGTATGGGAATGACGCGAATTCAGCTACTCAGGTTAGTGGAAATTCCGTTATCCTTGTCAGTGATTATGGCTGGTTTAAGGAACGCGCTGGTGTTAGCTATTGGGATTACCGCTATCGGGACCTTCGTGGGTGCTGGTGGTCTAGGGGACATCATCATTCGTGGGACGAACGCCACTAATGGGACGGCGATTATCCTAGCAGGTGCTTTACCAACGGCACTGATGGCGATTATTTTGGATGCTGTCTTAGGCTGGATTGAAAAAAAGGTGGATCCAACGGCCTAAGGTGCGGAAACAAGCGGTTAGAGAGCGTAGTGTAAGCGGGCAAGGGCAAAAATCCCGAACTTGGATTTATGTCCTTGCCCGCTTACATGCAGCTCTCTGCTTGTTGCAGCCCGATTAGGCAAGGTGCGAATGAGGGCTGTTAGAGAGTGGAGTGTAAGGCAGGCGGGTAAAAATTCCGAACTTGGATTTATGCTCGCCTGCCTTACATGTAACTCTCTGCCCGAAGTAGCCCGATTAGGCAATGTAAAAGTAAAAATTCCAAAGAAGCAGTCAAAATCATCAATCTCTGATGATTCTGACTGCTTTTTAATTTAATATCATACATTGTGTAATCCAATACAAATTACCACTAATAACACTATGCCATGAAAATATAATCTAACAAGTTACACTAAATCGTTGACGAATGAAAGACATTCAGGTATATTTAGTTGTGAAAAAAATAACAAGTAGGAGCTGATTATTGTGGCAAATGAAAAAGTAGCTTTAATTACGGGTGCCGGTCAAGGGATTGGTGAAGGCATCGCATTACAACTTGCCAAGGATGGGTTTGCGGTTTCGCTTGCTGGCCGTCATTTGGAAAAGGTTCAAAAGGTTGCTGATAAGATCAATGCCGATGGGGGCAAGGCAATTGCTATTGAAGCGGATGTTCAATACAAGCAGCAAGTCTTTGATGCAGTTACTAAGACGGTATCTGAATTAGGTCAACTCAACGTTTTCGTTAACAACGCCGGTATCGCTCATGTGGCACAGGTTTGTGACACGACAGAAGAGGATATGGACCGTTTATTAAACATTAACGTCAAGGGGACGCTCTTTGGAATTCAAGCCGCAGCTGCCCAATTCAAGAAGCAGGGGACACCAGGTAAGATCATCAACGCTTCTTCAATTGCCGGTCATGAAGGCTTTGAATTATTAGGTGGCTACTCAGCGACTAAATTTGCCATCCGTGGGTTAACGCAGGCTGCTGCTAAAGAATTGGCTCAAGATAAGATTACGGTTAACGCTTATTGCCCAGGTATCGTGCTGACACCAATGTGGGATCAGATTGATGCTGAACTGGGTGAACTGCACAACGTGGCACCTGGTGAATCCATCAAGAGCTATCTTGCAGGGATTGCCTTGGGTCGTGGTGAAACACCAGCCGATGTTGCGAACTTAGTTTCCTTCTTAGCCAGTGAAAAAGCTGACTACATTACTGGACAAGCCATTATGGTTGATGGTGGTCTGATTTACCGGTAAACTGATCTGAAATTTAGATAATTATTTAGTTAAAGATAAAACTTTAGTAAAAACGGCAGCTAGTATCCAATTTGGAAAACTAGCTGTCGTTTTTACGATTCTATTTATAATGTTGATTAAAGGATTAGTCCTTAACGTGAATGACGAACTTACCAGTCATGTGATGCGCTTCAACTTGTTTTTGAGCGTCGATCACATTATCAGCTGACCGTGGTAAAGTTTGCAGCTGAATTTTCACTTTACCTGAAGTTACCAGATTGGCAACATGTTCATAAGTGGAAGTCGTTGCATGGGTGGATTGGAAACTAACGGACTTATCGGGTAGGCTGGTTTGTTCGGGTGTTGGTTGACCGCCAACTGTGACAAGCTTACCACCAGATTTCAGTGCGGTCAGGCCACCGGCAATATCACCGGCAGTATCGAAGACGGCATCAACGTCTTTGACGACATCGCCAACAGTCTGTTTGTGATAATCAACGACTTGATCTACACCCAATTGTTTTAATAATTCGTTATGCGGGGCACTTGCAGTTGCAATTACCTTAGCGCCTTGAGCCTTGGCAATTTGAACGGCAAACAGGCCAACTCCGCCAGCACCGCCTTGAACTAAGATGGTATCGTTAGGCTTTACTTTCAAATTTTCAACGATACCTACATATGCTGTCCCGCCAGCGACTGGTAAAGCAGCGGCCTGGTCGAAGGACAAACCAGCCGGAATTTTGGCCATGATATCGGGCGTTGTGACAACGAATCGGCCATAAGAACCGTTATTACCCGCATGACTGGAAGGGATACCGCCAAAGACGCGGTCACCAACTTTGTAACCGGTAACATTTTTACCCACTTTAGCAACAGTACCGGCGAAGTCCCAGCCTAAAACCAATGGAAAACTCCAATTAGCCGAAAATGGTGCCGGTAACTTACCCATGCGAGCCGCGATATCCATTGGGTTGATACTGAATGCGTTGACACCGACTAGCACTGTATCATCAGTGACTTGAGGCAGATCGACCTCAGTTTCATAAAACTCATCTGCTGAACCAAACTGTTTAATTACAATTGCTTCCATATTAATTGCCTTCTTTCAGAAAATAAAAAAACGAAGATGAAATCGTTTTCACTGACTTAATCGTACCACTTGTATTTAATTGAACAATAGCTAATTGCTCAATATCGCAAAAAAATAAAGATATTTTGTAAAATAGGTTTCCATATTGGATTTAAAGGCAACTTTGCGACAAATTTCTGAAGTAGATTAGTTTGCGGATGTTTTGATGAAGTATTTAACAAATCGGTTATCAGTGATAATACAATAGGGTCAAAAAATCCGCTTAAACCTTTCCTAGTTAGGAATGATTTAAGCGGATCATTTTAATATCAGTAATTAAGCAGTTTTTTTAACGGCCAAAATCTTCACCTGATAATCGCCATTTGGTGAACTGATCGTCACCACATTACCAGTGGTATGGCCTAGCAACGCTTGACCAATGGGAGAAGACAGCGAGATTTTATTGTTGGCAATATCAGCTTCGGGATTACCCACCAGTTCGAATACTTCCTCGGACTGATCATCCTCAAACTGCAGCGTAACGCTTTTACCAATTTCAACTACATCGTTATCAGTGGGTTCGTAGACCTGCGCGTATTTGAGCTGTTTTTTTAAATAACGTAGACGACTTTCGAGGTGACGCAGATCACGCTTAGCGGCACTATATTCCGCGTTTTCTGATAGATCACCCAGCGCCCGGGCGTCTGAAAGTGCTTTGATTTTACCAGGTCGGTCCTGCTTAGCAGTTTCAATTTCAGCGGCAATTTGATCATAGCCGGCCTGAGTGACTTTATTAAAGTACGGTTGCATCGAAAAACTCTTTTCTACTCAATTTTAGCCCCAAGAACGTGTTCGAAATGGCCTAATGCCCATTCCTGTCCAGCTGGCGTCAGGGCTGCCACGCCATCCTTGTGAACCACGATATTATAGTTCAAATTATAAGCATCCACAGCGGTATGCAGTACACAAATATCGGTGCAAACACCTACTAGATGGACAGTATCCACGTGACGTTCACGTAAACGCAGGTCAAGGTCGGTACCAGCAAACGCACTGTAGCGAGTTTTATCATACATATAAACTTTGTCATCGTTTTGATGTGCTTCAAACCACGGCTTGAGCTTGCCGTAGAATTCCCGGCCCCAAGTGCCACGAACGTTATGCGGTGGAAATAGCTTAGTTTCTGGATGGTACGGATCATTTGGCGTATGCACGTCGGTGGGTAAAATGACCCAGCTGCCGTCTGCTTCAAATTGATTGGCTAGCTTGATGATGGCTGGTTCCAGCACTTGGCCCGGCCCGCCACAGGTGAGAGCACCCTTATCATGCACAAAATCATTCGTGTAATCAATAATGAGTAACGCTTCGTTTGCTGCCATAATATTAGCCTCCGTAAGGTTTAATCAAATTGGCGTAAAAATTCAGACAATTTTTTGAGTCCAGTCTTTAAAGTTGTTTCATCAGTACAATACCCTAAACGAGCGTGTCCTGGCAAGTCAAAGCGCTCCCCTGGAACTAATAGCACACCGGTTTCCTTTAACAGCCGTAAGCAAAAACTCTCAGTGGTTTCTGGAATATCGAATTTAACACACGATGTGGAAACGGCTTGAGGCAGCACGACACTGACCCGCGGTTCGGAGGCTACCCAGTTTTTAAAGATTTCCAGGTTGTGTAAAACCAGCTTGCGGTTGCGGGCAAGTACCACGTCTTTATGCTGCAAAATATAAACCGCCAAAATATCATTCCAGACGCCGCCGCAGATCATGGTGTAGTCGCGGTATTTTCTAAACAGATCTGAAACTGCATCACTAGCAACAGTCCAGCCGATGCGGACACCAGGAAATGAATAGGTCTTTGACAGCGAGTTAGTAGCGATACCGCGGTCGTAAAGGTCGACGATGGAAGTAAAATTCTCGGGATGATCCAACGGCTGATAAACTTCATCAATGAGGATATAGGCGCCAACCGTTTTCGCTAAGGCAACCACTTGCTGTAAGAAGGTCTTATCCAGCAA
The DNA here is from genome assembly GCF_005405185.1 of Secundilactobacillus hailunensis. GTDB lineage: Bacteria > Bacillota > Bacilli > Lactobacillales > Lactobacillaceae > Secundilactobacillus > Secundilactobacillus hailunensis. Next base: position 20,812 of record NZ_BJDO01000032.1, read on the forward strand.
GGTCCCAGTTGGATTATTGGCGTTATTCAAACAGATCATCTTGGTGTTTGGCCGGATGAGCCGCTTTAGTTCATTAATGTCTGGATACCAGTTATCGGCTTCATGGATGTGCCAAAAGTCGACTTCCGCGCCCAGTGAGCGCGGAATATCATACAATTGTTGATAGGAAGAGTATTCACTGATCACGTGATCACCTGGTTCGATCAGTGAGTAAAGAGCGAGGTAATTGGCACCAGTCGCACCGTTAGTTTGCAGCACCTGATTAGATTTTACGTGATTATAAAGGCCACTGACCAAAGCTTTGAACTCCGGTGAGCCTTCAATCCAGCCATAGTTCATCTTGACGTGTGATAGCTGGTCGTAAAGGACACTGGGATCATCACCGGTCATTTTGAGCAGTTCGGTAATGGTCATTGAATCGATCGTACTTTGAGAAATGTCATACTTGGCGCTTTTTTCCCACTGGTTAAGCCAGGATTCAACGCCAAATTCTGCGATTTTCATGAAAAACTCCTTTTTTTCATTATTAAAAATATGTTATGGTTATTAAAATGAAGAACGGTAATGCACTATTTTCAGGGTGTTTAGACCCTAGTTGTAGACTTAATTAAGAATAGTGTACAATAAATTAGGGTTAGTACCAAAGGGGGAAACAAAATGTCGAGTGCAGTTCGCAATCGAATGCAGCTTCATCAACAAAATATTCAATCAGTCTTTGCCGAAGTTTTCAACCATCAGCCAATTTCGAGAATTGAAATTTCACGGAATCTAGCACTTAACAAGTCGACGGTTTCTGCTCTATACAGGGATTTAAAAGATCAGGGTTACGTTGAAGAGCTGGGCGAGGGTGATGCTTCAAACGTTGGTGGTCGTAAGCCTGTGTTGCTGGCGGTCAACCGAAAATACGGTTACACCATGAACTTTGATTTTGGGTACCGTCATTTGCACGTTATGCAAAATAATTTATCTGGTGATGTGCTGTCTTATAAACAGGTTAATGTTAAGGGACTGACACTCAAACAAATTTTACCATTAATTGATGCTGAATTAGAAAATATATCAGCTAATGATCACTCAAGTCACGGACTTTTAGGCATCAGCTTTGCCATTCACGGGACGGTTGATCACAATAAGGTGACCTATTCACCGTTCTTGGATATGAGCCAAGTGGACTTGGAAGATTACTATACGCAGAAGTTTCAGGTGCCGGTTTTGCTGGAAAACGAAGCCAACGTTTCTGCTGTCTACGAGCGTGATTTTAATAAAGCTAACGAGCAGTTATCTAATATGGTAACTATCAGTATTCACCGTGGGATTGGTGCTGGGCTGATTATTCATCAAAGTCTCCATCGTGGGATTCATGGTGAAGCAGGTGAAATTGGCCGGTCTGTTTCTATCGACGGTAATTGGGATGGAGAACCAAGAAAAGTTGAAGATTACTGTTCTGAAGATGCGATTATTACTCAAATTCAGGACCAAAAACATGCCGATAACATGACCCGTGAAGATGTGGTCAGACTGTTCAAAGCAGATGATCAGGTAACTAAGTCGGCTTTAACGGGATTTGTCAGAAACGTTGCTGGCATTATCTATAATGTGGCGAACAATTTCGATCCAGATGTGATTTTCCTAAACTCACCATTGATAGAGGCACTGCCAGAACTAAAACCGCAGATTGAGAGCTTCTACGCGCAAATGGCACCGTCAATACGGGTCCCAATCAAATTAACTAAAAATTCCCATTACGCGACTTTGCTGGGTGGCTGTGCGTTAGTCACTCGGGAAGTTTTAGGGATGGAAGATGCCAAATTGAATTTTGGTGCACAGACAGTCGTCTTATAGAATCGGATTCAGGATCGTTTCGTGATCCTGAATTTTTTTGTGGTCATTTAAACCTGGTATTCTGGGGATTGAGGGCGTAATCAGCGTCATTTAAATCTAAAAGGGGTTGCATTCTAAGATGTAAGCGCTATACTAAGACTTGTGAGTTGGTTGTTTGAACAAACTAATCTAATTTAGTTGATTTTAAATTTTGATTTAAATATCTTTTAGGAGGCTTCTTCATGGCTGAACAGAAATGGGACATGGATAAGATTAAGTATGTTGGTAACTCTAGTTTAGGTTCTGGTGCTGAATTTCACTATTACAACCCAGACGAAGTTATCGGCGGTAAAAAGATGCGTGACTGGCTACGGTTCGCCGTTGCATACTGGCACACATTTGATCAACGTTTGGTAGACCCATTCGGTGATGGTACTGCAATGCGTCCATACGACAAGTACACTGATCCAATGGACAACGCCTTAGCTAAGGTTGAATATGCCTTTGAATTCTATCAAAAATTAGGGAACGACTTCATTTGCTTCCATGATCGTGACTTAGCTCCTGAAGGTGACACCTTACGTGAAACCAACAAGAACTTGGACAAAGTCGTTGATCGGATCGTGGATTACCAAAAGACCAGTGGCTTAAAGGTCTTATGGAACACATCGAACCTGTTCACTAACCCTCGTTTCGTTGCTGGTGCTGGTACTTCACCATACGCTGACATCTTTGCTTACTCTGCTGCTCAGTTGAAGCACAGTCTAGAAATTGGTAAGCGTGTCGGTTCTGAAAACTATGTCTTCTGGGGCGGCCGTGAAGGTTACGAATCACTCTGGAACACCAACATGAAGTTGGAACAAGAACATGCTGCTAAGATGTTCCATATGGCTAAGGATTACGCTAACGAAATTGGCTTCGATGCACAAATGCTGCTCGAACCAAAGCCTAAGGAACCAACAACTCATCAATACGACTTTGATGCAGCTACCACCATTGCTTTTATGAAGACATACGACTTGGACAAAGACTTCAAGCTGAACTTGGAAGGTAACCATGCTAACTTAGCTGGCCATACTTATCAACACGAAATCCGTGTTGCTCGTGAAGCTGGCTTACTTGGTTCATTGGATGCCAACCAAGGTGATAAGCTGATCGGCTGGGATATTGATGAATATCCTTCAAATCTTTACGAAACAACTGCTGCCATGTACGAAGTTGTTGAAAACGGCGGTATCGGCCCTCGCGGTGGTTTGAACTTCGATGCTAAGCCTCGTCGTTCATCATTCGAAGCAAACGACCTGTTCTACGGTCACGTTGTCGGCATGGATAGCTTTGCTGCCGGCCTGCGTGTTGCTATGAAGATGAAGGAAGACGGTGTGCTTGAAAACATCGTTAAGGAACGTTACAGCTCATATGATTCAGGTATTGGTGCTGATATCGAAAGTGGTAAGGCAACCTTCAAGACCCTTGAAGATTACTCACTTGACAAGACCCAAGCTGAATTACGTGCCGCAACTTCTTCAGATCACTTGGAACAAATCAAGGATACGATCAATCATTACATTGTTAACGTTTTAGGCAAATAAGCCGATTTAAAATAATGTAATTAAAAAGAAGCAGCCAGTGGACCGATTGTCTGCTGACTGCTTCTTTGTTGATATAATGGTATAAAGGAGTAATTTACTATGAACGAATACGTATTAGGCGTTGATTTGGGAACCAGCGCCGTTAAAGTTTCCGCCATGAACCGGGACGGCGAAATCGTCGCCCAGCAGGCGTTCGATTACCCACTGATTCAGGCCAAGCCAGGTTACAGTGAACAGAATCCCGAAGACTGGGTCTCAGGAACGACCGTCGCTATCGTCAGATTGATTTTGGATGACCACATTAAGCCTGAAGAAATTTCTGGAATCAGTTTTTCTGGTCAAATGCATGGGTTAGTCCTGTTGGGTGAAAATAACCAGGTCCTGCGTCCAGCCATTCTCTGGAACGATACCCGGACGGCGAAGCAGTGTCAGGAAATTAAGGCCAAGATGGGTTCCGAGTTTGTCGATATTACGAAGAACCAGCCACTGGAAGGCTTTACGTTGCCGAAGATGCTGTGGGTCAAGGAAAATGAACCCGACATCTGGTCTCAGGCGAAGACTTTCCTGTTGCCAAAAGATTACGTGCGGTATCGGATGACGGGTAAGTTGGGCATGGATTATTCGGATGCCACTGGGACCGTTTTGCTAGACGTTAAAAATGGCCAATGGAGTCAAAAAATCTGTGATGTTTTCGACATTCCAATGTCCATGTGTCCACCACTGATGCGATCCATTGACTTAGCTGGTAAGATCTCCAGCAGTTTCGCCACCTTCTCCGGCCTTGATACGCACACCGAAGTCTTTGGCGGTGCTGCTGATAACGCTGCTGGTGCGGTTGGTGCCAGTATCTTGTCGCCTAACATGGTACTTTCAAGTATCGGGACTTCCGGTGTTGTTTTGAAGTATGAAGAAGATCCAACAGTTGATTACCATGGGGTCCTCCAATTTGAAGATCATGCCATTCCGGATTCTTACTACTCAATGGGTGTCACGCTGGCAGCGGGGTATTCATTGAACTGGTTTAAGAAGACCTTTGCCAGTGATGAATCCTTTGACGACATGGTCGATAGTGCGGCTAAGTCGACAGTGGGGGCTAACGGGTTACTTTATACGCCATACATTGTTGGCGAACGAGCACCGCATCCAGATGCCGATATCCGGGGGAGCTTTACAGGAGTTGACGGCACGCACAAGAAGGTCGATTTTGTCCGCGCCGTATTGGAAGGCATTATCTTCTCATTCAAAGATATCATGGATATTTATGATGAAAACGATAAGGAGTTTGATACGGTCGTTGCTATTGGCGGTGGTGCCAAGAGTCCACTGTGGCTGCAGATTCAAGCAGACATCTTTAATAAAAAAGTGGTCAGCTTAACCAACGAACAGGGCCCCGGCATGGGTGCTGCCATGATTGCCGCGGTTGGCCTCGGCTGGTTCAAAGATTTCCAGGAGTGTGCGGAGAAATTTGTTCATTTTGGCAAGACTTACGTACCAAATCCTGATAATGCTAAGAAGTATGATCAGCTGCATAAGATCTACGCACAGGTTTACGATCAGACCAAGGGGATTAGCAAGCAGTTGTTGGCTTACAGGCGTGAGAATAATTAACTGTCATTAAGAAAAGTAAGCAGCGTCATTCGTTAGCGGATGACGCTGCTTTTTTGACTACTATTATTATTAAATCTTTTAAGCGCTATTTTGTGATTAGACCTTTTTATTCTGCACTTAGAAAACTATTAGGTGTAGAAGAAAACCTGAAGGCATAATAACAAAATCTGTTTGATAATAGATTTTGTTATAGGAAAGACTGATTGAAAGTCACCTTATTTTTTTCGGCGGATATCAATTGGCAAGACACCGAATATTTCTTTAAAAAATTTTCGAGCTGTGCGTTTATTAGTCAAACCATGTTTTAAAAATAAGGTATTAATTGGAGTCCCTGATTTCACTAAATCCTGATAAAAAGCATTTAGTCTAATGTAGTAGACATAGTGAATTAAAGAAATTCCCATACGCTCTTTGAATCTTCTAGATAAATAACTAGGATTATAACCAAAACGATAAGCTAAATCTTTGAGAGTAATGTTATCACGATAATGTTGTTGTAGATAAACTAGCAATTCTTTAACATTATCAGGCTGAGTTTGGCTAGCAAATGTGAATTCAGAGAAGTTGTAAATTAAATTTTTTATTAACATTAATAAAATTGCTCCAGAATCAAATAAATATCCTTCTGAGTGATTTTTTACAACTTGATTTAAGTTATTCATCAAATTAATTACATCATTACAGGCAGAAGTTTTTGTGTTATCGACAGTAAATTTAAGCCTTTCTGGATGAGTGTAGTATGGTTCAATGAAATTTAGAGGAATTTGTAACACTAACGCACTATTAGGCGTGTTGACAACATCATGGACAACTCCTGATGAAACGACTATAAAATGGCCAGGATAAATAATGTGACATTTACTGTCAAAATGAAAGTTTAATTTACCTTCTTTTACATAGACAATTTCAATACTACTATGCCAGTGAAATGGGACGTAACCACTTGTATTGACGATTGATTCCCAGAAACGGATACCAATTGATAGGTTTGAAACAATATTTTCGTGATGATCACTCATTTTCTGAATCCTTTCAAAGTTACTATTTTTACCTAAGTAGGTTAATATAATGACACAACTAACTAATTAAGTTGTAGTGAATCCGCTTACATAATAACATAATAACTGTTCTTTGAAATTATTATATTATTTGAAAGGGGCAATTATTTACTATGTCTAAAATGCAGAATCCTGTAATTCGCGGGATGGCACCAGATCCTTCAATTCTCAGAGTTGGTCAGGATTATTATATTGCAACGTCCACTTTTCATTGGACGCCAGCTGTACAGATTTTTCATTCAACTGATCTGTGTAACTGGCAATTATTCTCGTACGTTTTAACTCACGGAGAAGTTGATTTACGTGGGACAGCAACACCTGCTGGAATTTGGGCACCACACCTGTCTTATGATAAAGCAACTAAAAAGTATTGGTTAGCTTATTCGCATATGCAAAATATGTCTGGTCGAGAATTTAATTCTGATTCGTATGCTATGTATGCTGACAGCCTGACCGGGCCATGGTCAAAGCCGATATATTTAACGTCCATTGGGTTTGATCCCTCCTTATTCCACGATGAAAACGGCAAGCATTATCTGGCTATTCTGGAATGGGAAACCAGAACAGGATATCAGGCACCTGGTCATATTGTTGTGGCCGAAGTTGATTTAGAGAACGGTGGGATTATTGGTGACTGGCACCGCGTTACGCAAGGCTTTACCACTCGGGGCTGTGCAGAAGCACCTCAACTCTACAAACATAACGGCTATTATTATTTGCTGATTGCTGCTGGTGGTACTGGTTATGCGCATGGTGTTGAGATGGGCAGAGCCAAAAACGTGTTTGGCCCGTATGAACCGCATCCATCTGGAGAACCAATCATTACATCGTCACCGCATCATTTATTCTCATTGGGTGATCCTGATTCAGGGCATTTTGAGATGTATAATCTAAACTCACCCATGCAAAAGGCTGGTCATGGGTCACTTGTTGAGACTACGGATGGCGAGTGGTATATTGCCCATCTGATGTCCAGACCGTTAGCCGATACAACCTTGAATCCGCTTGGCCGTGAAACCAGTTTGCAGAAAATGGAATGGACGAATGATGGCTGGTTACAGATGGCAGACAAGTCAAATCTTGCGAAGATGACGGTGGATCTTCCTTCAGACGAAAAGGACGTTAAACAAGATTTAAGTCTTGATGATATCAATGATCAATTTGAAAACGGGAAGTATGAGTTACGCTTTATGACACCGTATCATCTGCACACGACCGAGTGGGTAAACGCCACTGAGAACCCTGGTCATCTTCGCATTTATGGTCGAAACTCGTTTTTCTCACAATTTAATCCATCGATCATGGCGACTCGTGCGACTTCATTAGATTATGTTAGTCAAACTAAGCTTAGCTTTTTACCGACCCACTATTCACAGACAGCTGGTTTAGGGCTTTACTACGATTCCAATAACTGGTTGTATGCGCGACTTTGCCAAGCAGACGATGGCCACGGTGTTGTTTTGCGTATTTTGCAAGCAAAACTCGGTGAAAGAAAGGACGACATTTTTCACGAGGTAGCTGTGCCAAATAATAGTGCAGAAATTCAAATCCATTATGTAAACGGTATTGCGACAATCAATTATCGGTTTGCCAAAATTGATGAATGGCAGCGGTTAGGGGACTCTACTGATGTTTCATACTTATCAGATGAAGGCGTAAATGCCGTACCTGGCGAAACAGGTGGCTTTACAGGCTTATTTAACTTCATTGGAGCGGTAGATGCTCATCAGCATAAATCGTACGCGGATTTTGATTACTACATGGTTAAAAATAAATAGGTTCCTGAATTGTCAAACCAAGTGCACCACTAACTCACTTTATCAACTATTATTTTATGAAAAAAAGGGGGCTACAACTTAGAATATTGATTATTTATCAATGTCCTAAGTTGTAGCCCTATTTTACTCTTGAAAATTAATGGCTATTTTTTCTATTTCTGTTTCGATATTTAAGTGGAGAGGTCTTAGTCCATCTTTTGAACTGACGGCTAAAGTTAGAAACACTGGTGTAGCCAAGTGCCAAACTAATGTCGTCAATAGAAAAGTTTAATTTTAATAATAACTTTTTAGCTTCGTTTATTTTTAGTTTAGTTAAATATTCTCTTGGAGAAATACCGTAGGTTTCTTTAAAGATGTGAGATCCATACCCACTACTCAAATTTACTGAATCAATAGCCTGTTTTACCGTGTATCCTCGTTCTGGTAATGAGGTATTTTTAACGTACATAAGAATTTGATCAGTTAGTTTGTTTTTGATATCGTCTGCGATTAATCGTGAGTATTCTATATTTGAAGACGGAGTGGAGGATGATGTTTTTATTGATTGATTATAAAATATTTGCAGAATTTTGGATAATTCAATTTGAATTATCATTTTACTATTAAAATCAAAATGTTTCAGACTAACAAGTGAATCTAATTTCTGTAGATGAATGGATATTTGTTTATTTAAATCGGATTCGTATTGATATTTAAAATTTATATTCTGAATAAGTTGGACTTTGATATTTGGATCATCGATATCAAAATGAAAACAAAAATACGTAAGTTTTGTGCGTGCGCCAACACGATGTGGTAATTCTGGTGGGATTAAAAAGAAATCCCTGTCAGCAACGGTTGTAAAATGTTGGAAAATACCGATTAGAAAATGTCGGTTTTCCAACATTTTTTTACGGTAAAATAAACGCATCTCAAATTTGGAGG
>NZ_BJDO01000033.1 GCF_005405185.1 Secundilactobacillus hailunensis
TTCGTCCTGAGCCAGGATCAAACTCTCATTTTATGATTGTTTGTGACTCATTAATATTACTAGCGAAATTGACTTCGCAAATTACATTTGATATCAGCCGAAGCTGATATGCCCTGCACATTTGTGAAACAAAACTTTGTTCAGTTTTCAAAGGTCTACCAAGCTGACTCGTAAATGAATCAGCTTTATTATCATACCTCATCGCTTATATGATGTCAACTAAAATTTAAAATTTTATAATTTTGAATTTCGATATCTGTCGCAAGCAACTTAATTAATATAACGCTTCGTTGGAAGATTGTCAACATGAATTTATAAATTTTTATAATCACGTTTTCTCGCTTCCCTCGCGAAGCAACTTAACTAATATAGCATCTGTGCAAACAAGTGTCAACGGAAATTCGCACTTTTAATGATATTCACATTTAGCAGCCGTTAATTTAAGTTGTAACCGTCTCATACTATTAATCAAAAGCCTGTCACCAAAGCATTTCTAGTGATTATTGCTGGTCACCCTTCGTAAACAGTGTTTTACTCTGATCCGGGTGGTCATGCATGTATTGCCGGATAAACACCGCTACCTGCTTTGAATTATTCACGTCAACATCAGCTTTTTCCATGGCTTGTGTAAGCTGGGAATAAATCTGATCAGCGACTGGATCATATAAATGTACCAGTTCATTATGATGCGTTTGGATCCAGCTCATTAACGCTGACTGGTGAGCCGGCTGAACCACCTTTAGTAAAACCGTCACAGCAGTTGGAATCAACTCAAACAAGCGCTGTTGCTTTTCATTTTCTTCCAATAACCGTACAAACCGGTTAAAAAATAGATCGGCCAGCATCTGGGGCGTCCACTCATCCGGCTGTTGACCGTACCCTTCGACGGCTACCTGGACGACAAGTGAATCAATTAAATCGATCTTCTGCTGATCTGCATCACTCATATTACTGACCAACGGTACCTCAGAAACTTGGTCAAGCCAGCTATCTAACTGTTCCTCAAATTGTGCCATCATGTATAACCTCCTCATTCAGTTTTATCATTATATGAAAGATTCTACTATAATACAAACCCTTAAAATTCCAGTAAACCAAAATCAATCCCAAGACATTTCACTAATTATCATGTATCCTTATCAGACGTATATTGAAATTGGAAGAGGAAATTAACCATGAATGAAGTCGTAATTCTAAGTGCAGTTAGAACACCAATTGGCAAAATGGGCCGGCAACTAGCCAACTATTCAGCCGTTCAACTTGGTACGCTCACTGCTAAAGCTGCGATTCGTGAAGCACAGATCCAGCCCAATATCATTGATCAAACAATCGTTGGTAACGTGTTGCAGGCCGGTTCCGGTCAAAACGTTGCCCGCCAAATCAGCTTAAAGGCTGGCTTACCCGTCACCAGTACCGCTATGACGATCAATCAAGTCTGCGGTTCCGGTATCAAAGCCATCCGTCTGGCACAGTCTGCCATCCTGCTGGGTGACGCCAACGTGGTTTTAGTCGGCGGTACCGAAAGCATGTCAAACGTTCCCTACTTACTGCCAGATATGCGCCGTGGCTCCAAGTACGGTGAACGAAAGATCCTAGACGGAATCGAACACGATGCTTTACGAGACGCGCTTACCCAAGAACTAATGGGCATGACGGCTGAGAATATTGCGGCCCAATACCACGTTTCACGTGCTGAACAAGATGCCTTCTCGCTGCGTTCCCATCAACGCGCATTAACCGCTACTGAAGCTGGTTATTTTGAAAACGAAATCGTCCCGGTACCGCTCACCGCAAAAACGGCTAACCAAATGACCCGCGATGAAGCCATCCGACCTGACACTTCAATAGAAGCACTTAGTCATCTAAAGCCTGCCTTTAAGACCAACGGCACCGTTACTGCCGGTAACTCAGCCGGTTTAAACGACGGTGCCAGCATGCTGGTTTTAATGTCTAAAACCGCTGCTGAAGCTGCCGGCCTAGATTACCTGGCCGTGCTGGATGGCTATCAGGAAGTGGGCATTGATCCGAGCATCATGGGTTATGCCCCCTACTACGCTGTCTCCCAGCTATTACAAAAACAGGGCAAAACCATTACCGATATTGACCGCTACGAATTAAACGAGGCGTTTGCCGCTCAATCCGTTGCCGTTTCACGGGACCTTAAAATTCCTGACGACCGGCTAAACGTTAACGGTGGCGCTATCGCGTTAGGTCATCCAGTGGGTGCTTCTGGTGCCCGGATCATGACCACACTAGTTCACGATTTACAGCGTGAACACCTGGAATCCGGCCTGGCCGCAATCTGTATCGGCGGCGGCATGGGCATTGCCCTTTCAATCCATCGTTAATTCCCATTTAAAACTACACACCAAGCACCGCGATCAATTAACTGATTGCGGTGCTTTTAGCTAGCCATTATTTAGCTTCTTCAAAGTGCGCGTGCAGATCAATCGAAACTGGCCGTCTGAGGGTTACCGTATCTGGTGTAACGGCGCAATCCAGTGCCACCACGTGAACGCCAGCTTGCTGCGCAGCCTCAATCGCTGCAAATAACCGCGGTGCCCGCTGACGATAAATGGTCATGACGTGGGCGTAATCCAGCTGCACAACAAACAGTAGGTAAGCTATGGCTCCTTCACCAGCTGCCCGGATCAGTTCGTGGACGTGTTTAACGGCCCGGACAGTTGGGGCATCTGGGAAAGCCGCTACACCGTCATTTTCTAACGTGACCCCTTTCACTTCGATCCAAAGATCCTGTCCCGATTTAGTTTGACCCCAGAAATCCAAGCGTGAATCATGATAGACCGTTTCTGGTTTAAAGTGGCTCAGTTCCGGCATCTCTGGTAACTGCAGTGTATGCGCCAACTGGGCGTCTTTCACTAACCGGTTGGGCAGCTGACTATCAATATTGATCCAATGATGCCCCTGCTTATTCACGGCAACCAGATCGTAATCCGTTTTCCGGGTTGCCTTTGGCTGATAATTCAAAGCGACCTGCGTTCCTGGCACCAGTAATTCCTTACTTCGACCGGTATTTTTAACGTGGACCGTCACCAGTTTACCTGCCAGCTGACAATGGGCGATAAACCGGTTTGGCCGCTCAATAAACGTTGCTAATTTAACATCTTCATACTGCACGTGATCACCTTCTATTATTCATATTGCTACTTTTTAAAATGCAATGAAAGGGGTAAAATTTAGATTAGACTTTTATGAGGAGGCAACTCATGCCAGCGACATACTTAAGACGGGCTACCCAAGCAGACTTACCCGCAATTACAGCGATTATCGATAACGCTAAGGCCTACTTAAAGAAACAGAACATCGATCAGTGGCAGGATGGCTATCCTGATCCAGCAATCCTCAAACAAGATATCAAAGATGGTATCACTTTTGTTTTGATCTTCGGTGGCGCCATTGCTGGTACCGCAGCCCTGCACCAAGGAATTGATATCAACTATCTCAAGATCGATGATGGCAACTGGATCACCGGGATTGATGCACGTTACACGGCTATTCACAGAATCGCCGTTGCCAGCAATTTCCGGGGTCAACATCTATCAGAAAAATTGATGAGCGGCCTGATCACCATTTCTAACGTACTGGGCTTCCAAGATGTCCGCATTGATACCCATCCGGAAAATAAGGGTATGCGCCACGTGATTACTACCTGTGGCTTTGACTATCGTGGTAAAGTATACATGCAACGCGACCACGCGCTTCGTTATGCTTACGAGTTAGTGATCAAGTAATCAGTGAGGTGAAGCTTTATGACCATTGCAGATACGGCAGTGCAGCTTAAATTAATGATTCTGTTCGCGGTTGGTTTGATTGCATTGCTAACTGTTATTATCGTTAGCATTCATCATGACCACCGAATTGCGTTAACATCAACGTTGCCTTTAATCATTGTGGCAGTGTTCATGTTGATCGTACTGATCAGCCTATTTCTATTGTAAGAAGTGAATTAAAAAAGACTTGCTGGTTCAACGATAATCGTTGAACCAGCAAGTCTTTTTTATCTTGGAACTCAATTAATGTTATTTGTTAGACAGTGGTCGTTTTCCGACGCAGTAGCCAGCGCCACATATCCCAGACAACACCAATGATAAACAGTATCAGTCCAACCAGCGAAAGCAGTTTGCCAGCTGACAGTCCCGGTGTTTGATAGGTTAAGCGCACTTGATGCCGGCCTGCAGGAATTTTAGCCCCGACAAACCCAACATTAACCTTTTGAGTCGACGTATTGCGCCCATCAACGGTTAAGTGCCAGCCCTTCGTATATGGAATGGACGTGGTTAAAACGCTAGCCTGAGTATCATCAGTTGTACCAGAAACACGGTTATTCGTGACTTTCATCCGTTTTAAACCCTGTTTTTGAATCTGAGTGGCTTTTTGGCGATAGTTCTGATTAAACGGCACGGCAATCACCCGCACATGCTTAAAGCTCATCTTATTAGCGCGATAGAACGACACGTTGATCGTCTTACGTGCTTTTGTCGAGTAGCCCAAATTGATCAATGCATGGTGAATTGGCTCATAGTCAGACATATTATTGATCCCTAATTGCTGGATGGCAACGTTTTTATGATCAGCCTTAACCTGCAGCTTGAAGGAATCAAAGTATTGATTATTCATAAAATTACGCCAGTAGTTCAACTTAGTCCCATGTGAAAATGGCACATCACCCATAATTGAGCGTTGGGCAACGTAGTTTAATCGCTGACTAGTAGATGGAAATTGTGCCTTAATGCCATCAAATTCAACGTAGAGTTCGCTGTTTTTATACGCAGCCGGATTCTTCAGCGTAATTTGATAATTAGCATTTTGACCCATCTTGTCACTGGCTAATTCCTTTAGACCATGCTGATTAGCCTGATTATTCTTTTGGACGATCGCCTGATTTTGCTCAAATATTTTAGTGATCGCCTTACTTGGCTTAGAAGTCTTAGCAATTGTATCGTAATATTTCAATTGCTTTGGCGTCAACTCATTTGATTTGATTGCTGTCAGCACTGAGTGGCCCGTATCGTGCTTCATTTGATAAGCAATCGCTTGATCAGTCGTAGTGATTGGCTGGTAATTCAGCGTAACTGAATAAGGCACCGATTTAGTTGCTGTGGGTGCTGTAACCGTCTTGACACCGCTGACTTTATGACTAGTTACCGCGCCACTTAACAGCGCCTGTTCCTTATTGGCAGCAGAGAGTCCTTGATAGTCTTGATCATTAAGCTGCTGCGTTTGAGTGTATGCCAAAGGTAACGCGTACTTATTACGATAAAGGATCGTCCCAGTATGGTTATCTAACGAATAAACCGGCTGATTCTGAAATAGCCTTGGCTGACCCTGCTTATCCTTAACAGCTTCAAAGCCGTAAGGTACAGGCGCTTTGCCAACTTGATCTGCCCGGCCAAACAAGTATTTAACCCCTAACAAGGAAGAAAAAGTTGCTCGGTTATCAACGTTTCGCGTAGGATTATTCATGGTGTTTTCGCTGTTAAACAAGGCCTTATTAAAATCATTAACAGCCCCATTTTGCACGGAGTAATACGAACTAATAGAATGCGTGTTCAGCAACATCGGAATGTTATTACCAGCCGTGGTGACTGGATAGTAGTCCGAAGTCATCGCTGTCCGGTAAAAGGACTTATCATGTTTGTGCAAATATTTGTTCGCACCGTCAAAATAGGCTTTGGACCAGTGCGGCGCTGCTCCTCTGCTGATCTCATTTTTTTGCGCACCGCTATAATTACTGCTATAAAAGCCCAAGCCCAAACTAGCCGTGTTGACGATGATCAGTGCGAACAAAGAAAGCCGTAGCTGACTGGGTTTGATCCCACCAATAAACGCATAAGCCAGCACTAGTAAGGTCACAAAATAAATGCCGTACATGACCGCGTGGTGCGGCTGCAGTTTAAAGATGAACCCATTACCCAGCCAAACCAGTGCCAGCAACAAAAGCGTCCCATTCAGGAACCACTTAAAATCGGCGGGAACCAGTTCATGAATGTGATCAACAAAGATCCCAGCGATTAAGGCAAAGGGCAGCTGTGCTAATAACAGCCACCGGTTAGATGGCGTACTCATCACGTTCATAATTGCCGCAAACTGCGGGAAGAGCAGCCCCACTGCAATTAAGATCAGGGTGATATTTAACATCAGGTATTTTTTAAAATGCCGGAACGACCAGATCATGGAAAGCAGGGTCAGACCACTAGTACCCATCACGACCCAGTAAAATTTCTGACCGCTGGCATCCAAAATGGCATTGGGCAAGTTCATATAGTAAATCGGCGGATACAGCTTCAGCCCGTTCGCAAAGATACTCGAACCAGACCTAGAAGAATTAAGCATTGACATGATGTTTGGCACTAATATGATGGCCGCAATCAAAAGTGCCATCACTACGGTCAGCATAAAGTAACCAAACGATTTTGGAAATGACCGGACCAGTTCATTTTTACGTTTGAGGTCAAAGTAGCGAATGACCGCAAATACCAGTGAACCCAGTCCCAGCAAGTAAGCAAAATAAACGTTGCTGATCAGCACAATGGCGGTAATCACCACTAGCCACAAAAAGGACTGGCCGTGATAGATCTTGTCGATCGCTACGCACAGCAGTGGGAAAAAGATCAGTGGTAACAAGAAGAATGGGTGATGATATGCGGCATAAAACGAGAAGCCGCAAAACGTGTAGATCAGTGTTGCAATTAAACTGCCACCGCGCTTCAGCTTCATCTGCTTAGCAAACGCCAAAAAGGCAAGGCCAATCGCGTACAGTCTCAAAATTGTCAGCAGCTGATAGCCCAATTGAATCTGATCAGCTGGGAACAGTGCAATCAAGTAACTAAACGGATCACCCACCACGTAGTAGGCAAAAGTGGTCATTTGATCAGCACCGAGGCCTAAATTCCACGACCAGCTAAATAGCGACTGATGCGCAGTTCCCCGAAGGATCCGGTAAAATTGCTCTAGAATTGGATAATGCTGCGAAATACCGTCCATATTCCAAATCGTCGTTTGGCCATTGAAGCGTAAGGCACCAAACGAACAAAGCACAATAAACGCAAAAGCAACCGTATAAATGAGCCACGCCGGCAGCTTCTTATAAATTTTTCTCAAAACGATTCTCCCCAGTTTTTAAAATTAGTTGGTTTCATTATCGCATGATTCTGACAGTGAAACCAAACTCATTGTTAGAAATACGCTAATTAATTATTGATTTTAGCCTAGTCACCGGTGTGATTGACAGCTAAATAGGCCTAACAAACCTGATAAAATCAACCTTTAGTTTCAATATTCATTGCGCTTATCGAACACCATCTGCCGATTTCTTAAAAAAAATTAAGTTTTTGCTAAATCAATTAAACTCAGTCACAACTAAACCTGCACTAACTGATCGATTGACAAGAGATAGAGGTACTTGTTAACCACTGGCTTTTGCAGCATCTTTTCCAGCGCTAACGCATATAAGCGCAGCTGACCTTCGTAACGGTGCTTCACTTTTTCGATACCCGCCTCCGTTGGTTGCAGATAATCGGTCTTGTAATCAAACAGCGTAATGCCGTCTTCAGTGACAAAGTAACCGTCAATGATTCCGTGAATCAAAATTTTAGCGTCCGCGTCATCGACAGTGGTAAAGGCATCCTTAGCTGGCAATAACAGTGAAAATGGCGTTTCGCGTTTGAGACTAGCTTGGTGCTGCAAAATCGTCTGGCCAAATTCACTCTTAAAGAAGTTGACGACTTGATCTTGTTTGATTCGGTCCGCGACCGCTGGCTGCATCACCTTTTGGTCGACTAACCGATCAATGACCGCCTGAACGGCCTTCAGATCAATTGGCTGTGCCAAATCAATTTCCTGGAAGATCAAATGAGTGGCCGTCCCAATTTCAGCTGATGTAGGCGCATTAATCGTCTGCATAAAGTCTGGTTGCGCCAGTTCATGGGTCACAAACCGGTTGCCGCCCTGCGCCGTCTGCCAATTAGGCTGAAAGTCCCCCAACTGCTTAATATCCGGATCTTCAAACAGTCGTTTAATTTCAGAAACGGACTGGTAGGCCGTTGTCTGCGTTTCGGCTTGATGCTGATAGTGAAATTCCATCAGCTGATCGATCTCATCGACATTGACCTCGGTATAATCGGCGGATTGGACCTGCTTCTTCAAATCCTGCAGCCAGATTTTACCCGTCGTCGGTTTCGACCTTGGCCCCATGTTAACGAGATCATCAGCCGAATAAAAGTTGAGTTCAAACTGCGTCTCGTCATCCTTTAAAGCCGGCAGCACCTTTTTTTCAGGGTTCAGTTTAAACTGCGGGTGCCGCATCAAAGCTAAGCCGATCCAGTCCAAAAAGTTCTGGGTCTTCTCCCGTAGATTGGGATTTAACACCAGTGAATCATCATGATTAGCTGCACTCCAGCCCTTGATCAGATTGTCTTGACCCTTGCAGGCACCGACAATGTAAAGCCGCTGTTCAGCCCGGGTCAGCGCCACGTATAATTTACGCATTTCCTCAGCTAAGGCCTCTTTACGAGTCGCCGCCTGAATCACTAGCTTCGGCAAAGTGGGGGCTGCCACCCGTTTTTCTGGATCAAAGTAATCGATCCCGATACCTAACTGATTGTTAAGCACCGCGTGGTCGGTCAGGTCTTGCATATTGAACTTCTTTGACGCGTTCAATAAGAAGACCACTGGAAACTCCAGTCCCTTACTGCCATGAATCGTCATCACTTGCACGGCATTTTCCGTCGCTCTGGTCTTCGCTTCTGCCAGATCGTGGTCGTTACGCTGCATCCGTTCAATAAATCTGACGAACTGAAACAGGCCCTTAAACCCGTTTTGTTCGTAGTCGGCCGCCCGTTCGTACAGTGCGTGCAGGTTAGCCTGCCGCTGCGGCCCCGCTGGCATCCCCGCGACATAGTCCAGAAAACCAGTCGTTTGATAGATCTGCCAAATCAACGTGGCTAGCTGTTTTTGCCGAGCAGTGGTTTGAAATTGCTGCAGCTGTTCCAAAAATTTCTGAATCTTAGGGTAAAGTTCATCCGCGTAATGGTTACCCGCATATTCATCTTGATAGCCCTGATAAAAGTGCAGCAGTGCAGAATAGTAATCGTCGGACTTGTCGTTAATCCGTAAATAGGCCAATTCATTTTCGTTCAATCCCACGATTGGTGACCGTAGTACCGCCGCTAACGGGATATCTTGATAGGGATTATCAATGATCTGCAGCATCGACATCATGATCTGAACTTCAGTAGTTTTAAAGTAGCTTTGCGCATCGTTGATCTGTACCGGAATATCCGCCCGGCCAAACTGATCTTGAATTTCCAAATTATTCTTTTTGGTTGACGAAATAATGGCAATATCTTCATATTTCAGTGGGCGCAGCTGCTGCTCCGAACGGTCCCAGATCTGCGTATTTTTAGCTAATAATTCACGAATCTTCTGGGCAATCAAGGTCACTTGACCTTCATCACCGTCTGGCGCGTCATCCGCCCCAGCGTCACTAGGCGCCTCAGTATCATAGATCATCAAGGACGCCACGTTGGGTAAGTTATCCGGATAGTTAGCGCCGTAAACGAGCTTAGCTGAGCCCGCATATTTAATCTGACCTAACTGCTCATCCATGATCTGGGTGAAGATCAGGTTGGTAAACTCATCAACGTTTTTCATTGAGCGGAAGTTTTCCGCCAACGTAATCTCCTTACCAGCATCAGGGTCTGCTTGATACCGGTTAAATTTATCAATAAACAGCTTGGGCTCTGCCAGTCTGAAGCGGTAAATGGACTGCTTGATGTCCCCCACCATAAATAAATTACCGGGATGCTCATGGGCTAAGGTGGTCACAATGGCTTCTTGCAGTTCATTGGTATCTTGATATTCATCCACCATAATTTCGTGGTAGTCCTTGGATAATTGTTTCCGGACCGCTATGGCTTCAGGGGCTGGTGCCTGCAGGATCTGCAGGGCAAAGTGTTCAATATCGCTGAACTCCCAGATGTGCCGGCGCCGTTTTTCGGCATCGTAAGCGGTGGCAAATTGCTGCACCACGGCCGCCAGTTCGGCAACGATTCCCCGGCTGTTATTCATGGCTTCAGCCGTCGCTTCTTCTGGTAGCGGCATCAAGTTAGCAGCTGTTTCCAGCGCCTTTTTGGCGTTATCCCGGTGTGCGACAAACGTGCCTTTAATATCTTGATAGTCGTCATACTCAGCCGATTTTTTACCAATACTTGGTAACCGGCCCCACGGAAATTCATTGAGACCTTGTCTTAATCCGTCCCACGATAATTCGTCCATGTGAAATTCGGATAAGGATATCAGCAAGTCATCCATATAGGCGACGGCCTTGTCAATATTGACTCCATCTGCCAGTTCACGACCCTGCTGTAATTCTTGTTTAGCAGTATCCAGTTGTTGCGAGATCAGCGGCAGCACCTGTTGTTGCACGATCGAACTGGCCATCAATGGCCCATCCACCTGATACGGTGCTGCTAAAGTCTTCAGCCAGGCACCGGGATCCGGCTTCGCCCCCATGAATTGAAAGACCTGCATCACTTGATCCGTCAATCCGTCATCCGAACGGTCATTGGAAAAATTCGTGACGAGCTGTTTAAACGCCCCATCGTCATCATTTTGGTACAGCTGCTCACGCACGTCGTTCCAAACTTCATCCTTTAGCAGATCACTTTCGGATTGATCGCCCAAGATTCGAAAGACCGGATCTAGATCAATCAAATAGTAATAACGTTCGACGATCTTTTGACAAAAAGCGTCCAGTGTACTGATATCAGCCACCGGTAAAACCGCTAATTGGCGGGATAAATACCGTTGTTCTGAGGCATCCGCAACACTGATCTGCTGGCGCAGCGCCGTTTCGATTCGGTCCTTCATTTCGGCTGCTGCCGCACGGGTAAAGGTCACGATCAGGAGGTTTTCCAGACTTTCATGCGCCAAGATCATGTTGATCACCCGGTCCACTAACACCCGCGTTTTCCCAGAACCAGCGGAAGCTGAAACCAGCAGATTGGTCTGATGGGTATCTAAAACTTGTTGTTGACTCTTAGTGTAATTCACGCCGTTTAACCTCCGTTTCAATTTGCGCCATAATATCAGCCGCTTTGGATGCTGCGGTCTGTATCCGGTAGCTGTTTTCCGGCAGCATCGGATCAAACTGCATGATCGCCGTGTACGGTGAATTCGTCATGGCCGTCATACCGCTGGCCGGTTTATACGGATTTAATTCAACTTCACCGTCAAAGATGGCATTGCCGGCATCCGTGATCTTCATTTCCGTGTACTTCAATAAACTCTTTAACTGATCCATCGTAATAATGGAGTTAGATTTAGCCGTTGAGCCATCCTTCCGAAACTTAAACGGAAAGACTTTCGCCGCTTCACTGACGTCTAGTTCTGGTTCTAGCCCGTGAAGCATCTCGTCGTCGGCTACCAGTACCCCTTCATAGCGTTCTTTGGCTAATAAAGCACTGGCAATATCGGTCTTAATGTCGCTGGGTCGCAACCGCGGATTTTGCAAATGCAGGTATAGCGCACCCGCCAGCTGCGCGTCTTCGTCATCGGCTACTAAGCCCATGTTCTGCTGCACCACATCCAGATACGTCATCATCTGCATGGCGATGCCTTCGTAGATATCGTTGAACTTAACGGTGTGTTCACTGGACTTGTAGTCAACGATGCCGATGTACTCGTTCGACGGTAATTTCAGCGTATCGATTCGGTCAATTTTGCCCCGCACCCGAATCTGTTTTTCCTTTGGCAGATCAAAGACCAGTGGTGGTAATCCGTTTTCCGCGCCAATGTGGCCAAACAGGACTTCGGTCTTGCGGGCCCGCATCGGCGTGTACTGGCTCTGTTTATGAAACGTCGCCGCCATCTGCCGGACAACACCGATCAGCTGCTGCTTGATAAAGGTCATCCGCTGGCTGGAATTCAAAATAGCGTATTGCAGATTCTTCGGATCGTTTAAAATTTGGCTGGTGATCTCTGTGATCAGTTCGTTCAGCTGCTTTTCATCCAAAGTGGCTAAATCGAGTTTTTCCGCGTTGACGCGCTTCATTAACTGATCCATGGCAGCGTGGAAGAACTCGCCAGTATTGGCTGGTGACAATTCAAATTCATCGCGTTCACGCAGCTTTAACCCGTACTTGAGGAAGTACGCGTACTGGTTGCGATAAAATTCCTCCAGCTTAGAAATCGAACTGTTGATCGTGTTGCCGTACAGTCCGGTGACGATCTCAGCATCGAGCTGTGCAGGAACGTTGCGGTAGGAAATACTGCCTAGCAATTTCTCCGTTAACGCTTTCGTCTCCCCTTGATCAAGGACCTGATAAACGTACTGCCATGCAGCACTCAGATCGACGTTTCGATCACGAGAATCGTTGCTGGCCTGAATTAAGTGCCGCAATGTTGCCCGTTTAGCGCCTAGATACGGTTTCAGGTCCTGCTGATCAGCTTGCGGCATCGCCGTATGGCTGATTATTGGTAAGTTAAAATGTTTTTGAATTCGTGCTAAGTAAGGGCTGATCTGGTTTTGCGCGTCATCGCCGGCATTGATGGGATAGGTGAAAATCAAGCGCTCACTGGGCGTCATAAAGGCGAGATAGTTGATATAGGGCTCGCCCTGCAACGTCATAATGCCGTCGTCGTTTAGATACTCGCCCTCTGGCAGCGTTAGTTTTTGGCGGTCCTGATCGTTCAGTAAATGCGTGGGCAGCGTGGTGTCTGGCATTGTAGTATCAGTTGACCCGATCATAAACGTGATCTTCCGGTTATTCATTTGAATAATGCCACTTTCAGAGATCATCACCTGATCAAGTGTCGAAGGGATCTGCGAATAATCAGCCCCCTCAAACCCAGCCTGCAGCAACGCTAAGAAATCCTGAGATTGAAACAGCCGGTCACCTAAGATCGTGACGTATTCATCCAGCAGGTCACAGAACGTCTGCCAGACCTGTTCCGGCTGTCCAGCTTGCACCAGGTCCCCAGCATCAATGGCTTGATCACGCCAAGCCATTAACCGGTCCACGACCCCGTTTTCGGTCATAAAGTTTACTAGTAAGGTTGCCGCTTCCCGACCGTTTTTAACCTGATCTAATTTCTTGTAGAACGGCACTAATGTATCTCTGACAAACCGGCGAATACCGTTGATCTGCTCTGAGGTCGCTTGATCGGCACTGGTGACGGTCCCCAGATCATCACTGTGCAGCTGGGCGTATGGCCAGTCTTCTTTTTGTAGCCATCGAGAACCCTGATAGCCCATCTTTAAGACCCAGTTTTCCGTCTTAAATAGCGCGTCACGAAACGTATCAATGTTCATCTCGTGACCATCAGCGGTTTTCGGGACTAACAGTTCGGTCTTCAATAACCGCATGATGTCCGCGTACTGGAAGTGCTTGCGCTTAATTTCAAATAACGCATCAATCAATTCCACTAGGGGATGGTCGGCCATTGACTGCTGGACGTCACTAAAGTAAGGAATCTCCTGGGCGTTCATAATCGGCGCCAAAATAGTGGCATATTGATCCAAATGGCGGGTCAAGATTAGAAAATCCCGGTACCGGTAGCCCTTTTCAGCAACTAACTGCCGGATCATGGTGGCTACCCGAGCCACTTCAGCATACCGGTTGTCGGCTTGAATGATCTGAATCCGATCAGCCTGCTGTAAATCTTCAGTCTGCGTCGCCGTAACCCCTGTCGCCGTTGACTGCCAGTAGTTTTCAAGCTGTTGCAGTTCAGGGGTCGTCCGAGTCGTGGTGGCTTTAATGTCGCGCAACACCGGTACTGACAATGCCCGCGCCGTCTGGTAAAGCCGCATATAGGTCCGTGATGGTTGAAAGAACAGGCTCTGCTCGTTAATGGCATCAGCCGTTGGCGTCCCCTGGTCCAAGATCAGCGCAACTTTGACTTCCGCTGCTTGGCTCATCAGCGTCGTTAACAGCTTCATTTCCTGAGCCGAGAACTGGGTCTGAGAGAACCCGTCAAAGTAAAAGTGCGCGTGGCTAAGATCTACTTTTTCCAAGTAAGTGCTCAGTTGATTTAGTAAATCGGTGTTGGCCACGTATTTATTGGTCATCGCCTGCTCAAAACTGTCGTAGATCAAGACCAGATCGTGTAATTTAGCATCCAGATCAGCGCTGGTCCCGGTCAATTTTTTAGCGACTTGGTCGAGGTCTAAAACGCTGACTTGGCCAGTTTTTAACTCCAATATTTGGCGGGTCAGTAAGCTAATGAACCCCGGCCGGTCTGCTTCACCAGCAAATAAGCGCAGTTCATCTTGATGGTCTAAAATGGCTTGATAAACCAGCATATTCATCCCGGCTTGAGAAATCCGCGGTAGTTGATAAGCCGGAGCGTTCTTCATAAAAAACCAAGCTAGGCGGGTCAGTGAAAGCACCTGCACGCCAGATTGCGCGTACGCCCCATTTTCCACACCGGCCAACTGGGCTAATCTGGTCAGCACCTGAACTTCAGATTCGAATTTAATGTGGTTTGGCACTAAGTAATAGAATTGGTCATCAGGGTGCGCCTGCTGCGCCTTAGCCAGTTCCGCTAAGAGGCTTGCCTGATGATCAACGCTGGCTTTTCCAATCACAAATTGCAACGTCATTGTCGTCGTTCCTTTCTATCTATCACGGTTATCATTCATGAAATTGTTCCGCTATACATACTCGAATTTTGCTGATTTTATCATAGCATATTTGAACGTCTGTTCGTGTCGGCTTTGAGCATTTGCCAGAAATGTTTCATGTGAAACTTTTTGCTGTCGTTAAGTGCCGATAATGACAATAAAATCAGGATTTAACAGTTAAATCAACTGCTAAATCCTGATTTTATTTATTCCTGATTAAGTTTAATTCGATTTTCTTTTAAAACGGCGTTGGTATAGTGTTCCAGATCAGCTAACGTTTCCGGATCATCGTTTTGATTAGCAGCTTTGCTTTCCGCAATCGCCCACTTCGCCAGATTATCCGTAATGGGCACGATATCCTGCAGAATATGCATTTTGGTCTGGTCAACGTGTGCTTTTCGAATTTCCTTAAAGCTGTCGTAATCAGTGATCAGCCGCAAATTATCACCGCTATCTAATTCAGTGGACTCAAAAATAATAAAATGCGATTTTTGATTCGCCTCATCCATTTGCGACTTCAGCATCGCCAATTGTTCAGGATTAGTTTTAATCGCCACAGCACGTCACCTCTTTACACTCATTTTAACAAACATTTGGCCGGCATACACGGTGTAAGACAGAACTTAAGACTTTTACCTATTTTCGTACCTGACCGTTGCCATAAATGATGTACTTAGTTGACGTTAATTCGTGCAGTCCCATTGGTCCACGGGCGTGTAATTTTTGCGTACTGATCCCAATTTCGGCACCAAATCCAAATTCAAACCCATCGGTGAACCGGGTTGACGCATTGATATAAACGCAAGCTGCGTCGATCTGCTGTAAAAACTGCTGCCCGTTTTGATAATTATCCGTGATGATGGCTTCAGAATGCTTGGTATTATGAGCGTTGATATGAGCGATGGCTTCGTCTTCTGAATCAACGACCTTCACCGCCATGATGAGGTCGTTATACTCCGTATCCCAGTCAGCAGCCGTGGCTGGCACCATACTTGGGACAATCGCACAGGCGCGTTCATCACCGCGTAATTGCACCCCTTGGTCGGCTAACGCAGCCGCAATCACTGGCAGATATTTGTCAGCAACGGCGCTGTGAATCACCAGTTTTTCAGCTGAGTTGCAGACGGATGGCCGCTGCACCTTAGCGTTGACCGTAATATCAACCGCCATTTGTAATTCGGCGTACTGGTCAACGTAAATGTGGCAGTTACCGGCCCCGGTTTCGATCACGGGTACCTTGGCCGTAGCCACGACCCGTTGAATCAGGCCGCGACCGCCCCGGGGAATCAGCACATCAAGGTAACCGGTCAGCGCCATCATTTCGTTAGCCGTTTCGTGTGACGTATCATGCACTAATTGAACCGCATTTTCGTCCACACCGAGCTGCTTTAATGCCCCGCGGAGGACATCACTGATAGCAATATTGGTCTGAATGGCTTCTTTGCCACCCCGTAACATAATGGCGTTACCGCTTTTATAGCTTAAAGCAGAGGCATCCGCCGTCACATTAGGCCGAGCTTCAAAAATAATCCCAATCACGCCTAACGGTACGCGTTGTTTGCCAATCATTAAACCGGCTTCGTTTTTCCACATTTTGTCTACGCTGCCAATGGGGTCTGGCAGTTGCACTACTTGCCGCATGCCCGCCGCCATATCATTGATCCGGTCAGCAGTCAGGGTCAGCCGATCCACAAAACTGGCTTTCAGGTCAGTGGCACTCGCTAAATCTTGCTGGTTAGCTGCTAAAATTGTATCTGTGTGGGCAACTAACGCATCCGCCATTGCCGTTAAACCAGCATTACGCTGCTGATTCGATAACTGTGCCAACTGAGTTTCTGCCTGTCGGGCCAGCTGACCCATTTGTTCTAATCGAGTGAGGTTACTTGTCTCATTTGCCATTTTGCACCACTCCTTTTTCTTCAGGGGTAAACCAAGTTCCAAGTGGTTTACCAGCTAAAATATCCAAAATAATGGCGGGATCTTTACCGCTGGCTAATATCATTTGTGAATTATGCTGCAGCATGATCTTCGCCGCCGTTAATTTCGTCACCATTCCGCCAGTCCCGTAACGACTGCCTTTACCCCCGGCCACCGCATAAGTTTCATCGTCAATATGATGAATCGTTGGAATCAGCTGTGCATCATCATGCTTCAAAGGATTTTGATCATAAAAGCCCTCAATGTCAGAGAGCATGATCAGCAGGTCCGCATCCACGTGGGTAGCGACAATAGCTGACAACTGATCGTTATCACCAAATTTAGTCCGGTGATCCATTTCATCCACGGCGATCGAGTCATTTTCATTCACGATGGGGACTACGTGACGCGCCAGTAATTTATCAAAGGTGTCCATAACGTGCTGGTTGCTGGCCGGAAAATCAAACACATCGTGAGTTAATAACAACTGGCCAATGGTCTGACTGTAGTGCGCAAACCGCTGATTAAACATCGTGATCAACTTACTTTGACCAATTGATGCCAGCGCCTGCTGTTCGCTGATCTCCTTGGGTCGCTCCTTCAGCCGGAGGGCGTTTAAGCCAACGCCAATCGCCCCAGATGACACTAAGATCACTTCTTTACCCTGCTCGCAAAGCGTACTGAGCACGAACGCCAATTGATCGATGACGCGTAAATTCAGTCCTCCGCTGGGGTAAACCAAGCTACTCGTCCCAACTTTAACGACTAACCGTTTAACCTTCATATTCCGTTTGCTGAGTTGCGTTCCCATAACTATCCCGTCTTTCCGTTCCAAGTATTTTCTCATTTAAACCACACGCTTTATATTATCCATCATTATTGCTTATTTTTCAGGTTTTGACAACCAATAACGCCGGCTTTCTCTCATTAATAGAATGAAAACCGTATGAGATAAGTACTCATTTAAATTAAAAAAGTTCTCATTTTATTCTTGACTTTTAATTTAAAATGATTAATATTATCCACATAAACAAGTTTTCATTTCACACATATCTAAATAGTTTTTCAAAGACTATGCGTAGAAGAGTAGTCACTGGCCAGATTCTCAGGGAGCCTCAGTAAGTGCGACGAGGTAATCGACCCAGCGATGAAAGTAATCTACAAGTCGTGACCGCGACGTTTAACGAAGTGGTCACTGGGAATGCGCCCATTACAGCAATGAAGTATCGTGGACCGACCGCGCATCGGCTCATCGTACTTTCGAAGTCAGCCATCGTGAGGTGGTTGAAAATTAAGGTGGTAACACGTCGATAACACGTCCTTAGCTTTTATAAGCTAGGGGCGTTTTTTAATCCCCTGCTACCACCAAAACATACAGGAGGTTTTCAATATGAAAACAACGCTCACAAGACGTCAATACATTATTCTAGGTTCACTGCTATTCGGTCTCTTCTTTGGGGCTGGTAATTTGATTTTCCCAATTCATCTAGGCCAACTCGCCGCTGGTAACTGGGGACCTGCCGCCATTGGATTTTTGCTAACTGCAATTCTGTTGCCATTATTATCGATCCTCGCCATTAGTTTGACCCGCAGCAGCAGTGCCTATGATCTTGCACGCCCAGCCGGTAAAGGGTTCGCCCTGTTCTTCCTAATTATGATCCACGCTACGTTAGGAATCTTGGTTGCTTCCCCACGGACAGCGACCACGACCTTCGCCATTGGGATTCAGCCCTTCTTACCAAAAGCCTGGGATCAAATGGGCTTGCTGATCTTCTCATTTCTGTTCTTTGGCATCTCACTCTTGCTTTCTTGGAACCAATCCAAGATCACTGACTATGTTGGCAAATTACTCAATCCAATTTTACTTGCCCTATTAGCCTTCATCTTCTTTATGGCCTTTATCATTAAAGGTGACATCCGCCAAATCTCGATCTTCCCTAGCGGTTCCGGTGCGGGCGGCAACCTGATCAACGGGTTCTTACAAGGTTACAACACCATGGATGCTCTGGCTGGTTTAGGTTTCGGGGTTACGATCATTACCGCCCTCAAATTCTTCGGCATGAACGATACTGGTGCCCGCTCTAAGGCGGTTGCTAAAGTTGGTGCTATCAGTATGGGTCTTGAAGCCATCATCTACATCTTCTTGATCGCCCTTGGTGCTTCTAGTTTAAGTTACATCAAGTTAACTGCCGATGGCGGGTCTGCATTCTCTGGCATCATGGCACACTACACCGGCATGGCTGGTATTGCCATTCTGGGTGCCGTTACCTTCCTCGCCTGTATCACTTCATGTATCGGTATGATGGCCGCCCTTTCAGAAGATTGGGGTCACCGTTTTCCAAAACTGGGCTACCACTTCTTCCTGACTTTCAGTTCCATCGGTGCCTTCGCTATTGCTAACTTCGGTTTGGATCAAATTATTACGTACTCAACACCACTACTTAGTTTCATCTACCCACTAGCAATGTCTCTGATCTTCTTAGGCCTGCTGCACCCATTCATTGGCAAGAATCCATTCATCTACAAGACCACGATCATCTTGACTTTCATTCCAGCTTTTCTGGATGCCATCCACACTTTGCCTCCATTCTTCGCTAACATGGGATTGTTTAAAGTCATCAACGCTTGGGCTGGGAACTTCATCCCACTCTTTAATCAAGGCTTGGACTTCTTCCCATTCATGCTGATCGGAATCTTAGGTAGCTGGGCAATTACCAAGCTCTTTAACTTACAGCCAACAGCGAGTTTGGAGAAGAAATAACTAATTTACTTCTATGAATAGAAGTCACATAGTTTCAGTTCTTCCAAACACACATATTGTAAAACTGAAAATGACCTTCTCACTAGCTACTGCTAAAATCCCCCTGCGCTAAATAGATGAATTAATATCATTCATCTATTTAGCGCAGGGGGATTTTATTATGCTAAGAAGAAAAGTTTCTGGTTTAGTTTCCAATCTGCTTAATGTGTTGGGTTGTCAGTTTAATTATTTGTGGCTGCACTGGGGTAGTTTGATTGGGTGAAATTCTCCGCTACCCTTACGGAAAAAGACGCCAGTGTAAAGGTAACTATTGATTGTGAGCGCGCAACCACTTATTGCATTTAGTAACGTAAACAACTTGTTTCTCCCCCAAGCAAGGTGATTCTAGTATATTGGTGGTGTTAACAGAAAACCTCTAATGCGCATTAGAACCATTAATTTAGTGGAGGATTTTAAAGATGACCAACTTTAAGAATAATAGAGTACCAGTTCGCTCATGTAGCAAGTTCATTAAGCTGACTGCAACGTCTGCCTTAGCAATGCTATCGTTCAGCGCCATAGGCACACCATTAGTAAGCAGTGTTATTGTACATGCTGCAACTAATCAAAGTGTAAACTCGACTAAGACAACTACCGGAGTAGAAAACGCTCAACCTCAGTTAGTAAAAGAATCGGATGTACAGGAACTAATTCAAGATAAGCTAACCACTGCCACACCTGATCAAATGAACGAAATCGCCCAGAAAGTAAGGGGAGCAGTTACCACAACTGTCCAGGGCAACGAAACGATCATGGAAATCAAAGATTCAGCCTTAGAACACGCTTATTTATCTGTATTAGCGCCAAACGTCTTAGTAGTTGGCAACAGAAAAACTGGTGTTACTAAAATTGTCTGGCATGGTGCTATGAAAAAGGGAAACGCTGATTTATACTTATCAAAGCGTACCCTCGTTGGTGCTCATGCTGGTGCAGCAGCGGCTGGCTTACTAGCAATTGTTGCACTGACATATGGAGAGGATTATAAGGATGCGGTAAAGGCAATGGGAAGTGCAATTAAACAAACCGTGAAGGCTTCCAAAGTTAAAAATGGTAAGATTTTTGAGATGCATCACTGGACGTCCATCAAAGTTAAAAACCAATAAAATAATAGAGGCACATCAATGAAACCTACAAAGACTTCTAAAGTATTTATTGAACCTTACAATACATGGAATCAACGATTTAAACCTTTGGGGACTATTTCATTAATTCTAGTAATCGTTACGGTTTTATACCACCCACTGTGGTTGGCGATTCTAACATCTGTAATTACTATTGCAAACATATCGATTGATATAGGCTTAATTGTGCTTAATGCTCGTAAAAAAGGAAAACTATCTAAGATGAAACATGATAGATAATTTCATGGGAAGCAAGAAGCGTTCTAACAGCAATGTTGGGCGTTTTTTGTGAACTTAAATTAGGGTAAATGTCTCTCCTGTTCAAAAGTGACTTGTACCACAGCGTGAACATGTTGGAGAGCGTTTTGCTAATATCGTCCGAAAAACGTTTCATATTTCAACTTAATAAAATGAAACTTTTCTAGTGCTTTTATTAAACCTTACGCTGATAAATGAATCGCTTATTTATAAAGATCGGGAATCAGGTATTTGAGAACTAATTGCAGATCAGCTAACTACTGCTTCACCTGACAAAATAAACAAATAATAGAGGCACATCAATGAAACCCACAAAGCCTTCAAAAGTATTTATTAAGCCTTATGATAAATGGAACCGACGTCTTGATTCTCTGGGGGCGATTGGTTTTGTTCTAATATTTATTACCTTTTTTTATCATCCACTTTGGCTGACAGTCCTAACCTCAATAAGTTTTTTTGTAAATATTTTAGCTTATTTAGGTTTACTTGTACTCAATGCTCGTAAAAAAAGAAAACTCTCTAAAACGAAGCATGATAAATGACTCTAAGAAGTATGAAGATCTGTGATAGCAAAATGTCCTAGTGTCTGTCCGGTTGATCACTGAACCATCATCTGTATTCCGCATCAAACTGGTCTAACGCGTGATGCAAAGTTAGAACTGAGTAGTCTTATTTTTCGAGGCAGCCAATCAACGTTGAAATTCGAGCGTTGATTGGCTGCCTATTTTATATCTAAATTATATTAGTTAATTATCCATTCAATGATCTGACGGACTTTTACTCCGGCTTCTAATACTATAGTGACAACGTACTTAATTTAATATATCTCTTTTGCGTATCCGGATCCTTTTTTCCCATACAAAATCGCCATCTATAGTAGACAAGCCAAAATTATTTGCTTGTCTACTATAGATGGCATATAGCCTTAGCTCAATACTAGATGGCTTTTTGTAACCTATCAAACTTGTAAATTAAGTTTAACTAGCCGTTAATTTAATAACCAGCAGCAAAGGCCAATACTATCAATATTGGGAAAAATAAAAAAATAGGAAGTAGCAAGCCTAAAATAAGACATAGAATTAGATTTAGGTTAGTTTTGCAGAGGCGAAAAATAAGTAAGTCAACACACATAAAATAAGAAAACGAGATTAGTCCAATCGCAAAATTGTGAGTTGCTCTGAAGAAGTTTAACACAATTGCTAAAACTAGAGCAGTCCCGGCTATTATTTGCATTATACGATATGATTTATGGGTAAACTGTGTGGCAAACGTTTCTTTTATTGACTTCATATTAATCATGATTAACTCCTAATTTATTTTTATTGGTGGCTAATCCCCTTATATTTCCAACCCCGAAATTTGAAGACTCTCCCTGTCTTAAAATGCTTAATATTTTCATCTAGGGCTAATTTTACAACCTTGCCTAATGCATAATTAAGTACGCCAGCTCCCCCGCCAGCGAGAGTCAATAAAGCATACATAGCTACTGAGACAGCAGTGTTTGCTGGTAGATCTTTTAGCCAATTTAGCCATTTGGCACTTAAATAAATATCAACATTACCCTTTTTAGCTGCCCCATGCCAAACTATTTTGGTCTTACCTGTTGAACGAGCACTTACGATCAAAGCAGAGGGATCCAGTACGGACATATAGGCTCTTTCAATGGAAATATCTGAAACTGTTGCAATAGTATCATTGCCATCTTTTTCTATATTCGTAGAAGCTTTAATTTTTTGTTGAATTTGTTGCTTTTGTGCCTCTGTTGCCGATTCTAACTTAGCTGAAATTAAATTCCAAGCCTGATCCTCTGTTAATAAATGTGGTGTTGCCTGTAGATTGCTTTGCATAGCTGTAAATTCTGTGTTTTTAGTAGCTGTTTGAGTTGTATCAGGCATTGTAGCAGCATGCGCCTGCTGTACATTTACACCTGATTCAATAATACCAGTACTCAATAGTGCAGTAGCAAAAGCTAATGATGAATATTTAATAAAAGATTTCATAAGAAAAACTCTCCCTAAGACTTGATGACTAATACGTATTAGTGAGTTGCTGTTAACATCACTAGATTATTCGTAAGTACCTACTTTGGGGAGAATCGGAATGCTTACCTTCTGCTTTGACAACCATTAGTTGCATTAAGTGAACTACTCGTCACTAAAGTAACGAGCTTCTAGGAACACCGCTGACTTACACAGCATTCTACAAATGTCATGCAGCGGTTACGGTTATTTACTAAGGCACGTTCCATGCCAGGGGTATATCTAATTTGGTAGCTTGGTTTTCGCTACTTCATTATTACACTTGATGACCCAAATATAGGCAATTCATCACGCCCTTAAAAGAACGTGTTTCCTTGCCCATAACCAAAAACTTATCAATAAAGCCAGCCTTAGGTAGTATCGATACCAAAACCGTTACTTATTCTGGTGGCGACGCACATATTCAGTTTACTCGACACATCCAAGCAATAAGATATCGTAGCAGCATCAAAATAAGCGTCTCGAGATCCAAGGTTTACGTTACCGGCTAGTTTACCCTATAGACATGTGTCTGTGGTTGGAAAAAGTTATCAGATACAATAATCCAAGTACCCCAGAGACTAATCAATATCACTACCGCGCATACCAAGTAAATCGTCTTATAAAGACTGTTATATTGACTATTTCGCCACATCACGTATACCGGTAGCAGTATCCCAACCGGTGGGACAATTGCCGAAATAAGAGCCAACATAACTAAAATCAAACCTTCATCCCGATTTTGGAACAGGTCTCGATTAACTTTTCTTAACTGTCTTTGTTTCTCACTGATCTCGGCATTATTAGCGCTAATCTTAGCCCTCATATCATCATTATCTTTTAAAAGACTATCGATGGAGACTTTGTACAGCTGACTTAAATAGACTAAGTTATCAATGTCAGGGTAACCGCGGTCGTTTTCCCATTTTGAAAATGACTGCCTCGAAATGTGCATAATGGTTGCGGCATCATTCTGTGATAGCCCCGAACTTATTCGTGCTCCCCGTAAACGAGCCCCTAATGTTTCTTGCATAGCTTACCCTCCATTTTGTCTACTAAATTATCATGAACTGTTTGATAATAACACATAACAATGCGGCTATTTCATTAAATTAAAAATGCTATTTTGCATGTTCACGTAGAAAAGTCCAATTTTCTCTAAGTATTACCTGGGAAATTACTTGATCGGTTCTTGTTTTACGTGTACTAGTACGAACTTAATAGGATTAAATAATCAATTTTCAAAAAACTCGTGTAAAACAGTGTAACTAGCAGTTTACCCTGATGCTTGTATACAATTGGTTTCTCTGATAATCTCGGTATCTCCTGTATACTGTAGATGTTATTAACAGCAAATCACTAATGCGTATTAGAAAAAGACTACAGATCAAGAAGATTATAAAGATACAACTAAAGCAATGGAATACGCAATTAAGATGCCATGGCATCATCCAAAGTTAAAAACCAATAAAATAGTAGAGGCATATCGATGAAATCTTCAAAACCGTCACAAGTATTTATTAAACCCTATGATAAATGGAATCGGCGTTTTGATTCTTTAGGGGGAATTAGCTTGGTCCTAATATTGATTACTTTTTTTAACCATCCACTTTGGCTAACGGTCCTAACCTTGATAAGTTCTTCTGTAAGTACTTTAGGTCCTGTAGTGTTACTTGTACTCAACGCCCGTAAAAAAAGAAAACTATCTAAGATGAACCATGACAGATGACTTTGATTAGAAGCAAGAATCGCGCTGACGATAATGAAATCGATTCAGCTGCTTTATTCTTTTTCAAGTATTAATGAAATAGTTCAACTATTACCGTTGGCGTAGCACTGCTTCTGGATGCCGAGTGACTGCTCTCAAAATTATCAACAAATGTTCAGAAAAGGCATTCTTCACGTCCTTAAAAGAACGTATTTTCCAGTTTAAAGGTGGCAATTATAAATCATGGTCGTATCAGTGAAAAGGATTTTAATCTTACTAATCAGTTTGCTAGCAGCAGCTGGGGCTACACTGCTTTTAGATGTCAACGTTTATGTTAAGGCAATGCTATGCCTTCTATTTTCAATTTTAAATTTCATTTCGTTTAAGGATCTTCTGCAAACAAAGCATCTTCTTCACTTGTTAACGGAGGATAGCCATAAAGCTGTACCTGCTTGGCTAGAGTTACTGGTTGGACTATTTGTTGTTATTTGGTCACTACAAATAGCGCCAGGCCTCACACTCATAGGAAACATTGTTTGGATTCCAACCAATGCTATTTGTGGCATTAGTACACTTTATGCGATTTATTAATTGATCAAACTGGTACGTTAATACTAGCTTAAAGAGGCTCCCGAAAGTTTCGGGAGCCTCTTTAGTGACGTTATTGCCCTATAACAGCAATCGATTGATTAACGTGAGCCCCATTTTGAATCTCATCCACTACCACTTGCGCAAACGCTGCAGCGCTAACAGGTTTTACTGGAACGGGTTGACCCTCATTAATAAGCTGAACTTGATTAGAGCCAGTTTCGTCGTTGATAATCGGCCGTAAAACAGTGTACGGCATCTCAGCCTCATCCACAATTTTAATGCCATAACGTTGCTGTTTGAGAAATTCTTTGACATCGGTGATTCCGGAATATGTAAGCGGGCCATCAACTTCTTGATCAATACCAGCAACCGATCGCATCACGGTTCTGACGGTTTGCTGCTGCTTTCGAAGTGCGGTGAAGACGGCTTCTAGTTTCCAATCCACGTCCATCCCAACGAAATCGGAGTAGATAACGTCCACTCCTTTAACTGCTTCCATATAAGTGGCAGCTTTGCGGGCATCACCGTAAAAGTCAGCATTTTTATCAACTTCAGAAAAGCCGGCCACTTCCATCCCTGTCAGCTGTTTCGCCACCAGCTGGGCGACTGGCTGATCGCTGCCTAAAATTAAACACTTTGTCATGTCTCTAACCTCGTTTCGTTAATTTCCGTATTTACTGTACACTATTTTTCACTGTTTTTCTTCTATCATTGCCGAACGTTCGTTTTTTAAAATATTTATTATTCGTATATTGCAAATGATATTAAACAATGTTACGATTATATCTGGTTTTTATTTATGAAACACGAACATTATAGCAATTATTTTAGATAAGGGGACTTAATTCTTATGGGTCAAAAAATCGCGTCATATTTCAAGTTTGATGAGTTAGGGACATCATATAAGAAGGAATTCCTAGCAGGTTTAACCACGTTTATTTCCATGGTCTACATTTTGTTCGTCAACCCCAACGTTTTGGGCGTTTCCGGCATGGATAAGGGTGCCGTCTTTACAGCAACGGCCTTAGCCAGTGCCTTTGGCTGTTTCTTAATGGGCATCGTGGCAAATTACCCGATCGCCATTTCCGCAAGTTTAGGGATCAACGCGTTCTTCTCATACACCGTTGTGCTTGGTATGAAGATTCCTTGGCAGACAGCTTTAGCCGGTGTCTTTGTAGCTTCGATCTTATTCATGATCCTCACCGCCTTTAAGATTCGGGAAATGGTCGTTGATGCCATCCCACGTGATTTGAAGATGGCAATCAGTGCCGGGATCGGTTTATTCATCGCTTTCATCGGTTTAAGTGATGGCGGTTTAGTCACTGCCAACAAGTCAACGATGATTGGCTTAGGTTCTCTGCACGTCGGTTCAACTTGGTTAACCATTATCGGTTTGATCTTAACCATTATTTTAATGAGTGCTCGCGTTCCTGGTGCCATTTTCATCGGGATGGTCATTAACGTCATCATTGGCTTATCACTGGGCTTGATTCACGCCCCTACTCAATGGGTATCTGGTGTGCCAAGTCTCCATTCCACTTTGGGTGTTTCGTTAATGAACGTGGGTCACATCAATACCTTACAATTGGCCGTGGTTGTGCTGACCTTCTTACTGGTCACCTTCTTTGATACCACTGGTACCTTGGTTGGTTTAACCGAACAAGCTGGGATCGTTAAAAATAATAAAATTCCCCGCATTGGTAAAGCTTTGGCAGCTGATTCCACCACAATGGTCGTTGGTTCACTGTTAGGGACTTCACCAATGGGTGCCTTCGTTGAATCTTCAGCCGGGATCGCCGTTGGTGGCCGTTCTGGGTTTACCGCAGTGGTCGTTGGTGTTTTGTTCCTATTAGGCTCATTCTTCTCACCACTGCTGACCGTCATTACCAGCCAAGTCACCGCACCAGCCTTGATTATCGTTGGGATGCTGATGGCACAATCTTTGAAAAATATTCACTGGGAAAAATTTGAAATTGCGGCGCCTGCCTTTCTGATCTTGGTCGGAATGCCTTTGACCTACAGTATCTCAGATGGGATCGCACTTGGTTTCATTACTTATCCACTCTCAATGATTGCTGCTAAAAAGGGTAAAGAAGTCAGCCCCATCATGTATGGTTTAGCCGTTGTCTTCATCGCCTTCCTGTGGATCTTGCAAGCCGGTTAATTATGGTACAATTTAATTATTCAAATAAAACGGCGGCCTCTATTCGGTAGAGGCGCCGTTTTAAATTTCCTGAGAAATGGGGCAATGATAGTGACGATTCAAGAACATCAAGCATGGCTCAAACAATTTTACGAAGGTCGTAACTGGTATCGGTTCAACTCGTTGATTCGGCTGAATTTTTTAACTGAAGAAATGGGTGAATTGACCCAGGTCGTCCGCACTATCGAGCTGGGCCGCGACCATCCTGGTGAACATCACGCAACCAAACCAGAATTACGTGACCACCTGAAAGAAGAATTATGCGACGTGTTTGATCAAACGCTGATTCTTTGCAGCAAGTATGATTTAGATCCGGAAGAAGTTTTTCAGTACGGCGAAAATAAACTCAAACACCGCTTTGATTCTGAATCCTAACTTGTAATTTCGGCTTAAATACGGTAACGTATACCACTGTTGTGTATTCAGCAATCATTTAAATATCTCAAAACGGAGGAAGAATTTACGATGAATTCTAAGACTTCACATTTTGGCATCAACTCGGTTTCAGATATCGCCCGAGTTGCTGTCGTCGCTGCACTCTATGTCGTGATTACGACGGTCTTGGCAGCCTTTAGTTTTGGAGCTGTCCAAGTTCGGTTGGCAGAAATGCTTAACCTATTGGCAATCTATAATAAGCGTTACGTCATTGCCGTGCCACTAGGAGTTGCGATTTCTAATCTGGCTTCACCAAACGGTATTGTCGATGTGATCTGGGGCAGTTTATCAACTTTTGTCACGATGCTCGTGCTCTATTACGTGGCCAAACACATTTCAAATTTTTATGGTAAATTAGTCGCAGGGGTACTAATTGTAACCTTCTCAATGTTTACCATTGCGTTGGAACTTGCCTGGTTAGGCAACGCCGCTTTTTGGCCAACGTTTTGGATCGACTGGGGAACCATTGCCATCGGTGAGTTCATTTCGTTGACGATCGGTGCGATCCTATTAGTCCTCATGAGTATGCGAATCGATCTAAATAAACTGTTTAATTAACCTAGAAACTGGTTTTATGCCTGTTAAATACCCGTTTATCACTGCTCAATGTAGTGATAGACGGGTATTTTAGTTTACACCTAAAAATCAGAAGTCTTTCTAGTTGCGGCTAATCACCGATTGCATTGTAAGCACACTATAACCGAACGTCTATGAATGCGTCTAACGGCGCAGTATGATCACCTTATCAATTATGATGAGGTGATTTTTTATGACTAAGCTTCAA
>NZ_BJDO01000034.1 GCF_005405185.1 Secundilactobacillus hailunensis
TATTTTATCACGAAAAAAGCTAAAATCAGTAGGTCTATTTAAGTATGCCCTAATTTCCCTAAACCATCTTATAAAAGGGTTGTCTTTTGGTAGAAAACGCGTTCGGAGAAACTGAGACTTGCATGTAAGGTACTTTAGTCTAAAATCCAAGTTCGGGATTTTTGACCAAAGTACCTTACACTCCAGTCTCAAAGCGTTTCTCCTCACGCTCTGCAACAAAAAAACTCCGCCCATAACAATCGCGCTATAAATAGCGTTTTGTTAAGGACGGAGTTTAATTTCCGCGGTGCCACCTTAATTTGATGCCGAGACCAAGAGTCTCGCACATCACCCTTTGCGAGATGCGTATTCACATCTCCGACAACTGACGTATGTCTGTACGTGCTCCCGTACTCGGAATCTTTCGGGGCGCCCCTCTGTGGTCCATTTAACTACCTGCGTTCGGTCGCATTCTCAGCTACGGCGACTCTCTTTACGTGCACGATAATCTTGATCTCCACATCATAGGTTTGTATGAGCGAACTTGTTTGATTGACAATAGATTAAAACTTTATGAAAATATTGTCAACACTTTTCCTTAAATTTAATTTTAGGCAAGCTTGTCAATCGCCATTGCAACGCGGATCTGCGCCAGATAATTTTTTATGATCTGGGCGCCAACGTTGGCATCAGTCATGATGGATTCCGGATGAAATTGAACCCCATAGACTTGGTTGGCTTCATCGGCAACGGCTTGAATCGTGCCGTCATCAGCGGTTGCGGTCACGGTTAAGCTCGTGGGTATGGTGGTTGGGTCGATGACCAGTGAATGATATCTGGCTGCTTCAAACTGAGTGGGGCAGTCGTTAAACATGGTCGCGTGTCCCAACTGCGTCATCTGTGAAGGCTTGCCGTGCATCAGTTTAGGTGCATGAATGACCTTGGCACCATAGGCTTCACCAATTGCTTGATGACCGAGGCAGACACCTAGGATCGGTACCCGGCCGATAAAGACGTTTAAAATTGCCATCATATTGCCGGCATTTTCTGGCCGTCCCGGACCTGGTGAGAGAATGATTCCGGTCGGGTGTTTTGCCAGCAGTTCCTCAGCCGTCAGTGCATCGTTTTTCACAACGGTGATGGGTTCTTCGCTGAGGGTGCCAATGAGTTGGTACAGGTTATAGGTGAAACTATCGTAATTATCAATTAGATAAAGCATGAGCGACGCCTCCTTGGTCTGCCGTGTTGATTGCGTTAACAACCGCACGGGCTTTGTTGTTGAATTCTTGATATTCGTATTTAGCGATACTGTCAGCAACGATGCCGGCACCGGA
Organism: Secundilactobacillus hailunensis; assembly: GCF_005405185.1. Classification (GTDB taxonomy): domain Bacteria; phylum Bacillota; class Bacilli; order Lactobacillales; family Lactobacillaceae; genus Secundilactobacillus; species Secundilactobacillus hailunensis. The sequence goes on from NZ_BJDO01000034.1 coordinate 1,314, forward strand.
ATGGACGACGATTTGATTGTCCTTCCGGTAGGTGAGACGGATGCCGATACATAGGTCCAGGTCACCGCTAAAGTCGAGGTAGCCTAGGCAGCCGCCGTAGACGCCGCGTTTGCGGTTTTCCAGTTTGGAAATGATCTGCATGGCTGAGATCTTGGGTGCCCCGGAAAGGGTACCGGCGGGGAGCACGGCGTTGACGATATCCATTGCAGAGGCCTTCGGATCAGCGGTGCTTTCTACCGTGGAGCCTAGATGCATCACGTTTGAAAATTTCAGTAAGTTACGGGTCTTGGTGACCTTAACGGAGCCAAATTGACTGACAACGCCCAGATCGTTACGACCTAAGTCGATCAGCATATTGTGTTCGGATTTTTCCTTTTCAGAAGTTTGGAGTTCATGGGCGAACTTGTCGTCTTCTTCTTTGGTAGCGCCCCGGCGACGGGTACCTGCCAGCGGATAAGTGAAGAGGGTGTTACCGCGTTTAGTGATCAAAGTTTCTGGTGAAGCTCCCAAGGTTTCAAAGTCCCGGTGATGGAAATAGAACTGGTAGGGACTAGGACTATCTCTAAATAACGTCGGTGCAACACCCAGCAATGAACCGCTCATGGCTGCCTGTTGCGGATTGGAGAAGATCAGCTGGAAAATGTCACCGTCTACAATGTGTTTTTGCGCCACTGCGACGTGTTTCGTAAATTCAGCTAGACTGAATTGAAAATGGAATGGCTGAGTCAGTGCAAACCGTGGTAATGGCTTTGGCTGCGCATTGATAATCAGGTTTTGAAGGTGTTTTAAATCTTCAATCACGCCATCGTAACGGGCAGCTAATTCATCAGTTGGGATAATTTGGCTGAGGGTGATCTTTTGCTGGCGGTGATTATACGCGATCACGCGGTCAACCAGTAACAGGTCAGCGTCATCCAGCCCCATTGGATCGGCAACTTGCTGTTTCAGTGCCGTGGTGGCGTACTTGGCGTAGTCGTAACTGAAGTAGCCAATCAGGCCACCGGTAAATGGTGGTAATCCGGAAATTCGGGGTGTTTGATGCTGGGTTAAAACCTGTTCCAAAATGGGCTTTAATGCCGTTTTTTTAGTGGTGGTTTCGCCGCCTTCAGTCGTGGTCGTCAGCACGTTGTCGCGGTAAGTGAATGTTTGTCTGGGTGCTAAACCGATGAACGTGTAGCCATCCTCAGTTTTTTTAGGTTTCCCGGTTAATAAAAAGCCCGGTTCCTTAGCTTCTTTCAAAGCATTGAAGATGGTTACAGCGTCAAAGTCAGGCAACTGAAAGTCTAAGGTGACGGGGGCTGCCGGATACCCTTTGGCAGCGGCGAGTAGTTCGTTTAATGTCATGGTGATTCCTCCAATTTAGTCGTTAGTGTCGGTTGATTGAGGTGTTGCGGCTAACGAGTTTTGCCATCGTTTTAAAGTTAAATTGAAGTTTGTCATGAATAAGATCTCCTTTGGAATAGAAAAACTCCGCCCATAACAATCGCGCTATAAATAGCGTTTTGTTAAGGACGGAGTTTAATTTCCGCGGTGCCACCTTAATTTGATGCCGGGACTTCTCCCGCACACCACTCTTTACGAGATGCGTATTCACATCTCCGACAACTGACGTATGCCTGTACGTTTCTTCGTACTGAACGGCTGTGTAATGCTACATAGCCGAAACGTGTTCAAGCTGGCAGAGAGCTGTATGTAAGTCAATTTCGACATAAATCCAAAACCGGGATTCTTGTCGAACTCGCCTTACACTCCGCTCCCTAACCGCCAGCTTTCACACTCTTCGGAAGAACCCTCTGTGGTCCATTTAACTACCTGCGTTCGATCGCACTCTCAGCTTCGGCGACTCTCTTGACGTGCACGGTAATCTTGATCTCCACATCATTGGTTTATATGGACGGTGTTTAGTTGGCACTTACAATACCGAATAAATTAATTTTTGTCAAGTAAGCAGGAAACATGGTTAATGCGATTCTCATAATCATTTAGAAAAGTTCCCGCTTTATGATAAAAATTCGGTGGCGGTCCTTTAATGTAGGAATAAAAGATTGCACGGAATTTCTAGTTTCACGATGAATTGTTTTTGAATCTGTTAATCACCTTATTCTATAAAACCCGAAGTAAAGGCAACTTAAACGTGACCGATACACTGAAGAGCTAATTTCAAAAATAGTTAAAATTAATTATTCGGTAAGAAAGACTGATGAGATGCCCGTTTAAGACGTTTTTAAAACGTCAAACAAGATTAAAAATAGATTAGTACTTGACAGACTAATTCTAATAGTTTAAAGTCATCTATAACAAATCAAACACAACTTAAAGGAGTTACAAACTATGAATCTGAAAATGAAAGCATTAAACCGACAATTAAATCGATTTAGTTACTATTGGTCAATGTAGTGTCTACACCGGACAGGTTGCAGGCACGCATCACTGCAATCTGTGCGGCCAATAGTTTTTCAGGTATCATTGCCGGTCACACAGTTAAGTTTTTCAAAACACTGTGTGACACGGACAAAACTTCCGTGTTTATATATCGACGTTCAACGTCTCGCAGTGTTTTGTGAAAGCAAAGCATCGCGAGACGTTTTTATTTTGAACAAATTTTTAGGAGGTGACAAATTGGTTGATGCACACACAAGTTTATATGGCTTTATTGCCAAACCAGCGCGGCATAGTTTGTCACCGCTGATTCACAACACGAGTTTTCAGGTATTAGGCATCAACAGCGTTTACCTCGCTTTCGACGTTGAACCGGCCCAATTCAAAACGGCTGTTCAGTCACTGCGAGCGCTGCCGATTCGCGGTATTAACGTTTCGATGCCTTATAAGCAACAGATCATTGCCTACCTTGATGAGCTTACCCCTGTGGCTAAACAACTGGGGGCGGTCAACACCGTGATCAACCATGATGGTCATTTGATTGGTGACAGTACGGATGGTGAAGGCTTCATTCACGCGCTGCAAGATGAGCGCGTCACTGTTCAGGGCAAGCAAGTCGCAGTATTAGGCGCTGGCGGTGCTGGCCGAGCAATTATTCTAGCAACGGTCAATGCCGGCGCGGAAGTCACGGTATTCAAACGGCAGAACAGTACGTTTAATGCGTTACAAAAACGGCTGACGAGCTGGTCGGATAAGATTCGCGTGTTGCCCTATGAAAATGAGGCTCAGATGGCTTCAGTACTGGCACAGGCAGACGTGGTGGTCAACACCACCAACCTAGGTATGGCAGGTGACAAGCATTCACCGGTTTCACCGCTGGTTATGCAGGGGCTTCATGTAGGCCAGCTGGTTGCGGATGCCATCTACGCACCACTTGAAACACCATTTTTAGCCCAAGCAAAACAGAAGGGCTGCCACACAATGAACGGCCTTGGCATGTTAGTTCAGCAAGCAGCGGGTTCATTTTACCGCTGGACGAACCAGCAGATGCCAATCGCCAAAGTTAAAGATACGATCAAACAACAATTAGAACACACCAAAAAGTGAGGATGATATTTATGATTATTGTATTAAACAAAAACGACCAAAACACTATTGCAGAACTTCAGGAACACTTCGGTAATACCCATGAAGTCTTCGTCCATCATAACCGCGTTGCCGTGCAAGGCATCAAAGAGGCTGATCTATCAGCTAGCGAACGGGCTGCAGCTACGGACATTATCACGAACGTTCCTAAGGCGGTTCAAGGTTCTCGTGAATTCCACCCAGAAGATACTGTTATCCGCACTAAGCACAGTATCATCGGTGGCGACAACTTCACTATGATGGCTGGCCCATGTTCCGTTGAATCAGAAGAACACATTGCCAAGATGGCGGCGGTTGCTAAAGCCAATGGCGCAACGATCCTGCGTGGCGGCGCCTTCAAGCCGCGGACCTCACCATACTCATTCCAAGGTTTAGGCGAAGATGGCCTGAAGTTCATGCGCAAGGCTGCCGATGAATACCACATGGATATGCTGACCGAAGTCATGGACGACGAGCACGTGAAGATGGTTGCCAAGTACACTGATATTTTCCAAATTGGTGCCCGGAACATGCAAAACTTCTCCTTGCTGAAAACAGTTGGGAAGACTAATATTCCCGTCATGTTGAAGCGCGGGATGTCAGCTACCGTTGACGATGTGCTAAATGCTTCAGAATACATTGCTGCTGGTGGTAACCACAACATTATGATCGTTGAACGAGGCATTCGGACTTTCGATAATAAATACACTCGTAACACCTTGGATGTTGGTGTTGTGCCAGTGCTGCAGAAGTTGACCCACTACCCAGTGATCATCGACCCTAGTCATGCTTCAGGTCACACTGAATTCGTCACACCATTAGCTTTGGCTGGTGTTGCTGCTGGTGCTTCTGGTTTAGTTGTTGAAATTCATGATGACCCAGAACACGCTTTCTCAGATGGCCCGCAAGCATTGAAGCCAAATGAATTCAAAGACCTCTCCGACAAAGCATTTGCCATTCGTGAATTACTATCAACTGGTATGCCAATGGAACAAGCGGAAGCGGGGCGCTAGAATGACGACTGTTTCTGTGACGTTACCAGAGACAAAGTACGATGTTTTAATTGATCGCGGCCTGTTAAAATCGGTTGGCGATTTAGTAGCCAAACAGTGGTCAGCACGAAAAATTGCGCTGGTCTCAGACAGTAATGTTGCACCATTGTATCAGGAAAAGGTTGCCGCATCGCTGGAATCAGCGGGGTTTGAAGTGCACCGCTACGTTTTTCCAGCTGGTGAAGCGTCAAAATCGTTAACGACTCTGGCTGACCTAGCCCAACAAATGGCTGGTGATGCCTTTAACCGCGACGATAGCGTGATTGCGTTAGGTGGCGGTGTGACTGGCGATCTAGCCGGTTTGTTAGCCGCATCGTACATGCGCGGATTAGCGTTTATCCAAATACCGACCTCGCTATTAGCACAAGTTGATAGTTCGGTTGGTGGCAAGACTGCGGTTGATCTGGATAACGTCAAAAATATTATTGGTGCTTTCTATGAACCAGATTTAGTGATTGTTGATCCAGACACACTGGCAACCATGAAACAGCGTGACTTGGTTGAAGGCTACGGTGAGATCGTGAAGACCGCCGCATTGGAAGGTGGTGAATTCTGGCAACTGATTGAGACAATCAACAGTCCAGCCAATTTAATTACCCATTCGCCTGAATTGAGTGCGCGTTCGATTCATTACAAGGCGTCCGTGGTAATGGCTGACGAAACCGAAAGCGGTACGCGTCAGTTATTGAACTTTGGTCATACGATTGGCCACGCGGTTGAAGCGTTGGCTGATGGTGGCCTGCGACATGGTGAAGCAGTCAGCATCGGGACCGTGGCAATTATGCGGGTGTTCGAAAACGCCGGTTTGGCGGAGAAGGGCATTACCGCAAAATTACGTGAGCGTCTTGCGGCGGTTGGTTTACCGGTAACGGATGACTTATTAACGTCACCCAAGGTGTTAGACAAGGTTAAAAACGATAAGAAAAATCGTCATGGTCACTTGAATTTGGTTTATCTGATGGCCATCGGACAACCCAAGATCAAGTCGATTCCAAGCAGTGAAATTGCATCATTCTTACATTTAACAGTGGCTGATTAGTCGCTGATACGTGGTAGCCATGTTTGGGAAGGCGTGGTTATAGCGTTAGGAACATTGAAGTGAAAATTTGAATAGTTTAAAAAAAGTTCTGAGGAATAGGATCCTCGGAACTTTTTTGATGTGTTTACTTGAACACCTGACTAATACTGCTAAAGGTCCTGATGATTTCATCTTGAGTCGGCACCTGACCCGTTTTGACCACGGTTTCAATGACGGACAAAATAATTGCTGGAAAGACGTTTTCTTCCAATGGGAGCGGCTGTCGTCCCAGCAGCATTGGCAGGTAGCTGCGGAAGCGTTTCTTCAGTTCATTCTCCAACGTGTAGTCACTGTATTCGATTGAAAATAAGGCGGCCACCTTTTCGCGGTTGGCAGCCCAAAAGGAGTTGGTTTCCGGAAACAGCATGGGGATGCGGTGAGACAAATTGACCGCTTGGAGTTTAACGGCCACGAATTTTTGATAGAGTTCATCGTAAGTTTCGACTAGGTCGCTGATCATGGTTTCAGTCAGTTGGTACTTATCCTGATAATGATAATAGAACGTTTGCCGGTTGATCATGGCCGCTTTGGCAATATCGCTGATGGTGACATTCCGAAACCCCTTTTGATTGACCAGAGTAACAAAGGCATTTTGAATATCACGTTCGGTCCGGGCATTTTGAGAAGTTCGAGGCACCGTGCAGACCACCTTTCTTAGACAATTTAAGACATAGTATCGTATGAATAGACAATACACCTAATAATCGCTAATAAGCAACCATCCTGCTTAATATTGGTCATATCCTAACTGCGTGAAAGTCGCTAAGATAGCCTTGTAATCAAAACCAGAACTATTGAGGAGGATTCATATGTCCGATTTAAACCAACAAAAAATTTATAAACCATCGTTAGACTACGTTGATGATGGCCGCGAACACGGTCTACTCAGCAAATTTAAACCAGGTACCCAGACCTTACCAAAAGGCTATCAGGTCAGTCCGAAGTTTAAAGCTTTAGACTGCGACATCATCTTTGAAAAAGACGTTCCCGTTAAACTGCGGGATGGTGTGACGATCTACACCGATATTTTCCGGCCCGTCACGGATGAAAAAGTGCCCGTGATCATGGCTTGGAGTCCATACGGCAAGAGCGCCGGTACCGCACCGCGCTACGAAAACATTTTTGGCCTAATTGGCTTAAAAGATAACATCGTTTCCGGTCTGGAAAAGTTTGAAGGACCAGACCCAGCTTACTGGTGTGCCCAAGGTTATGCGATTGCTAATCCGGATGAACGCGGCGTTGCCCATTCAGAAGGCAACGCTACTATGATGGGCACCCAGGAAGGCCGTGATGGCTATGACGTTATCGAATGGCTGGCGAATCAATCTTGGAGTAACGGCAAGGTTGCCATGAGCGGGACTTCATATTTGGCCTTTTCACAGTGGTACATCGCTGCGGAACAGCCACCGCATCTAGCTGCCATTAACCCAACGGAAGGGTTGAGTGATGGGTACCGTGACATCGCCATGCGCGGTGGTATCCCGGATGCCGACTTTGTTAACCGCCTGCAGTCAAACCATGTGAACGTGGCTGATAACAAGCGCGAAGATATCACTGAAGAAATGAAGCAGTATCCGTTAGCTAATCACCCGGTATGGACTGATAAGATTGCTAAATTGGATCACATCACCGTGCCAATGTACCTGGTTGCCAGCTACGGCAATACGCTGCATACCAACGGGACTTTCCGAGCTTGGCGTGGGATGGCTTCTGAAAACAAGTGGCTCCGGATTCATGACAGTCAGGAATGGCCAGACTATTATGATGTTATGAACACGCAGGATCGCAGACGCTTCTTCGATTTCTATTTGAAGGGCATCCAAAACGGCTGGGATCAGACACCAAAGGTTCGTTATTCGGTTCTAGATATGGAAGGTGGTAACCAGACCAACGTGGCTGGCGATGCCTTCCCACCAAGTTTTGTTGAATATCGTAAGCTGTATTTGAATGGGGCGACCCGTGAATTAGTAGGCGCACCAACTGAGAAAGATATTCCAGCCACCTATGCGCCAGAAATGGGACCAGGTAAAGCCTCATTTATTAAGAAGTTTGATGAGAAAACAACGTTGATCGGTTATCCTAAAGTTCATTTAAATGTGGAAGCCAAGATGGCTGATGACATGGAAATCTTCGTGATCATGCAGAAGCTGGACGTTAACGGCAACCAGTTAGCTGAATTCGTGGTGCCGAACCACGGTGCGCTGATGCACGACTTCACCGATAATGGTGGTACCGTTATGAAATACAAGGGACCAGATGGCCGGCTGCGCGTTTCTGCCCGTCATTTGGATGAAGAACAGTCAACCGATGTGATTCCAGTGCATTCATTCGATCGTGTAGAAAAATTGACTGCTGGTGAGATCGTACCAGCTGACATTGTCATGATGCCGATTGGAATGGTCTTCTATCCAGGCGAACAGCTCCGGTTAGTCATCAGTTCCAAGAATGAATCTGGTGCGATCGTGCCTTGGTCAATGCCATACCAAGCGCAAAACAAGGGTCAGCAAGTGATCCATAGTGGTGGTAAGTACGTTTCATACATCCAAGTACCCGTTAAGTTAGGCTAAAACAAAAAATTCTGAGGATTAAGTTCCTCAGAATTTTTTTGTGGTCTTATTTAACCAAGTAGACTTGATCATGGATCAAATCAAATTGGTTAAAATGTTTATTCAGGGCTTTGACTGCAGGTGTATCTAATAGTTCAGCGTTTTGCCAAAAGGTTTTCGAATCCGTGGCACCATTCTTTTCGCCAATCACGATAAAGTCGTAATCTTTATCGGCGGCGCGGATTTGCTGCAGCAGATCCCAGTCGATGGTTAAGCCATCTGGTGACCAGACCATGATGATCACATTGACTTGATCTTGATACTTGGCAAAGGCCTCACTAGCAGTGAGCTGTTCCACATTAGTTACGGGATGTTTGCCCGTTTCGTTTTCCTTCGTCCAGTCCTTGGAGTCGGTGGTGATCACAGTCTGACCATTGTCCCGTAAGCCCTTTGAAACGTAACCGTTACCCGCCATCACTTCCAAGACGGGACGACCATTAATGAAGTCGGCGAGGTCCTTCGCAACTGGTGCGGAGATGTAGGCCCACATACCATAAGTGTCCTCGAGATAATCTCGAAAACTGCGGAGCTTTTTATCCAGATCCGGCAGGGCGTCAGATAATTGGTTCCAGCGCTTGTCGCCTGCTGGATCGCCAGCGGGGAAGGTCTCGTTGAGTTGTTTAAAAATGACATCCTGCGTGTTATCAGGCAGTAATAGCTGTGGCAGAGTTTGCGGTAAAAGGCCTTGTTTCAGCAAACGGTCAGCTTGCAGCACGTTATTGATCAGTATTTTAATGGTCGGAAAATCGGCAAACAGTGTGTTGTATCGTTCCATGGTGGCAATGTAGCCGGACGGTTTAACTGTATGTTGTTTTCGTGCGCGTTTGAGTATTTTCTTTTTTTGTTTGGGATTCAATCAAGTCGCCTCCAGACACAAACGCGTCATCCGACAAAGAAATTCGAATGACGCGTTTGAGTTTATTTTTGTTTACTATTATCAAGCCCAAGTTCAAGGGATTCTTGATGCGTAATGGGCGTATCCTCTTCATCGTTAGTATCTACTCGACGCGAACGGCCATGAAGGTAGCCGTTCATTAGTTGATAGATGGCGTACCGGTCATCAGATGACAAAGTTTTTTGCCCAAATGTTAATTCCTTACCGGATAGAAATAAACGGTCTAAATCGTATTCATCCCGTTCAGATTTACCGGCGAGATAGTCCATTGTGACATCAAAGAATTCGGCTAATTTACGGACTTCCATATAGGAAGGCACCCGGATGCCACGTTCCCAATTACCGATTTGAGCCGCGGTATTTTCGTGTTCTTTATCTGGTTTAAATAATTGATTTAAGGCGGTTGCCAACTGGGCCAGCGTTAAATCCTGACCACGGCGCAATGCCCGGAGTCGTTCGGAAAACATGCACATCACCCTTTCTCTACTATTGTATACCTAACGGAGCGTTTTGTGGGTAGTTGGATGTGTATTTGTAACAGTAGATTTCGTTGCGTGTGCGCCACCCCATCGTAGTGAACTCGCTCCGGAGCTAGCACCTGTGCTTCGCTTGGGGCGGATCTCCTCCGTCTTGTATGTCACTAGATTACCAAAAAACGGTAATCAACTGACAGCGACACTACGATGGGATGGCGCACACTCCACTACATTAATGCTTAAAAATTCAACGTAACGGAGTGGGCGGGAGTTGGTCGTGGTGGCCGTATGAGTTGGCTTTTGTACTTTGAAAGACTACTCATACAATTGACGGAGGAGATCCAGTTTGGCTATGCCAAACTTAGCTCCGGAGCAATTGCCACTTCGACCGACTCCCGACCGCGCAGTGGCCAGACCTTCTACCAACCACACAAGGGTATGGTATGATATACCGCGTAAACTTTTAAAAAGAATTGGAGTGTAAATAAGTGAATAAGCGGTTAAAACACTGGTTGATTGGTCTAGCAATCTTCGTAGTAGTAATTTGTATCGGAATTGGCTCAGCGGGTTTTTACTTCTATAATATGGCGGTTGCCCGTGGTAGAAAAACTTTCATTAATAATAGTACAGCCATTAAAAAAAGTGATCCGCTGTACCGTGAAAAAAGCTGGTATCGGGGGACCAAAAAATACACCTGGCGCGAAACTTCAGCCACCGAGAACCTTAAATTAGTGGCTAGTTACGTACCAGCAAGTAAGAAAACCAATAAAACCATTGTCATTGCGCATGGTTTTGGCGGTAGCAGTAGCAAAATGGGAGAATACGCAGGGTTGTTCCATGAATTGGGATATAACGTACTGTTGCCAGATGATCGGGGTGCTGGTAGAAGCCAAGGAACCTATATCGGCTATGGCTGGCCGGATCGACTGGACTATTTAAAATGGATCAAACAGGTCATTCATCGCAACGGTCCGCAGTCGCAGATCGTGATGTTTGGGACCAGTATGGGCGGTGCCACGACGATGATGGTCAGCGGTGAAAAAACACCGAAACAGGTTAAAGCCTACATTGAAGACTGTGGTTACACCAGTATTTATGATGAAATTAAATACCAGGCGATGTCGATGTATCATATTCCAGAATATCCGCTGGTGCCCGTAGTCAGCGGGATCAACTACCTGAGTAACGGCTACACCTTTAAGCAGGCCAGTGCTTTAAAGCAGGTTGCTAAGAACCATAAGCCGATGCTGTTTATTCATGGTACCAGCGATACGTTTGTCCCGACCAAAATGGTTTATCCGCTATATCGGGCGGATAAGGGACCGAAACGACTGGTATTAGTGAAGGGCGCCCAGCACGCCAAGTCGTACAGTCACGCGCCGGGACTGTATCGAAGCGTTGTCAAAGCATTTCTAGACCGCTATTTTAATTAACGGATGCTATAATTCAATCGGAGACCTTTTCTAAGGAGGCTGGATTGATGACTGCAAACCGTTATGCATTTAGCTGGCTGACGTTTTTAGCCACTTTTTCGATGGGTGCGATCGACGCGTATACGTATATTGCTCATGATGAGACGTTTGCCAGCGCACAGACTGGCAACTTGATTGTTTTCGCGGTGAAATTTGCTCGTGGCGGTTTTAGTCAGGCATGGGTCTGTCTGCCAATTTGGATCGGTTTTGCGCTAGGGTGTTTTGTGGCGCAAGCAGCTTTGAGCTGGCTGAATCATAAACGGAATCTGCAGCAACGCTACCTGTGGTTAATGGGCATCGTGGTATTGACGCTATTTGTAGCGGCTTTAGGTCAAGACTGGTTTAGTGAACTGGTTTTGATCTTCGTTTTAGGCTGGCTGTCCGGGTATGAACTGACCAGTTTTCGTGAAGTTAAGGAGACCACGGTCAATAACGGCATCATGACGGGGAATACCAAGAACATCATGGTGGCGCTATATCACTGGCTGGTAGAACACGATCGCAGTGAGCGCTCGAAGTGTCTGTGGATCGCTGCGACGTTATTGACCTTTGTCCTGAGTGCCAGCCTATCAGCAGTAGTGTGCGTCCAGCTCAGTCCCAATTTAGTACTGTGGGCGGTATTGGGGTTAAATGCAGCTGGTCTCTTGGCAATTTACCTTGCCAGTTGCTTTAGAAATGGCGCACAATAGCGTATAATAACAAACGTATATCGAAACTATAAATTGAGGAAGTGCCGACATGATTAATACGATCATCGTGGTTGCTACTCTCGTGATCGGGCTATTGGCAGGATACATGATCCGGCGCCAAAAGCACCGTCGCGACGTTGATGCAGCAACCCGACAAGCAGCGGCACTTCGGGAGTCCGCGCGCAAAGACGCGGAAAAACAAGCAACTAAGTATCTCACTGAGGCAAAAGCAAAGGTTCAAAAGGATCGGCAATCAACTGAGGCCGAACTGGCAGATCAGCAGACAGAGACTGACAATCGTCAAAAACGGACGGAACAGCGTCAGGTTACTTTGAAGCAGATGGCCGAACGGTTGGATCAGCGTCAGACTGCCATCGATGAGACCCAGGCAGAGCTGAATGCTGATAAGGATCATCTTAACGAGACGAGAAATCATGGGCATCAGCTGTTCATTGATCGTCAAGATGAGGTGGCCAAACGTGCGGAGTTAACGACTAACGAAGCGAAAGATCAGATCCGGCTTGATACTGCCCGTAAGTTAGAGCAGGAAAAAGACGTGACGGTTCGTGAATTAACGGATAACGCTGAGGCATCAGCGGATAAAGCCGCTCGTAATCTGATTATCGAATCGATCCAACGTGGACCAGTGGACTGGCCTCGTGAACACGCGGAGCATTCAGTCTTGGTACCGACGAATGAGACCAAGAGTAAGCTGATTGGCCGTGATGGTCAGCATATTCGCTTACTCGAATCGTTGACTGGTACTGACTTAGTCTTTGATCCTGATCAGCCGAACCTGTTATTGATCAGTACCCATGATCCGATTCGGCGTGAGACGACGCGGATTGCAATTGAGAGCTTGTTGGCTTCCCGTAAAATTACGGCCGCTGCAATTGAAAAACAGGTGCAAACTGCCCAGAATGATGTGCTGAAAGACCTTCGCCAGACTGGTGAACGGACGGTCAGCATGTTGAAGATTGGCTTTATGCACCCAGACCTGATGAAAATTATTGGCCGCTTGAAGTTCCGGACTTCATATGGTCAAAACGTGCTGAATCATTCCATTGAAGTGGCTCAGATAACCGGTGTCATGGCTGCTGAGTTAGGCGAAGATGTCCGGTTAGCTAAACGGGCAGGCTTACTGCATGATATTGGTAAGGCGATTGACCACGAAATTGAAGGGACCCACGTTGAGATTGGGGTGGCTCTGGCGAAGGCCTTTGGTGAAGATCCAGTCGTGGTCAATGCGATTGCTTCTCACCATGGGGACGTTGAAGTCACGTCACCGATCTCATCGTTAGTTGCCATTGCGGATGCTGTATCAGGTGCCCGTCCTGGTGCTAGAAGTGAATCGGTTGAAGAGTATATCAATCGACTGCACAGTCTCGAAAAAATCGCCAACGATCATAAGGGTGTGCAGGAAAGTTATGCCATTCAAGCTGGTCGTGAGATTCGCATCGTGGTTCAGCCAAAGGTTTTGGATGATAAAGCCACTGCTGATTTGACTGAAAACGTGAAGGATCAGATCGAAAATGACTTAACTTATCCAGGTAAGATCAAGGTAACGGCGATTCGTGAACTGCGAGCCGTTGAGTACGTTGGTGATAAACCGGGTAAAAAGAAAAAGAAAAAACGAGCGTAGTAAAATGGCTTAGTTATCACTAATACTGATAACTAAGCCATTTTTGTATGTTCTAGTCAATTTATTTGAAAATTACTGTTCTGGTTCATTCACCACTTCAAAATTATGGTTCACGGTTGCGTTAATAATTGAATGTGCTCTGAGATAATCAGCAATCAGCTGACTCATTGGGGTTTTATTTTCAGCAATGATCTTATCGGCATGAAACATATTATAGTGGCCACCGCCGCCTGCACGGTAGCGATTCAATGCGAGTTTGAAGCTTTGGTCGTCAGCAACGGGTTGGCCTTTGAAATACAGTTTATCAATACGGTGGCCAACTGGTTTAGCAACGTTGATACGATAATCGATGCCTTCATACATATCATAATTATAATGGCGAAGTTTCGGTGAATAGAAGGCAGGGTTAACCACGATTTCATTCTTTAAATTGAGGGTAAAGTAGGTAGCGGCTTTTTCAAGTGCTGCTTTAAGTTCTTTGCCAGTAACCAGTTCAAGCGCTAGCCCATCCGGATAGACGTAGTTAGTCATGATGTTTCTCATCGTGATGGGATTTTCAAAACCGTGCCCCTCATTATTAAATAGCGAGGTAGCAGAAATGTCAGCGCCCATAGTGGTCATCTGCACATGCTGGATAAATTCGGTATACGCTGTTTCTTCCATTCTGGCTTTCTGAGCACTCTTGAAAGTCAGACTACCAATTATCTGTGCTAGGGGTTCGGCCAGCCAGTGATCAACCTTTTTGTCCAGCTGATGGCTATGAACGGCAATCTTTTTATCGAACTCAGCGTCTTTAGTTTCAATCAGGTGAGCAGAATGGTCAGTGACCACGTATCCGCCTTCTTCTGAGGGTTCTAAGTTGAGCACGATTTTGCCGACCGCTTCACCACGATAACCGGGCATGGTCACCGGGACGTCAAAGACGGTAGTCGCAATTTTACGGTGCTGATGGCCGGTAATTAGGGCGTCGATCCCCCTGACCTCAGAGAGTAGCTGATAGGCCTCATTTTCACCGTTGCTCAGTGACTCAATAAGCTTGCCAGTCTTTAAATTACGTTCAAAACCGCCGTGATAAGAAACAATGACCACGTCTACGATTTTCTTCAACCAGGGAACGAGTTCCTTGGCAACTGAAACGGCAGTGCGAAAATGAACCTCGTCGCTTACATTATCATGGTTTTTCCATTGCAGCACGGCACTTGTCGTGAGCCCAACAATGGCAATTTTGATGCCAGCTTTTTCTATAATGCGATACTGCTGGCCAAATAACGGCCGGCCAGCGCCATCCAGAACGTTGGCATTCACAACCGGTCGATCACTGGCGTTCAGCGCCCGCTCTAAGTAGTCAGTGCCATAGTCAAATTCATGGTTGCCTAAAATTTCAGCATCATAGTGAATTTGATTATAGATCCTAGCCAGTGGCTGCGGGTCAGAATGTGATTGTACCTGAGTGACATAGTAGGCTAGTGGTGAACCAGCCAAAAAATCACCATCGTCAATGGTGATTACCGGACCCGGTGCTGACTTTTGCTCTTGTGCCAGTACGGTTGCAGCTCGAATGAGTCCAAAGGGCATGTGCGCTCTGGGTTTGACATAGTTGGTTGGAAAAATAAAGCCGTGCGTATCGCTGGTTGAAAGAATCGTAAGTGTGGGCATATCGTTTCCTCCAATGCGGTTATATTTATAGAAAATTATAGTTTTTTTCTGACGGGATAGCAACCTGATACCTAATAGTTAGGGGAATTTCTGCGGGTTAAATGGACCAAAGTGTTCTGGATGTTTGATTTTGAGCTTTATAGCATACCGTGCCTAGTTGAGCTCAAACAGACAGAGACTTGCACCTAGTGAGGGCACGGTATAAATCCAGACCCGGGATTTACACCGTGCCCTCACTAGGCTCCAGTCTCTAAGCGTCTGTTTTCACATCCTACAAAAAAAGATCCACCCGGGGGAGGGTAGATCTAACATAGGAGTAGGTATTTCCGTGATGGGGTTCACGAAAATAGTATTTTACTTTGGAGGAGTAAAATGAAAAAGCTTACTTAATATCTTTAAATATTAGGTTATTTGTAATATAGGACTTAAATGTGAAGAAAGTGTGAAGATAGAATAACAATTCTGTTACTATTACCGTCTACCGTTGGGTTGCCCAGCTATCTAATTACCATTTTGCATATAAACGGTTTGATCCATTGAGATCTTTTTATGCAACTCGTCCACCAGTTCACTGGATAATTTTTCATGCTGGCTGACGCTTTGGACGTAACTGTATTCAAATTGAAAGGCCATCAAGAACAGCTCGTTTTCAGCTTCACTGGAGACATCATCCTGCCGTGTAATTTTAGAACGCCGGACAGTGTAGTAATGCCGCAGCACGTCAACTTCCTGCCGGTTATCGTCAGTTTCAACTGAATCGAGGTAGCCAATCACCCGCTCGTAACCAATTTTACTGAGGTTACCAAAGGCTTCCTGATCTTTTTTGCTAACATTACGGCGTCCCTGAGACTGGCGAGCAGCATCATGGCGATGTTGTTTTGCAACTTGAGTTGAGGACGGCTTGTCGGTTATTTCGGGGTGTTTGTCGTTTTTTTGAACAGCGGGTAATAACTGTGTCTTGTCTTTTAATTTTTCGGTGGTTTCATTCAGTTGAGCAAGTTGTTCTTTCCGTTTTTGTTTCTCTGCTGGTGTGATATCGTTAGCATTCCTGTCAAGAAAGCGTTTTTGATACTCGTTATATTGTTTAGTTTTACCATGGTCCTTTAGCCATTTTGCTTTGGTTTCCTGCGATACCTGCATGGTTTTTTGATAGTGCTTTCGGGCTGCTTTGGGGAACAGACGAAAACCAATCATTTTGAGCCACATTTTGATGGTTCCAAATGGGCTGAGGAAGGCAAACTGGGACTGAAACATGATGGCCCGATTATACTGCCAGCCAATTTGCGGCTTGACCTCACCCTTATCGATCATATCGGCAACGGTGGCGTATTCCACATCTTCAGTCTGTATCAGCAGTTGATGCACGAGTTTGGAATCGGCATTCTTACGGTATTGATTTTTCTGGCTGTTGAGAACCTCGATAACACCCGGTAAGGCACCAGACTTATCGTCAACATTGCGCAGCTGATCGATGGCAAAGTTCACCATTTTAACTAATTGATCATTAAATTCATCTGCGGAGTAGGGGGCTTGTTTATTTGGCAGCAAGAACGGCAGAATCAAGGTTGGCACGATCATGCTGAGCAAGATAATGATCCCGGCAATTAAAATCATTGCGCTGCGGAAGGGAAAGGCCTTGCCAGCGACCACTAGGGGCAATGAGAAAGCCATTGACAGCGTAATGGTCCCGTGAACGCCAGTGAGTGCCATGATGACACTATCCTTGACCCGCGTTTCCTGCGATGATAATGAGGCCAGATTGGACATGCACCAGAGAAAACGCATGAGGGCCATTAGTAGAAATAACCCAACCGCGGTTAAGAGCAGCAAAGGTAAATTATGAACTTCATCAGTTGACAGATCCTTCCAAACACTAGGAATGGAAGCACCGAGTAACACAAAAACGAACCCGTTAAGCAGATTAGTGACCGTTTCCCAAGTGGTTTTGGTGACCACTTGCGTTTGAGTAGAAGTTAATCGCAGGCGTTTGCCTTGGACACCATGAATGATTCCGGCTGCCACAACGGCTAAGATGCCTGAAAAACCAAAGTGTTCCGCGGTCAAATACACGATAAACGGTGTTAGCAAACTAAAGGGAAGGATCACCGCAATCGTATCCAGCGTTTTACGTTGAAACAGCACTCGAATCATGACAATGATTGGACCTAAAATGAGACCGATTGCGATGCCACCAAGAAAGACCACTAAGAAGTGTTCGAGCCCTTTAGATAACGAAAATTCTCCAGTGGTAAAGGCGGTCAGTGCCAGATCCATGGCAACGATACCGGATGCATCGTTGAATAGGGATTCATTTTCCAAGGCACCCATGACGTTTTCCGGCATTTCGATCCCAGAAGTGATGGAAGAGACCGCCACGGCATCGGTTGGCGTCACGATGGCAGCTAATGCAAAGCACAGCGACAATGGCAGTGCTTGCCAGAAAGTGTGTGTCAATAGACCGCCAACAATAATCGTGGCGATGGCTAGAACGATAGCTAACGAAAGCGTAGATTTAATGTTTTTTCGTAATTTATGGGTATCCGTATTTTGACCATCGTTGAACATTAAGGGCGCAATAATGACCAGCATAAACACTTCTGGTTCCAGATGAAAGTCATTGAAGAGTGGCACCAGCGATAGCAATACCCCCGCAATGATTTCGTAAAAGGCCAACGGAATTTTTGGATAGATTGCAAAGATGATGTTGGCGGCAATTGCGGCAACGACTAACAGTAAAATTGTAAAAAATGATGTCAATGACCCCACTCCCCATTATTAATTAACTAGATTGTAACTCGTGTTTTGATTGATTACTATAATCACATAACTTAAGGGACAATAACAATTTAAGTGAGTGATAAATAGAAATACAAAATGCGAGATTTAACTTCCAAAGAGTAAGTAAACCTAGGTAAATCAACGGTTTGAGACGTTATAACGGATTCACAATTAAATGGAATTATTTTATAAACCGTAAAAAATCTATATTGTTATAACACCCGTGGTTATAACATTTTCAATAAAATTAGGCGGTTGACATATTTATCTTTTCACAATCAAAAAGTATAAAAATTGTCTTGAACTTTCCTAAAATTGATGGTATTATAAAACTGTTCATGATGAAGTGTTGGGGACTTAGTAATGAATAGATTTAGATGTACCTTTGCTTTTGATTTAGTTTTTTGTTAGTCGCTAGGAGAAAGCGAAATGAAGGAAGTGCTTAATATGATTAATTTATATGTTGCACCGAGCAGCGCGTCAAGTCGTAAGGCTCGTGCATGGTTAGAGGATCATCACATTCCGTTTAAGGAACGTAACATTAAGTCCAATCCACTTAGTGCCGATGAAGTTAAGCAGATTTTACGTTTAACCGAGAATGGCAGTGAGGACATTATTTCGACGCGTTCCAATGTGTTCAAACAATTACACATCAATTTAGATGACTTAGCAGTTAGTCAGTTGGTTGATTTAGTTGTTAAGTATCCTGACTTGATCAAGCGGCCAATCATCTTTGATGATAAGCGTTTGGAAGTTGGTTACAACGAAGAAGAGATTCGTCGGTTCTTACCACGTGAGGTTCGTGTGGCCGAATTGCGAGATCTAGAATCACAGTTGAGTTCATAATTGCATATAAAACCGGTAACAGCATTTCCAAATGGGATGCTGTTTTTTTGTAGCGTGTGATCAAACTCGGTAGATTCTGAAATCTGAGTTTGGGAACACGATTAGACTATCTCGAAGTATCGAACAAATAGCTCATTTGCTTGCTATTTTCAGTTGAGAAGTCAGTTAGGATCAAACTGTACGAAAAAAATCAGCCTGCTTATCAGAAGTGAATGATCTGATAAGCAGGCTGAGTCGATTTAAATGTTAGATTTAAAGATTAAAAAAGGATAGTTGCTTAAACTGGTCCTGTTTAGTAGCGGACGGACGGTATTCATCGTAGCGCTTGGCCAGTTCAGGATGATCAAGCAGATTCAGCGTTGAAATGATCAACTGCCGAATCGTTGCGGTATCAATTTGAGAGTAGCCGGCAATTTGAGCAAGCACTAGCGCGTTGATACGGCGGATGAGGCGGTCATCGTGGGTCAAGTGGTTCAAGCTGCGGAGAATTTTGCGCGCATCAAAGAGCGCTTTTTTCCCATTTTGCTTTTCCACAAAGCGAACCGTAATCTGAATATGCGACTGTTGCGGTTTTTGTTTGTTCACGGCTAAGTCTCCTTTTTCTCGATATGTTAATCCTAGAACATCTGTTTGAAAAAAGCAACAAGATATGGCGTAACTTTATTATTTCTGTACCAGATATGGTAGATGGCTGAAACCAGCACACAACATTCTGTTAGGTGACTTTTAAACTGTAAAATAGACTGGCCGTTAAAAGCGGGTTTTAAGTTGAATATGCTGTGCATAGTATAAAAAATTTGAGATAAAAGCATAGTTAATTTCATATAATGACAAACGTGCGACAAACCGGCATGCCCCGGCCATATCAGTCAAAAAGCAGGTGAACAGTCAAGAAACGACTGTCCACCTGCTTTTCAGTTTATATTCTGAGACAAAACGCTTATTGTCCCACTCTTTTACTGCAAATTAGTTACTCGGGCAGTACCAACATGGTGCCACCATGGTGCTTTGACGGATTCAACGATCACGCCGCGGTTTTGAGCATCGATCATCTTACCATTACCGATGTACATCCCAACGTGACTGATACTGTGGCGACTGCCACCGAAGAAGACCAGATCACCCTTTTTAGCGTGGGCGTATGAAACCTTTTTGAACTTGTTGTACTGTGCTTGGGCAGTACGAGGAATCTGCTTTGAGACACCCTTCTTATAAACGTATGAAGTTAACCCGGAACAGTCAAATGATGAAGGACCGGTTGCACCCCAGCTGTAACGCTTGCCAAGTTGCTGCTTAGCAACGTTGTAAACCTGTGAATAAGATTTAGTCGTATCAGCGTGTGCCGTTGTGCTATGAGTCATATTAGTGGCAACCGTAATACCAAGGATTGCAATTGCTGTTAATGCGATTCGTACAAACCATTTCTTCATAATTTTAAATATCCCCTTTACCGTAAGTAATTAATCGTTTTTTTAAAATTTCGTATTTGCGTTAATCAATTCAACGAGACTAAGTGTATCAATCGCAGGTTACAGTCGTGTTTCAATGAATTATCGATTAGGTTAACGAAAACGGCAGGAACGTAATTTTTAGGGGATATCACATCATTCTTGGTTCAATAAACACCGTTATAACAAGCTGTATCCTTTTATTTCAAGTTTGTAACAAACACGGTAAAATATGGGGAGATTTTCAAAAAAAGTTAAAAAAACTACGATTTTAATTAAAATCGCAGTTTTTTGTTTAATATTTACAGCAAATTAGAGGTCAATTGCTGATTTTGGCGTGTCATCTGTCGGTAATTGTAAATAGCGCAGATGAGTTGTATCAATAATACTAATATAGTGGGTAAAGTTATGGTTAGCAGGGTGTCGACCGGCCTGTCTGGGAATAATAACTTGAGTCAGGATGGCTTCCGCTTGCGAAACAGCCGCCTCAGCAGTTGCCGGTTGCGGCTGTCCCCAAAGGTTGATCACGGTTTTAATGAAGCGGTCGGTAGGAATTGGACCTTCTGGCAGGGGCTTCTTTTCAGCTAACCATTGGCTGGCAGCAGCTGGTAAATGGGCACGATCGGTATTTAAAAAACGGTTTACGCGCCCCAGATGGTCAGCTAATTCGGGCGTGTTAGTCAGCACGTTTAGAGGATCAGTGATTAATTTTAGCGCGTGGGCCGTGGGTTCTAGAACGGCAGTTGCGCCAGTGGCATCTGCTAACAACCAATGAAAGGGGTAGACCTTGTTTTCTGCATACCAGACACGCCCAATAAGCGCAACGGTTGACAGGTCGGCAGCCATTTCAGCAATCGTTCGGTACTGACTTAAGACCCAAAGAATGAAGTCCTGCGGGGTGAGATTCGTCATCCCAGCTTGCGGGTCATCGTAGTAGTTGATGCGATTAGGAAAGTATAGTTCGGCACAGCTCAAACCAGCACTATTCAGACCATCACCAAACAGTGAATAGCCGTTTAAATGGCGGGCGGAGCCAACAATCCGGTACCGCGTGGTTTGCGGTTCGCCTAAAATTGGCCGCCAGCTCGTGCCAGCTTCAAGAATGGTGGGCTGCCACGGATCAACGTTTGGAAAATCCATCGTTCTTGCCAGCAGATGAGTGCCGTCAGCCGCGGATAGCGTGAGACTAGTACACATTTTAAAACCTCCCTCAATAATGTTGTATAATGCTATTATAGGTCAGCAAAACATTTCTACCTAGGGACTTGTTTTTAGATGTGACTTTCGATAATCTAGAAATAAGTTAAGCGCTATTTTGGGTGAAACGTTGCAGCCAAAGCGTTAAATCAGGGATAAGAATGGGAGAGGTATCATGAAATCAGCATGGAATTTAGTTGGTATGGGGCTTTGGCTTCTACTATTGATCTACTTAATCTGGATGGTACACGATATGCGCGTGCGTCGGCTGAAACTTTTGGTGACGGAGAAACGCTCTTGGTCGTGGCAAAATATCACTAAATCAAGTATTGAACTGGTTATTTTTCTCCTATGCCTGTGGGGAATGGGTTACACAACGCTGTTTCAGGATGTCAGCCAGTTGAACCCCAAGCGGGTGACCGTGGCTTACCAGTACAAGCCGTTGGTTTTAGACACCAGTGCGATCGGCAAATCGGACTACGTGATCGTGAAAACCGGTAATGGCCGTAAGCCAGCGCAGTATTACACGTTCTACACGCAGGGCGAAAAAGACATGGTGCCGGGTGACAGTGCCACCGTTTCAGCGGGGGGTCATCCAGTTAACCTAGTGGCCTCTTCATATAAGTGGAATAAGGCGAAGGTCAACGAAATGGAAAAACAGCACCAAAAGGCGTGGGTCGGGGTCGTTGAAACGACCTATAAAAAGACCTTCTTAAATGGAGTTGGTCTTCACGCCGGTCGGTTAGCGAACCGCTTCACGCTGATCCGGGTACCCGATCATTCATTTGTTAAACAAGTTAGCGATAATCAGGAACAATAAAACATGAGACACTAAAAGCACCGTCCTTCACATAAAGGGCGGTGTCTTTTTTGAGTTAACTCAATTCCAACCTATGGCAGATTGGTAGGGTGATCACTTGAGCCAAGCCTGGTCGCAATTTCGGCGGAGCCACGTACTTGAGCTGATCGTTTGGAGGTGGTAATCACCACTTAATAGTATAGTCAGTTTTGGACTGAATGTTTAATATATCGCTCATGTTTTTACGATTTCGCGTAATCATTAGGATCAGCGGCTAACGGACCGTACTGATCCATTTCAGTATCGCGGTAATCCCACCATTCATTTTCGTAGCCCACGAAGCCAGCCTGAGTCATGGCTGAGAGTAGAATCTGGTAATTGGCTTCTTGAGTGGTAGTCCGTGGATAGTTGCGGACGGCCTTGCCGGTAAAATCATCAAAGCCCGACTGCATTTCGACTTCTTTACCGTCTAAATCAGTCAAAGTCAGATCAAAGGTCACCCCTTTTTGATGGGAGTAATTCGGGTCGGGTTCGGCCACCCACGTGGGGTTCGACACCACTTCGAACAGTTTTTCCTGGGCGCCGACTGGGCGGTAAGAATCCCAGACTTTGATGCGAAAGCCCTGTTGTTTTAAGGCCTTAGCAGCGTTGCCGAGTTTCTTAGCGGTTCCCGTGCGTGCAATTGCCGTGGTAAAGCCATAAATCTTGCGGCCAGTAAAATTATCCGTAGTGGCGTATTTCAGATCAACAATAATGTCTGAATCTGCATCTTGAATGTTCATGAAGCCATCTTCAACCATTGAATTTCCTCCTTTGGTGACGCTTTCAAGGGGATTATAGCATATTTAATGCTGTAGCTGGTACTGTCAAATACAGTATAAGTAATCATTGATAATTCAAGAATAAGTAATTGGAAAATAACCCATTAATAAATGAGACCGTGATTTCAGCCGATCCTGCAATGCCAAACGCCATAAATCAAACCAATAAGTAAAGATTAATGCTCACGATTAACAAAAAATTTGAAATTTTCAAGAAATAGTCATAATTTGGTTACTTATCTCCGCTAAACTAAAAGTGTCAAAGAATACGCAATAAGGAGATGAGGACGATGCAAGCACCTAAACTAGAACCAAAGAAGAGACGGTTTAAAATGCCGTCAGCCTATACGATTCTGTTTATGATCATTACGTTAGTTGCCATTCTCACCTGGATCATTCCGGCAGGGGCTTATAACACAGATAAAGCTGGCAATATCATTGCGCATACTTATAAGAGCGTAACGGCAAACCCACAAGGAATCTGGGATGTCTTTATGTCGCCAATTTATGGGATGATCGGTAATGATCATACTGAAGGCGCTATCTCAATCTCACTATTTATTCTCGTTATCGGTGGTTTCCTTGGGGTGGTCAACAAGACCAAGGCTTTGGATGATGGGATCGGTGCTGTCGTCCGCAGATATAAAGGTAAGGAAAAACGGTTGATCCCGATCTTAATGATCCTGTTTGCGTTAGGCGGGACCACTTACGGAATGGCAGAAGAAACGATCGCGTTTTATCCGCTGCTGATTCCGGTCATGATTGGGGTTGGGTTTGATTCGTTAACGGCGGTGGCCATTATTCTGGTTGGCTCACAGATTGGGGTACTGGCCTCTACCGTGAACCCATTCGCGACCGGGGTGGCTAGTCAGACCTTAGACCTCTCCATGGGTCAAGGAATCTTCCCACGGTTAATGCTGCTGGTGATCACGCTGATCGTCGGTATCTGGTATGTTTACCGGTACGCTTCAAAAGTCGAAAAGGACCCCAGCAAGTCGGCCGTGTTTGAACAACGTGAAAAGGATCTGGATCGCTTTTCTGTTAAAGACGCGGATGATGCCGGCACGATGACGGGGCGGCAAAAATGGGTCCTGAGTTTATTTGGACTCACATTCCTGCTGATGATCATCGGGTTAATTCCGTGGAGCACGATCAACAATAAATGGACTTTCTTCGAATCTGCGACTAAGTGGTTATCAGGTATCCCAATTCTGGGGAACATTTTAGGGAGCGACATGGTGCCGATGGGTGACTGGTACTTCTCGGAAATCACCATGCTGTTCCTATTAATGGCAGTGATCATTATGTTTGTTTATAAAATGAAGGAAGCCGAATTCATCGACGCGTTTATGGGTGGGATGAAAGACTTCCTGAGCGTAGCCATCATCGTGGCGGTGGCCCGGGGAATTCAAGTGGTGATGAACGACGGTCTGATCACCGATACAGTACTTCACTGGGGTGAAATGGGACTGAAGGGGCTCTCAGAAAGTGTCTTCATTATCATCACTTACATCTTCTACATTCCAATGTCCTTCCTTATTCCGTCAACGTCTGGACTGGCGTCGGCAACTATGGGGATTATTGGACCGATGGGTAAATTTGCTGGTGTCGATGGCAGCGTGGTCATCACGGCATACCAAGCAGCGTCTGGCTGGGTAAACTTAATTACCCCAACTTCAGGCGTTGTGATGGGGGCCTTAGCCATTGCCCACATCAACATTAGCGTGTGGTGGAAATGGATTGCCAAACTGATGATTTATCTGTTCATTGTAACTTGTGTATTTTTGGGAATACTTGCTATCTTGTAAGGTGTGTAAACAAGCGGTTAGAGAGCGGAGTGTAAGGCGCTTTCGGTAAAAATCCCGAACTTGGATTTATGCCGAAAGTGACTTACATGCAGCTCTCTGCTTGTTGTAGCCCGATTCGGCTACGTTGAGTCTTTGCTTACTGCAGCCCAATTTGACTATGTAAATATGTAAAAAGAGAGACAAAAGGGAGGTCATATCCATGCA
Source organism: Secundilactobacillus hailunensis (assembly GCF_005405185.1). GTDB lineage: Bacteria > Bacillota > Bacilli > Lactobacillales > Lactobacillaceae > Secundilactobacillus > Secundilactobacillus hailunensis. The sequence goes on from NZ_BJDO01000034.1 coordinate 26,285, forward strand.
ACCATACATCAAAGCAACCCACCAAAAAGCCGCCGTAGAAGCCATCAAACGGTTGGTAAAACATCCCTCTAGTACCACTGAACCAGCCCCTGGTGCACCCTTTGGCCAACCGATTCGTGATGCGCTAGATGAAATGATGCAGATCTGTTCGGAACTGGGGTTTAAAACCTATACGGATCCGGACGGCAATTACGGTTATGCAGAAGTCGGTGAGGGCGATACTATTTTCGGCATCTTGGGTCACGTGGACGTGGTGCCGGCTGGTGACGCGGCTGACTGGTCCCATGCACCATTTAACGCCGTTGTTGAAAACGGGGTGCTGTATGGGCGTGGCGTTCAAGATGATAAGGGCCCATCAGTGGCAGTATTATACGCGGTTAAAGCGTTGATGGATGCCGGTGTGACCTTTAAAGAACGGATCCGGTTCATCTTCGGGACGGATGAAGAAACCCTCTGGCGGGGAATCGCCGTTTATCAACAAAAAGAAGAACCCATCACTCACGGAATCGCACCGGATTCAGCGTTTCCGGTGACCTACGCGGAAAAGGGCCTGCAACAGTCTTACTTCGTGGGGCCAGGCAGTCATGACTTTAGTCTGAAAATGCAAAATGCCTTTAATGCCGTGCCGGCTAAAGCTCAGTATAACGGGCCGAAATTGGCAGAAGTTAAGGCAGCGTTAGATGGATTCGGTTTTGGTTATGAGGCGGATGCAGATGGCATTACCGTGACCGGCAACGCCGTCCATGCCATGCTGGCACCAGAAGGGACTAACGCGGTGTTACGCCTGGCAATGGCGTTAGACCAAGTTTTCCCGGATGGCCCACTGGGGTTGATCGGGCGCTGTTTCAAAGAAGATGCCACTGGTGTGAACCTAATGGGTGACGTGGCGGATGAAGCCTCTGGTCATTTAACGATCAACATTTCCAACATTGAAGTCAATCCAGAGGAGACCCGGATGCAGGTCGACATGCGGATACCGGTCACCGTGGATCACGATGAGCTGATTGAAAAAATGACGCACAAAATTGCTGAATACGGGTATCGTTATGAAGATTTCGACTATTTAGCACCGCTATATGTACCAAAGGACAGCGAATTAGTTGAAAAATTGATGGCCGTATATCGGGAAGTTACGGGCGATACCACCGAACCGCAAGTTTCTGGCGGGGCAACTTACGCGCGGACGATGAACCAGTGCGTAGCGTTCGGAGCGATGCTGCCGGGGGTGGCGGACTATATGCACCAAGTAGATGAGCAGTGGGAACTGGAAAAGATGTTTACCGCAATGGACATTTACGGGTCTAAGCTTTTTAGTGTTGATTAAGTTCAACACTGAGAAACTTAGGCCTGTTTTTTTGCAAAAAAAGGACACCTAGTCTCCCAGGCGTTATACTT
>NZ_BJDO01000035.1:0-11521 GCF_005405185.1 Secundilactobacillus hailunensis
TTGAAGCTTAGTCATAAAAAATCACCTCATCATAATTGATAAGGTGATCATACTGCGCCGTTAGACGCATTCATAGACGTTCGGTTATAGTGTGCTTACGTGGGCAGAGATTTAGGCTCCAGTCTCTAAGCGCCTGCTTTCGCACCTATGATTTTACATAGCCGAAACTGGCTCAAGTGGGCAGAGAGCTGCATGTAAGTCACTTTTGGTACAAATCCCAAAATCGGGGATTTCTACCAAAAGTGACTTACACTACGCTCTCTAAGCGCCCACTTTCGCACCTACTACTTCATCATATAATCCCTCGTCATCGGCAGATCCTTACCAGACGCGCCCTTTGACAATAAGAACTGCATGACATCAATGTTGCCTGACGCAAACGATGCGCTGCAGGCCTGCAAATAGAGATCCCACATTCTAACGAAGCGTTCGTCCATCATATCCGTGATCTCTGGGATATGTTTCTTGAAGTTCTTATCCCAGATCTCAGTGGTCTTTTGGTAGTGCCGACGCAGGGCTTCCAGGTCATCGATCTGTAAGCCAGCATCCAACATATGCTGAATGTTTTCAGTCAATCCCGGTACGTAGCCACCCGGGAAGATCCACTTATTGAGCCAGCCGTTGTTAGCACCCTTGCCTTGACGGGTGATACCGTGAATCAAGGCTACACCATCTGGTCTCAGGTACTTGGCAACGTCCTTGAAGTATTCACCAAGGTTTTCTTCACCAACGTGTTCGAACATTCCCACGGAGGTGACGTAATCCCACTGGCGGTCGCCTAGCTCACGATAGTCAACTAACAGGACTTCGGCCACGTCTTCGAGATGGTCTTCGGTGATCCGTTTTTGAACCAGATCATACTGTTCCTGACTCAACGTGACACCAGTGACTTTTAAATGGTATTCCTTAGCAGCCGTCAGCATCAAAGTCCCCCAGCCACAGCCGATATCCAGTAAGGTTCGGCCTGGTTGCGGATTGAGCTTGTTGATGATGTGGTGTACTTTGTTGACCTGAGCCGTGGTCAGATCATCATCGGGGTGTTCAAAGTAGGCGCAGGAATAGGTCATGGTTTTATCCAGCCATAACTTGTAGAAATTATTGCCCAAGTCATAATGGCTTTGGACATCCTGCTTACTTTCCGCTTCACCGTGTTTTTGTTTGGGTAAGAAGTGGATGAATTTACTGTTATGGAAGAAACTGTCCGCAGTCGTGTAAGCTGAAGTGATCAGTTTTTCGATACTGCCATCAATTTCGATCTTTTTATCCATGTAGCCTTCGCCAAGGGCAATCGAAGCATTTTTACGAATATCGCCGATTGGAATCGGTTCGTTAAGCGTAATATGAACTTCAGGGTCGCCATCCCCATAGGTTTCTGTTTTGCCATCCCAGTAGGTGACCTTAACTGGGATATTAAATGAGCGACTCAGAAAGGTTTTATAAAACGTCTTTTCAAGCATGAACTTTCAATCCTCTCTTTCAAAATACGTATAGTTACATTCATTAATTATACGCTTTAACGTCAACTTTGTGTTTTGAGGGGATTTAGGCAATCTTAAGAATCGCTACTGCCGTAGGAATTGGCAACATGGTATAATAATCAGTAATATAATTAAAAGTAGGAGGAATTACATTGAAAAAGTGGATTTGGACCATTATGGCCGTCGTCATTATCGCCGTTGTTGGCGGGGTGACCTTTACGAGTCATCACATGACGCAGAAGGCCTATACGGCAGCGATGACGACTGGTAGACAAGCCGTCAGCAAGGAGAACTATTCGATTGCCGAATCGGCTTTCCAAGAGGCCTTACGCCATCGCACCAATGATCAGCAGGCACAGGGGCATTTGACTCAGACTCAGAACTTTGTGTCAGCACAATCAGCAATGTCTGACCACGAATTTAATACCGCCAAGTCAGATTATACGAAGGTCAAGAACGCCAAAACGGGAACATCTACGTTGAGTAACCGTGCTAAAACAGCGCTGAAACTGCTGAAGACGATTCAACTTAAGGTAGAAACCTTCCAAGGCGTTTACGAGCAGGCATTGACTCAAAACCAGGGCCAATCATACGAGGCTTCAAACGCAACCTTAGACCGGATTTTCAAAGACGCCGATGCTAAGCAAAGTTACTATACCGACATCTATAACCAAGCGGTCGATCTGCGCAGCGCTAATAATCAGGCCATCAAACACGGTGGTGATGGGACTGCTGCTGCCAGTATAACGACGCCTAATAGTTCATCAAGTTCGGCCAGTTCCAATTCAGCTAATACTAATAGCGGCAGCATTGCTAACGCCAACGATAACAGCAGTAGCCGCACAAAGGGACTGACAGGTGCTGAAAAGCAGGCTGCTAAGAACTATAAGGGTTCCAATGAATTTACAGTTAAAAAATCGCAAACTGAAATTAACGGCAAGACTATTACGGCAAGTCAAATTGCCAGTGCCCGGAAGACTTTATCATCAATGGGGGTTTCTGGTGGCAGTTTCTCCGATCAAGATATCAGAACGGGTTTGATCGCTGCTAATAAGGCTGGTATTTCATTCAAAGCATACGCACAAAAGACTTATAAGTAACTCAATGGTTCTTGCTTGACCATGATCCGAGTGGTGACAAGGGCATTTTTCATTAACCTCAAGAAGGAAGGAACGCTATGAGCTTATATCAGCGATTTGTTAACAACGTGGTCTTACGACGCTGGGTCGTTTTAGGCATTTTGATCAGTATTCTTTGGCTGGTCAGATCTGAAATGAGTCAGATTCTACTGACCTTTATCTTTACGTTCTTGATCATTCGTCTGATCAGAACCATTCAAAAACACGTCCGAATACCGTATCAGTTGATTGTAGTCGTGGTCTACGCCTTGCTGATCATCGGTTTGTACTTTGCTATTACGATCTATATTCCCAAGATTACCGTACAGGTGGTTTCTTCCGTTCAGTCGATTTATGGTTTCTATCAAAATTCGGCTAATGATACCAATAAAACGGTCAGGTTGATTTCAGACTGGATGACCAAGTCCAATCTCTTACCGCAAGTTAAGGGTGGCTTAAAAGTCATTGTTGACTACATCACTAGTGTGGGGTCATTTGGGGTGACGTTTGTTTTGTCGATTATCCTGAGTTTCTTCTATACGATCGAACTGAAACCGATGAACGCCTTTTCAAAGCTCTTTTTAAGCAGCGATTACGGCTGGTTTTTCCAAGACATTTCCTATTTTGGTCACAAATTTGCGGATACCTTTGGGGTCGTTCTTGAAGCCCAGTTTTTAATCGCCATCTTTAACACGGTGGTCACAACGGTTGGCTTAGCGTTTCTGCATATGCCGCAGTTATTAGCTGTGGCCATCATGATTTTTATCCTTAGCCTGATTCCCGTGGCGGGGGTCATCATTTCGGCTGTCCCATTAAGTATTCTCGGTTACGTGGTTGGTGGGGTCAAAGATGTTGTCACGATTTTGGCTTTGTTGCTGGTGGTTCACGCGATTGAAGCATACGTGCTCAATCCGAAGTTGATGTCCAGTAAAACTGAGTTGCCGATTTTCTACACTTTCGTGGTATTATTGGCAGGTGAAGCGATGTGGGGCATCTGGGGGTTGATCGTCAGCGTGCCGATCTTCACCTTCTTCCTGGATATTCTAGGCGTGAAGAAAGCCCACGGGTTATACGTGGCACCCACAGAATTAAAAGAAAAAATTAAAGCACAACGTGAACGCTGGAAGTCTGAAGACAAAAAGTGATGACGTTGTCTAATAAATTGGAGGTTTTAGTTTGAAAAAGACACTTTCATGGCTGATACCCATAGCAATCGGTTTGTTGCTGGCACTTGGTATTCGGTTCTTCTGGCTGGTACCAGTCAACGTTGATGGTGCATCAATGGAGCCTAATTTAAAGAACGGTCAACGGGTTGTCGCAGTTAAGACGGCGTCCGTCAAGCGTTATTCCGTGATTGTTTTCGATGCTTCGGGCGTGGATCCTAACGCTGCACCAAAGGAAAATTACGTCAAGCGGGTGATTGGTTTACCAGGCGATTCAATTCGTTATTCGAAGACCGGGAAGCTTTACGTGAACGGCAAGTATCAAGCGCAGAACTTTATTTCTAAGTATCAGCAGCAAGCCGGAACCGTTGCTGGCTATAATAACGGGTTTAACTTGGTTTCCGCTGCTCGTCAAAACGACTGGAGCAACAAGTGGAGCCTGGCAATCGGTAATAACCGGGTCAATAAAGTGCCGAAGAACTGCTACTTCGTGATGGGTGATCACCGCAGTGTTTCTGAAGACGGCCGGATGTATGGCTTCGTTCCGAAGAGCAAGATGGTCGGGGTTGTGAAGGTTGGTTTCTGGAAAGGCAACCACAAGATCATTAACGATTATCAAAATTAATTTCACAAATTAAAGGCGGGGTCAATCTAGTTAAGGATTGAACCCGCTTTCTTCATGTGAAGCGCGAATTGGTACTGAAATTCCGGTTGATTTGGTGTAAAATGGTTTGGTAATTAAAAGAAGAAAGAGGTATTTAACTAATGGCTAAATTAGTATTGATCCGTCACGGTCAAAGTGAATGGAACTTATCTAACCAGTTTACTGGTTGGGTTGACGTTGACCTTAGCGATGAAGGTGTTAAGCAAGCTATCAACGCTGGTAAGTTACTCAAGGAAGCAGGCATCCAGTTTGACTATGCTTACACTTCTGTCTTAACTCGTGCCATTAAGACGTTGCATTATGCTTTGGAATACTCAGACCAGCTCTGGATTCCAGAAAAGAAGACTTGGCGTTTGAACGAACGTCACTACGGTGCTTTACAAGGTCAAAACAAGGCTGAAGCAGCCAAGAAGTTCGGTGACGAACAAGTCCACATCTGGCGTCGTTCATACGACGTTTTGCCTCCACTTCTGAAGGCTGACGATGAAGGTTCAGCATCGAAGGATCGTCGTTATGCTAACTTGGATCCTAACATCGTGCCTGGTGGCGAAAACTTAAAGGTTACCTTGGAACGGGTTATGCCATTCTGGGAAGATGAAGTTGCACCTAAGTTGCTTGATGGCAAGAACATCATCATTGCAGCCCATGGTAACTCATTACGTGCCTTGAGCAAGTACATCGAAGGTATCTCTGATGAAGATATTATCAATCTAGAAATGAAGACTGGCCAACCAGTTATTTATGACTTTGATGAAAAGTTGAATGTGTTGAAGAAGAGTAAGTTAGGCTAAAGAACAGAGTGTGGAAGCAGGCGGTTAAGGAGCGGCGTGTAAGGCGACTTTGGCAGAAATCCCGGGTTTGGATTTATGGCAAAGTTGACTTACACATAGCTCCTTGTCTGCTGGAACACGTTTCGGCTATATAACAGAAATTTGCACAACCAGTTTCAACCACGTAACTAAAAACAAAAAAGATGATCACTAACGGGCTATCAAGTCTGGCTCGTGGGTGGTCATTTTTCTGCGCTAAATTGCGCTGATGATGCGATAAATAAACTTTAATTGAACGGGAGTATTAAATTTTGAACAACGGAACAGAAGTTAGTCAACGAGAAATGTTAAAAATCATCGGGATCTTTAGAAAGAACGGTTTTAAGGGTGAATACGAGACCTTTGAACGTTCAGAGGAAAATGAGGGCGAGTACTTTGTCGTCGTCACGGATGAAAACACCCATATCAAAGGATTATTTAAAGCTAATCTGACGGATGGTGTTGTTTCGTTCCAACACGTTTTGAATGATCACAATACAGTTGCGTAGTTATTAACGGATGAGTTAGCAATACCTCTGAAGTTCGCCAGTCAACGAATCCAGGGGTATTTTTTTGTGGTAAATTCGGTATAGTAACCAGAAAATTAAAACTAAATACTAAGAGATTGGGATGGCATAAAAGAGATGCATCAACTAATGGCAGAGTTTATGGGCACAGCCCTGATGATTTTATTTGGGGTGGGTGTCCACGCTGACACAGTGTTAAATGATACCAAGTACCACGGTTCCGGTCACTTATTCGCAATTACAACGTGGGCGTTTGGGATTACCATCGCGCTATTTATTTTCGGTAACGTCACGATCAACCCAGCAATGGCTTTCTGTGAATTCTTATTAGGCAATATGACCTTTATTACATTTATTGAAACAGCTATTTTTCAAATGGCCGGCGGGGTTGTGGGGGCATTGATCGTGTACGTGATGTACGCCGATTCGTTCAAACATTCCTATGACAAAGTTGACCCAGAGGTAATTCGGAATATCTTTTCAACGGCACCAGCAGTTCGGAATCTGCCACGGAATTTCTTCGTCGAGTTTTTTGATACCTTCCTATTCCTAACGGGGATTCTCGCTATTTCCCGGATACACACGCCCGAGATAGTACCGATTGGCGTTGGTCTGCTGGTCTGGGCAATTGGGATGGGACTGGGCGGTCCTACTGGATTTGCGATGAACCAAGCCCGGGATCTGGGACCACGGATTGCGCACGCGATTCTACCAATTAAGAACAAAGCAGCCAGCGACTGGCAATATGGATTACTAGTGCCGGGGATTGCGCCGTTTGGTGGTGCAATGGCAGCAGCGTTGTTTGCCAGACTTTATTTAGGAATATAATTAGGGATATTAATCAATTTAAATAAGTAATTTCTTATTTTCCAAAAGCTAAGGACACTCATCGTGTGCCTTAGCTTTTTTGTTGTCTGTCTTACCTACAGAAAGAAGACGTTCTTTGAAATGTTAAGACCCGCTTATAATAGCATAGTAATTTCACCAAAAAATCTTATTAAAAAAACGAAACACAAGTCTATAAATTGTTCTAATTTAGGATTATGATAAAAGTAATGAGATTTTTAATGATTGCCTTGAATATATAAGTATTATAGATATCAGTGTTTAAGATGCTGATGGGATCATACTTAGGCGATTAACTCAAAATAGGGAGAATAAAGACGATATTTGAATGGGGGATTTTGAATAATGTTTGTCGTAAAACAAGTAGGATACAACACTGGGTTAAACTGGTTTTCAAGACATTAAGCGAGGATCTGTTCATTAAAAGGACTTAGTACCTAAATAGGACTTAGAACTGAATTTAATTTAATGAAAGAACGTGTAATTTTGAGAAATCGAAATAAGATTATGAAATGTAACGAGACCAGACATTACAAGATGTATAAAGCAGGGAAGCAGATTCTCTATGCCAGCATTTCGATGATGGCCATGGGCTCTTGGCTATTTTTGAATCAAAACGCATATGCGGATGTTAAGCCTGAAACTTCAGTAACAGCACAGGCGCAAGGTAATACAAGTACGAATCAAGCAGGCGCCAAGGGGACAGACGCCACTAATTCTAGCGGCAACACGGGAACCACGACTCAAACCAATACCCCAATTCAAACCACTGATCCAACAATTAAGGGTAGTGATGGTTCAGCAACCGATACTTCAACTGCTAAAACGGGTAGCACTGTTCAGCCGCAATTTGTTTACAAAGTGGATGCAACCTCGGTTACCCCTGCAGAAGCAGCTGGTGGTCAGGGAAATGTAAGCGGTGCCAAAGGTGCAACTACCGCAACAGCACCAACCAGTTTAAAAACCATTGATCAATTAAATAATCAATACATTGATGATAAGGGCAATGTATCTTCGACTAAACCAGCACCAGCTACTGGTGGCGGCCAGACGGCAAGTACCGCCGATATGTCTAAAGATGTAACTGGTGATCTCGTGCCGGTTACGGACAATGGCAATACTTACTACACGTCAGCTGATGGTAACTTCTCGGGTCAAGGTGGGAAAAACAATAGTTCCAATCATGTTGTTGTTGCTACAAAGGGCCAAACCCATGATAACTACGGCAAGGTTTACTACGAAACCGTCAACGGTGTTACAAAGCAATGGGTATTGCTGGCTTCCAACGATACTGCTGTTGCGGGGTCATATTCCTTTAAGAACCAAATTGATACCACCTCTGACTTTGATATTCAGGGTGAATGGGATATGAGTAATAATGCCCCTGGTGGTGGTGTCGGCATTATTTTACAACCCGTTAACCCGCAACTTGCAGGTATCGGCAGTAGCAGTAATGCCGCGGACGATATCGGGATTCAAGGGCAAAAGGCCACCACATTCTTAGGCTTCGATGGTTATACCAGTGGTCACCGTAATGACCATGATTCCCAACCTGGGCAATTAACTATTCGTCAAACTGACGCTACTGGTGTTTATGATCATACTAATGGCGGTGGCTTTAATAATTTAACGTTGGATACTAAAAATAGTATCAACGCGTCAAGCACGTATCCAGATACGCCTATTGCCAAGGTTGGAGAAAACAATGGCGCTGCGCTAGACACCCTCTTTGACGTTAATTGGAAGCCAAATGACAATACTATAGATGCAGATGGTAACGTCACTGGGACCCTAGCGGTAGCTACTTATAATCCGAGTGATTCGGCAATGAAAACACCACTAGGAAAAATCGTCACTGATAATGTTAAATTACCAAGTGCAACTTCTATTGCACTGTTTGGTGCTTTAGGTGGCAGTGGTAAAGGTGTGACGGTTCAAGGGCGAATCACATCGTACGACCTGCAGCAAGTTTCACAAAAAGTCGGCGTTAACTACGTGGATATTGATTCAGGTGCGACGGTCAAGTCACAGACGTCAATTAATGCCAATGTTGGTAATACGCTGGACGTTGAGGAAACCACTTCAGGGACAAGCGCGAGTTATGGTGCTCCTGTGATTGACGGCTATACCTTTATGGGCGCGGTTGGTACCGATGCAACCGGTAATTATCAAAAGAACATTATGGACGTTATTAATACTAGTACGCTTCCCGATAATGCTCAGGGCACTTACAACACGATTAACGTTTATTACAGAAAAACGAATGCTTCAGCAGCTACTCGGACTGTATCAGGCTACACACTACCTGATGGAACATCGGTACCCGCTGTTAGCCAAGCATCAGTAGGTCAAGCGGCTCCAGCTGTCAAAGTTGGGACGACGACAGCGATTACGGATGCTAAGGGTAATCCGATTGAGTTGTCAGCAACTTTATCGGCAGTGCCAATTCAACAGCTGACCGGATACATTTCTGGCTATACAACAACCGGTGGTACTTGGAAAGCAGCGACTACGATCCCAGCTAGTGATGGCAGTGATGCGGGAACGACCTACACCGTTCAATATGAATCCACATCACCGAAGTTAGCAGATTCAACGATTCCAGCAGGCGCAACGCCACAAATTGGATTAGCTGCTAGCAGCAATACGGTTGCACCAGCAGTTACTTTGGACCAAGACGATGTGATAGTTACACAAGATGGTAAAACGATTACCGGTAATTATGCCAACTTGATTGCTGGTAAATATGACATTAATTTAACGGCTAGTGGACAGGCTAAAGTCGCTGCTGCTTACGGCGTTGATGCCAGCAAGCTTAACTTTGACAATTCAGCAGCGCGGTTAATGGTCGGCACAACCACGTTACCGGTTCAAAAAGATGCTGATGGCGGGACAACTCAGGTGACAATCAACACCAAGACTAAGAATGTCATCATGGTTGATAAGACCTGGAGTGACGGTGATGCTTCCCACGTTGAAATCAATACGACTGATAACACAGCTAGTCTAACGGAAACTACAAAGGGTGGCAGCCCGGTTGGACCAACGGATGCGCCTATGAATAAAGCAGTGACAATTGGTGCAACAACTCTGACCTATCATGGAACTGATAAAAGCTTTGATTTAACTCATACGAACGCTAAAGCAACCACGAGCGATAATCAGCAGAAGGTTACCATTGGTTCGGATGGCCAGATCACTTACCTTAATCAAGGAACATTTGATGAGGGTGCTGCTGCTGGTAAAGCTGATTACACTGCCGGCAAGACTGAACAAACGAGTACGCAACTCACAACTGCTAAGAATTCAACTGATTATATTTCAGGTTATCAGCAAGGATTTGAAAGTACTGCCGGTACGCATGATGGGACTGCCTTAGGTGAAACTGGTGCAACAACGGTACCAGATAATGTTCAAAAGCAAACTCAGATATATCAAACTGCCTATAACACGGCATTCACTGCAGCAAGTAACGATTATAAGTCAGGCTTCGCAAGCGGCAGTGACGATGCTAAAGCACAAAAACAATCCAATGTAGGAACAACGCCAACAACTGCCTATAAGAATGGCTATAATGCTGGCTATACCTACGATACTGATTATCAGACTGGTCAAACCGCTGGTGAGACAGATGGTAAAGCTAATACGACGAAAACGGTAACTGATCAGAGTGCTGGATATCAGGCCGGTTATGCAGCCGGGAATCAGACTGGTAAGCAGAGCTATCAAACGGATTACGGCACTGGTGAAAGTGCCGGTGAGACAGATGGTAAGGCTAATACAACGAAGCCGGTAACTGATCAGAGTGCCGGCTATCAAGCGGGTTATGCAGCCGGGAATCAGACTGGTAAGCAGAGCTATCAAACGGATTACGGCACTGGTGAAAGTGCCGGTGAGACAGATGGTAAGGCTAATACAACGAAGCCGGTAACTGATCAGAGTGCCGGCTATCAAGCGGGTTATGCAGCCGGGAATCAGACTGGTAAGCAGAGCTATCAAACGGATTACGGCACTGGTGAAAGTGCCGGTGAGACAGATGGTAAAGCTAACACAACGAAAACGGTAACTGGTCAAAGTGCTGGATATCAGGCGGGCTATGCAGCCGGGAATCAGACTGGTAAGCAGAGCTATCAAACGGATTACGGCACTGGTGAAAGTGCTGGTGAGACAGACGGTAAGGCTAACACGTCGAAGCCGGTAACAGATAAGAGTGCCGGATATCAGGCGGGCTATGCAGCTGGGAATCAGACCGGTAAGCAGAGCTATCAAACGGATTATGGTACTGGTGAAAGTGCTGGTGAGACAGACGGTAAGGCTAACACGTCGAAGCCGGTAACAGATAAGAGTGCCGGATATCAGGCGGGCTATGCAGCCGGGAATCAGACTGGTAAGCAGAGCTATCAAACGGATTATGGTACTGGTGAAAGTGCTGGTGAGACAGACGGTAAGGCTAACACGTCGAAGCCGGTAACAGATAAGAGTGCCGGATATCAGGCGGGCTATGCAGCTGGGAATCAGACCGGTAAGCAGAGCTATCAAACGGATTATGGTACTGGTGAAAGTGCTGGTGAGACAGACGGTAAGGCTAACACGTCGAAGCCGGTAACAGATAAGAGTGCCGGATATCAGGCGGGCTATGCAGCCGGGAATCAGACTGGTAAGCAGAGCTATCAAACGGATTACGGCACTGGTGAAAGCGCCGGTGAGACAGACGGTAAAGCTAACACGTCGAAGCCGGTAACTGATCAGAGTGCCGGCTATCAAGCGGGTTATGCAGCCGGGAATCAGACTGGTAAGCAGAGCTATCAAACGGATTATGGTACTGGTGAAAGTGCTGGTGAGACAGACGGTAAGGCTAACACGTCGAAGCCGGTAACAGATAAGAGTGCCGGATATCAGGCGGGCTATGCAGCTGG
>NZ_BJDO01000035.1:11527-12545 GCF_005405185.1 Secundilactobacillus hailunensis
ATTATGGTACTGGTGAAAGTGCTGGTGAGACAGACGGTAAGGCTAACACGTCGAAGCCGGTAACAGATAAGAGTGCCGGATATCAGGCGGGCTATGCAGCTGGGAATCAGACCGGTAAGCAGAGCTATCAAACGGATTATGGTACTGGTGAAAGTGCTGGTGAGACAGACGGTAAGGCTAACACGTCGAAGCCGGTAACAGATAAGAGTGCCGGATATCAGGCGGGCTATGCAGCTGGGAATCAGACCGGTAAAGATAGTTATAATGCAGATAAAAAGACTGGCTCAGGTGCCGGAACCACTGATGGTTCCGCAGGCGATCCAGCCGCTGATTTGACAGGCAAGTCAAAGGGTTATCAGGACGGTTACACGACAGCCTATACCACTGGCAATGACAGTTATCAGGCTGATAAGAAGACCGGTTCGGATGCCGGAACCGCAGCGGGTTCCGTTGGTGATCCAGCCGCTGACGTAACAAGTAAGTCAAAGGGTTATCAGGACGGTTACACAGCGGCTTATACCACAGCCAAAACGGGTTATGATACGACTCAAGGTGATAAAGCTGGTAGTGCTGATGGTTTAGCTGGCAAGCCAGGTGCTGATATCAGTAAGGATACTACTGCCTATCAAACAGCCTATACGCAAGCTTATAATACAGGCAAAGCGAGCTATGATACTGACCAAGGCAATGGTACAAAAGCCGGCAATAAAGATGGTTTAAACGGTACGGGTAAAGCAGACCTGACGGGCAAGTCGAAAGGCTATCAAGATGGCTATAATGCCGCCTATACCGCTGGCAATGACAGTTATACAGCTGATAAAGCTACTGGTTCTAAAGCCGGAACCGCCGATGGTTCCGCAGGTGATCCAGTCGCTGACGTAACAAGTAAGTCAAAAGGTTACCAAGACGGCTATAGCAGTGGCTACACAGCAGGCAAGGGCAGTTATGACCTTGACGACATTGCTGGGACTACTGCTGGGGCAACCGCTGGAGCTAATGGCAAGCAACCTGCAGATTT
>NZ_BJDO01000035.1:12642-27368 GCF_005405185.1 Secundilactobacillus hailunensis
CAGTGGCTACACAGCAGGCAAGGGCAGTTATGACCTTGACGACATTGCTGGGACTACTGCTGGGGCAACCGCTGGAGCTAATGGCAAGCAACCTGCAGATTTAAAGGAAAGTCCGCCGGTTACAGCAAAGGTTATCAGACTGGTTATACAGCTGGAAACAAGGCTTATGCTGATCAAAAGAAGCAGGGTGCAATTGATGGCAACCAGGTCGGCTTAACCGGTGCAGCAGCCGCTGACGTCAAGAATCAACCGCAAGGCTATCAAGACGGTTATAGCCGTGGCTACACAGCAGGCAAGGGCAGTTATGACCTTGACGACATTGCTGGGACTACTGCTGGGGCAACCGCTGGAGCTAATGGCAAGCAACCTGCAGATTTAAAGGATAAGTCCGCTGGTTACAGCAAAGGTTATCAGACTGGTTATACAGCTGGAAACAAGGCTTATGCTGATCAAAAGAAGCAGGGTGCAATTGATGGCAACCAGGTCGGCTTAACCGGTGCAGCAGCCGCTGACGTCAAGAATCAACCGCAAGGCTATCAAGACGGTTATAGCAGTGGTTACACAGCTGGTAAAGCTAGTTACGACCTCGACGATATTGCTGGAACCACTGCTGGTGCCACTGCCGGATCGAATGGCGAGTCAGTTGCAAACCTGAAGGGTAAGTCTGCAGGTTATAGTACAGGCTATCAAAAGGGTTATACGGCTGGTAAGGTCAGCTATGATAAAAATTATCAAGCTGGTCAAACTGCTGGTCAAACCGATGGTACAGCTAACAAGACCACCGATAACAGCAATCAGACTGTCGGTTATCAAGCTGGTTATCAGACTGGACATCGAACTGGCGCTCAGTTCTACAAGAATGCGAAGGCTGCTGGTGCAGCTGCTGGTACGAATGATGGGTTAGCTGGTCAAGCATCAGCGGATTTGGCAACGCAGCCACAAGGCTATCAAGATGGCTATAACAGCACGTACCCAGCAAGTCATCAAACGTACGTGGATTCTCAGCCTGCAGCAGCACCGACCAATGACGATCAGACGAAAAATGAAGCTACCCAAGCTGCACAAGCCACTGATCAATCCAAGCAACCAGTAACTAGCACCACTAAGAATGTCAGTCAAGCGGCTAAGTCAGCTACCAAACCAGATAACTCGATCACCCGAGTTTCAGACAAAGGTGAAGCCTTTAACCAGCATTCCAAGACTAAGCAGCGCGCTAAACAAATTAAGCGAACTAGCCGATCTAGTGCGACTAACATTACCCAAAGTGCTAGTGGACATCAAGCTAGTCGTTCAGCAAGTTTGGCAACGCGCAAGACTAATGCCAGTGCAGGCTATGCGGAGTTACAAGAACACAGTCTTTCAGCTGCTGAAGCGAATAGTGCAGGTCTTTCAACTGGACGCGGTCAGTCAGCTGCTGAAGTAAGCAGCGCAGAGCTTGCAACCGAACAGAATCAGGCAACCTTAAGCCAGGGTTCTGAACAGTCAGCTGGTTCTACTGAATCGCGTACAGGCACATCTGCAAACGTTCTTACGTCAGGAACAAATCAGCAGCAGGCTATCAATAACCAGCAAGACACCAGCAAGCAACTGCCACAAACCAGTGAGCATCAGGGAAGTGTAGAATCACTTTTGGGTACAGTATTGTTGAGCGTGTTAGGTCTATTGGGTCTGAAACGTAAGAAGCGTCAAGATTAATTGAAAACGGTTAATTATGAAATGAAATCACTTGGTTAGACACTAAAAAAGCGCATCGTCAACTTGGCTCCCCCAAAAACAAGTGCCATTGATGATACTCTTTATGATTTCAAAACCAATGTAAAAGGACTAAGCCATATTAGACTTAGTCCTTTTTACTGTCCTGTTCTGCAGCGGTTAGCACCCTAGTTGAATCACGCTGCGTGACTTTAAATGGTAAATATTCGGATTTAACATCCTTGCCATTGATCAGATATTGAATGCCAGCTAAGCCCATATCATAAAATGACTGGGTGATACTGGTAATTCGGGGCCGCACCATATCGACCATCTCAGTTCCGTCAAAACTGACCAGGCTAAGATCGTCAGGCACCTTGACTCCTGACTCTGCGGCGGCGTTCATCAACCCAATTGCCGTGAAATCACTGGCACAGATTGCGCAGGTAATTTCACGCTTTTTTGCGTACATTTGCCAAGCTTTGATGCCATCATCATAGGTACACGACCCATAGTGAATCCATTCGGGCTTAACGGGCAAATGGTGATCAGCCATGCACGCCAAGTAACCTTGCGTCCGTAAATTAATGGAACCGGTAGTTGGAATACCGGCTAGGGCAATCTTCGTGTGGCCTTTATCAATCATTAGTTGGGTAGCTGTGTAGCCCATTTGATAATTATCGGAAGTCACAAAGGGGATGGTGGCGTTCTTCACCGAAGTGGATAAACAGATACTGGGGATGCTGATGTCTTTAAGCGTTGCCAGTACACGGTCGTTAAGTTCCAGTGAGACCAGAATAATCCCCATTACAGCGCGTTCAACCACAGTTTTGATGGCTCTGACCTGTGAGGGTTCATCGTGGTTGCCGGCGTGGAGGATGAAGACGTTGAGTCCAGCTGGGATGGCTTTATCCTCGATGGCATCAATAATGTGTTCACTAAAGTTCGACTTGGTGTCAGACACGATCACCGCGACGATGCGACTTTTTTGCTTTACCAGATCTGCGGCTGACGTATTTCGGACATATCCCATCTGTTTGGCGATCTCAGTGACTCGTTTAACGGTCTGGCTGTTATGCTGGCCCTTCTTATGCAGAATTCGCGAAACGGTCGCTACGGACAGCTGCGTTGCTTTAGCGATATCTTTAATTGTGACTCTATTCTCTGAATTCATTCTATCGTCCGTCCTCAAAAAAATCTTTAATTTTATTATCACCCCTCAGCCTTAGAAATAGTAGGCATGAAGCGCAATTTGTTCATAGAAAATTTCAAAAAACTGGTTTAAAGCTATTGTAAACGTTTACAGTAAGAACTACACTAATAACTGTAAACGTTTACATAAACTTCTTTTGGGAGATGTTAATTTGGAAAGCTCGCATGAAAATATCAGTGCTGTCAATCCAAATGCTACAGACAAAACAGAGAACAATGTGAAAAAACAGCATTCTCTGCCAAATATAAGTTTTAAAACGATGTTCGCCATTACCTTTGGTTTTTGCGGTGTTAACATGGCGTTTTCACTACAAACGTCGCAAATGAGTCGGATTTTTCAAACGATTGGTGCGGATCCTACTAAACTAGGTTTCTTCTTTATTTTCCCACCGTTAATTGGGATGATCGTTCAACCAATCTTAGGGAAGTTCTCAGATGGTTTCTGGTCACCGCGCTTTGGCCGACGGATGCCGATTCTAATGTTCGCGGCACCACTTGCAGCCATTGTGTTAGTGCTGTTGCCGAATGCCGGGTCGTTTGGTTTTGGATTCGGGTCGCTAGCTGCTTTGCTATTTGGTTCAATTGCAATTATTTTAATGGATCTATCAAATAACGCATGTATGCAGCCATTCCGAATGATTATTGGTGACATGGTCAACGAAAATCAAAAAGATCAAGCCTGGTCATGGCAACAAGCCTTCAGTAACGTTGGTGGTGTGTTAGCTAACCTTTGCCCATTCTTCTTAACTTGGATCGGTGTCGCTAACATCGCTAAACGTGGGGTCGTTCCGCTGTCAGTTCGGTTGTCATTCTACATTGCCGCCATTGTTTTACTGGCAACTTCAATCTACACGATTGTTTCTGTTAAGGAATATGATCCAATTACCTACGCTAGTTACCATAACTTTGATCCTAAAGAAAAGAAAAAGAAGAAGTCTTACTGGACGTTGATCAAGGAAGCACCAAGTACTTTCTGGCAAGTTGCCTTTATTCAGTTCTTTGCTTACTTTGGTATTCAATATCTTTGGACTTACACAACTGGTGCCGTTGCCAAGAACGTCTGGCACACAGCTAACGCTACCTCTGCAGGCTTTCAATCAGCTGGTAACTGGTACGGTGTTTTAACCTTTGTTCAATCAGTTGTTGGTATCCTATACGGCTTCTTAGTTTTGTCACGGACTAGTCAATACAAACGTACATTCTGGTATCGAATCGGTTTAGCTTCTGGTGGTTTAGGCATGATTTGGGTTGCCTTTACACACAGTCAGTACGCTTTAATTGCCGCCTTTGTTTTGATTGGGATCTGTTTCTTAACGATGCACACGGAACCATTTGCCATCTTTACGACATCTACTGATGGTGCTAACGATGGTGCTTACATTGGTCTCTTCAACGTGTTCATTTGCTTGCCTCAAATCATTGCTTCATTGAGCAGTTTCGTGATCTTCCCAATGGTTGGCGATTCAATGCCAGCAATGATCCTGATTGGTGGGATCTCATGGTTGATTGGTGCTGCTTTGATGGGGATTATCAAAGTTGAAAGAAAGACAGCTTAATTCTATAGTTTAAGTAAGAGGGATAGATAATATGACGACAAGTTCATTTGAATTTACGGATAAGAATCAACAAGTTGAAGTGACTTCGGCAAACAAGAGCCTGACGTTCTCAATCGTGAAACCGGAGATCATCCAAGTTTTTCAAGATTACGGTAAGAGCACGCATTCATACGCGGTGGAAGGCGATAAGACCGTTGACACTAAGTATGCAGTGTCAAAAGATGCCGATCACGTGATCATTAAAACCGATGCACTGACGGTTAAGGTCGATGCAGACTTACACGTCGATGTGTATGATCAGGATAATCATCCATTGGTCATCCACTATGATGGGCAACGGGAATCAATCAACCAAAACATTGATTCAGCTCATAAGAAGATCGTGCGGTCTGAAGGCCACGAAGTCGCAACGGTTGATGAAGCCAGCAAGACCTACTATGAAGTCCTTAACCAGCTGGACGATGACGAGCAGTTCTACGGCTTAGGCGATAAGACCGGTTTTCTGAACAAGCGCGGTTATGAATATGATAACTGGAACGTTGACGAACCACGGCCACACATTGAAAGCTTCACACACCTGTATAAGTCGATTCCAATTCTGTTTGGGATCAAGCAGGGTCATCCATACGGATTGTTCTTTGACAACACTTACCGCAGTCACTTTGACCTTGGTAAGGAAAGTGCTAAATACTACGTTTACTCAGCTGATGATGGGAATTTAAACTACTACATTCTTGGTGGCCGCACGTTGAAGGACGTGGTTGCTGACTACACTTATTTGACTGGTGTCGTACCGTTGCCGCAACGTTGGATGTTGGGTTACCAGCAATCACGTTGGGGCTACAGTATGGATCCGAAACGGGTCGAAGAAATCGTGGATAAGTTCGAGCAGTATCATTTACCACTCGAAGCGATTCACTTTGATATCGATTATATGAAGGGTTATCGGGTGTTCACTTGGGACACCGACAAGTTTGCTGATCCTAAGGGCTTCTTGACTTCGTTGCGCAAGCGCGGTGTTCGGGTCATTCCAATCCTAGATCCCGGTGTTAAGCAAGATGATGATTACGACATCTATCAAGAAGGCTTGAAGAAGGGCTACTTCGCTAAAAATAAAGACGGTTCGGTTTACATTAACCGGGTATGGCCAGGCAAGTCAGCCTTCCCAGACTTCGGTAATCCAGACGTCCGCAAATGGTGGGGTAAGCACTGCAAGTTCTTGCTGGACAAGGGTGCTGCCGGTATCTGGACAGATATGAACGAACCAGCTACCTTTGATGGCGATATGCCTGACGACGTGGTCATGACGGATGAAGACCAACCGTCAACCGCTAAAATGATGCATAACGTTTATGGTCATAACATGGCTAAAGCAACGTATAACGGCATTAAGGATGCGACTGGCAAGCGGCCATACGTGATTACCCGTGCAGCCTATGCTGGGACGCAAAAGTATTCCACTGCCTGGACTGGTGATAACCAAAGTCTGTGGCATCATTTGCAGATGTCGATTCCGCAGTTATGTAATTTAGGTCTCAGCGGTTTCAGCTATGCCGGAACTGATATTGGTGGTTTCAGTGCTGATACCACACCTGAATTATTAACACGGTGGATCGAAGCAGCACTATTTAGCCCACTGTTCAGAAACCACAGTGCTTTGCAGGTTCGTAACCAGGAACCATGGGTCTTTGGCAAACAAACCTTAGATATTTACCGTAAATTCTTGAATTTGCGTTATCACTTCATTCCCTATCTTTACGATTGCTTTAAGAATGAAACTGAAACTGGTTTACCAGTTATGCGGCCGTTAGTTTTGAACTATCCCGATGACGAGACGGTTCGAAACATGAACGATGAATACATGGTCGGCGATAATGTCTTGGTTGCCCCAATCGTGCAACAGGGACAAACCGCCCGTGCCGTTTACCTGCCAGAAGGCGAGTGGATCGCACTGGATTCAGGCGTTCAGCACAGTGGCCGGACGAATATCCTGGCTAACGTGCCGATCGACAAGTTACCCGTCTTCATCAAGAAAGATACGTTAATGCCTTGGGGTCAAGCTGTTGAGCACATTTCTGACAAGCCTGACACGAAGATGACATTCAGATTATTTGGTAATGCTGCTACTTATACTCATTATCAAGATGATGGCATCGACTTTAACTATCAAAAGGGCGAATATAACCAGTACGTTGTTAGCGTGACGGCTGATGGCAATTGCCAGATCAAGCTAGATCACCATGGTTATGCTGGTCAGTATCAAACCATTGACGTTCAATTGAATGATCGGGTGGTTGAATTTAAGTTTGACGACAAGTCAGGCAGTTACGTTGCTGCTAAATAACATTGTTTTGATGTGATAAATTAAAACTGTTGTAAGAACACTTCTTTGTGAAGTGTTTTGCGGAAGTCCTATGAAGAATAGGGCTTCTTTTGTTTATAAATGATATAGTTTGTAATTTGATTGTCTTATTTTGATATTAACAGGATGGATGACTTAATTATTTATTGTTTATTTTGAAATTAGCTAAGGACGTCAATCGCGTTGCTTAGCGATTTTTTTAGACTTATGTTTGATAAGTCTATTAATAATGCTACAGATGGATTATAATGTTAGATGTGTCATTTTTGTTACACTTACTGCAACTGTCAAGCATTAGTAATTGATAGATAGAATTTTAAATTGTGAAAAAATCGCCATACTGGTGAGGATTACAAAACTGATATCTGAAAGTGATTGGCATAGGATGTCGTCAGTTTTAAATCAGGTAGATGGACGGTTAATTAGCTACAAAACAGGATTTGTATAGTTATATGATATTAGTTAAACCTAATCTAGTAAAAGGTTTTAAACTTTTAGTATTTGAAATTAACGCTAAGGGAGAAAGAATCGTTTTGGAAAACCAGAATAGGATCATGAAATGTAACGAGACCAGACATTACAAGATGTATAAAGCAGGGAAGCGAATTTTGTATGCCAGCATTGCAATGATTGCTTGTGGATCATGGCTGTTTTTGAGCCAGGATGCGCATGCGGCTGTTACTTCTAATGTTTCAACAACAGTTAACGCACCCGCTACTGGTAGCGCTAACAATAGTCAGTTGACTGATAAGAATTTGGGGACTGCTGCAGGTAACACGCAAACGAGCTCAACTTCTACTCAAACTGAAGATCCAGCTTCAAAAGATCTACATACAGGAGATTCGGGGGATGCTTCCAATCAAACATCTCAAGAACCCCAAAAATTAAAAACAATCGATCAGTTAAATAATCAATATATCGATGATAAGGGCAATGTGTCGGCGACTAAACCAGTAGTAACTACTGGGGGAAGTCAGAAGACTGATTCTGACGCTGATATGGCGACGAATATTACAGGTGATTTGAATCAAACACATAAATCGGTTGACGGTAGTACCTACTATACGTCGGAAGATGGTAACTTTTCCGGACAGGGTGGACAAAATAAGTCTGACAATCGCGTTGCTGTATCTAAGCCGGGAGAAGTTGGAGACAATTACGGTAAGGTTTATCGCGATGCCAGTGGTAAACAATGGGTGAAATTGGTTTCCGATAACACGTCTGTTGCGGCTTCCTATTCTTTCAAAAATCAAATTGATACCACTTCTGGTTTTGACATTCAGGGCGAGTGGAGCATGAGTCACAATAATCCTGGCGGTGGCTTGGGGGTTATTTTACAACCAGTTAACCCCCAAGTTGCAGGGATTGGTGACAACAGTGACGCTTCAATTGATATCGGAATCCAAAATCAACCGAACACGACTTTCTTAGGATTCGATGGTTATCAAAGTCAATATCGTGATGATCACGATACACTTCCTGGCCAATTAACCATTAGACAGACTGATGGGGTTGCCAGAACGTCCAAAGGGGAATATGGTGGTGGCTTTAATCAGTTAAATTTTGGTTCCGGTAGTGTTAACGCAGATAATCCTGATGGAGATAACCCGTATTCAACAGTTTATTCGGTTAAAGAAATTGATCCATTTTTGGGAAATCCATATCTTACAACGCAAGCGCAACAGATTAGTGATCCATTAGATATGTTGTTTGACATTAATTGGATTCCGGACAACGGTGTTAAAACTGCTACTGATGAAACTAGTGGAACATTGTCAGTGACTGTCTATAATCCTGATTATCCATCATATGTTGCAGGAAAAGTGGTTACAAGCGGAACTAAATTACCAAAAGCAACCTCAATTGCCTTGTTTGGTGCTTTAGGTGGCGATGGAAAGGACGTATTAGCTCAAGGCCGGATTACCTCTTTCAGTCTGCAGCAGGTTTCCCAACAGGTAACGGTTAATTATATCGATAGTGATACCGGTGAAGCGGTAAAACCAGTCACTACGATTAATGCGAGTGTTGGTAACACGCTGGCAGTCAACGAAACGACTACTGGTAATACTGCTAATTATGGTGCACCAGTTATTGATGGATATGCTTTCGTGGGCGCAGTTGGAACTGATGCTGACGGGAACTATCAACTTGCTGATGGAAGTAAACCAGAAGACGTGATGCAAGTTGTTAATACCAAAACACTTTCAAATCCTTTTGAGAATAAAACCTATAACACAATCAATGTTTATTATAAACATACTGATACCAATTCTGTAACGCGGACGATTAATGATTATACAACACCAGATAAGAGTAAGTCACCAACTAAAGTAATCCAATCATCATTTGGTCACGTTATAGCAGTAGAACTTAACCAAGCACCAACTACAGATCAACAAACAACACCGATTAAAGATAAAGACGGTCACGAAATTGTTCTTACAGCTGGTTCATCAGCAGTTCCGATTCAACAGGTGAAGGGGTATACCTCTGGTTATTCAAAGAACGGGGATAATACTTGGACAAAGGCTAAAGAAATTCCCGCAATTCCCCAAAATGGGTTAGATAATAATACCTATTCTGTCCAATACAAGGCGGATCCACAAAGTGTTCAAGTTCAGCTGATTGACAGTGATGATAATGGTCAACTGGTTGGTGGTCCACTCACTGTCAATGGTGTAACCGATGGATCACAATCTTATACGATTGCTATTCCTGCTAATTATGAATTAGCGACTGGCGCACAAGCTACCGGGACGGTTACTTTTAAAGCCCAAGATAACGCTGATATTCAAGTCAAAGTAAAACATCAACACGCTATTTCAACAATGACCACAACTAATACGGTGACCTATACTGGATTACCAAGTGACGTCACTCTAGCTGATGGCGTAGCTACTGTTAATTGGAATATCGATACAGATCAAGTAAATCAAAATATCAGCTATATGCCTACTGCTAAAACCAGCAACGTTGACACACCAAAAGTTGATGGTTATACAGCTAATGACTCAACGATTGCTTTTGACAATAACGAAAGTAATATTAAACCAGTTAATCAAAGTAAAAACGTTGCTTATACGGCTAATCATCAAAGTGTTCAAATTGCATACGTCGATGATAACAATGGTGGTACCGTAGTTGACACACCAATTAATCTCACAGGTACTACTAACAGTACAGTTACTTGGAACATGGATAAGTTACCAGCTGGTTATCAATTAGCTGATAAAAAAGATATCAATGGCACATATACTTTTACTTCTGCTCAAAACCAAACCGTTGATGTTCATTTAACTCACGTTATTACCAATAATCAAATGACCACTACTCGAACTATCGATTACGTGGTTAATGATTCGAATTATCGCAATCAAGTCCCAGAAGCTCAGATTCAAGCAATGAACTGGAAGATCACTACAGACCAAGCAACTAAGCAGAGCATTGCAACTTCACTTAATGCTTATTCTCAAGTAACTGCACCAACCATTGCTGGCTATACCGCTAATAATTCTCAAATAGCTCAAGAGGCTTATGGTTCTTCCGTTGAGGCCAGCAAATTACCAGCCAACGAAACGGTTACGGTGGCTTACACAGCTGATTCACAAAACGCACAAGTTCAATATGTCGATGATGACAATAAAGGTGCCTCAGTTGGTACACCAACTAGCATCACAGGTCAAACCAACGGCACGATTACTTGGAGCGCTGCTAATAAACTTAATTATGATTTAGCTAAAGGCCAAGTTGCTAGTGGTTCATATACTTTTAAGGCTGCTGATAATGGCCCAATCGTCATTCATTTAGTTCATCAACACGAACTTGGCACCGCTACTTCCATTAATACCGTTACTTATACTGGGCTACCAGTTACTCCAGAGAATAGTGTAGTTACGGTTAATTGGAATGTTGATACGGATAAAGTAAATAATACGACTACTTATGTTCCAGCTAAAGATGTTGATAAAGCCAGTACCATTACTGTACCTGAAGTTGACGGCTATACGGCTAATGATTCAAGTGTTACTTTTACCAATGTCCAAAGCAACGCCCAACCAGTTGATCAAAGTGCAACCATTGCCTATACGGCTAATGCTCAAAGTGTTGAAGTTCAACTAATTGACAGTGACGATAATAATCAACCAGTTGGAGATCCAATCTCCATTAAGGGTGTGACTGATGGATCACAAACTTATACCGTCATGATTCCCGCCAATTATGAATTAGTGACTGACACACAGGCTACCGGGACCGTTACTTTTAAAGCCAAAGACAATGCTAATATTCAAATTCAAGTAAGACATCAGCATGAACTTTCAGCAATGACCACGACTAATACGGTGATCTATCAAGGCTTACCAATAGACGCAAAACAAAAAGAGAGTGCCACCACTGTTAATTGGAATGTTGATACGGATAAAGTAAATAGTAATACTACTTATGCGCCAACTACAGATATTAATGAAAGCAGCACGGTTACTGCACCGAAAGTTGACGGTTATACAGTTAACAATTCAAGTGTTACTTTTACCAATGTCCAAAGTAATACTCAGCCAGTTGACCAAAATGAAACCATTATCTATACGGCTAATTCACAAAGCGCTCAAGTTCAATATGTAGATGATGATAATAAAGGTGCCTTAGTTGGCACATCAGCTGATGTTACAGGTCAAACTAACAGTACAGTTACTTGGAAAGCTGATAAATTTACTAATTATGGTTTAGCTAAAGGCCAAGCTGACAATGGTTCATATATTTTCAAGGCTGCTGATAATGGTCCAGTAGTCGTTCATTTAGTTCATCAACACGAACTTGGAACCACTACTTCCACTGATACCGTTTCTTATACTGGACTACCAACGGATGTTACGCCAAAGGATAGTGTAGTTACGGTTAATTGGAAGAGTGATACGGATAAAGTAAATAATACGACTACTTATGTTTCAGCTACAGATGTTGATAAAAACAGCACCGTTACTGCACCTGAAGTTGATGGTTATACGGCTAATAATTCAAGCGTTACTTTTACCAATACTCAGCCAGCTGATCAAAATGCAACCATTGCCTATACAGCTAATTCACAACGCGCCCAAGTTCAATATGTAGATGATGATAATAACGGTACCTTAGTTGGCACATCAGCTGATGTTACAGGTCAAACTAACAGTACGGTTACTTGGAAGGCTGATAAATTTACTGATTATGACTTAGCTGAAGATCAAGCTGACAATGGTTCATATACTTTCAAGGCTGCTAATAATGCTCCAGTCGTCATTCATTTGGTTCATCAGCACGTACTTGGCACCGCTACTTCCACCGATACCGTTTCTTATACTGGACTACCAACGAATGTTACGCCAAAGGATAGTGTAGTTACTGTTAATTGGAAGACCAATACGGATCAAGTTAATAAGCAGACGACTTATATTCCAGATACAGCTGCTGATGAAACTAGCACTATTAATGCGGTTGCAGTTGATGGTTACACCGCTAAGAATCCAAGTGTCACTTTTACCAATGCCAAAAGTAACGCAAGACCGAATGATCAAAAGCAAACCATTACTTATACGGCTAATCCGCAAAACGTTCAAATTCGATACATTGACGATGATAATAAAGATGCTGTAGTAAGCACATCAACCGGTATTGCAGGTCAAACCGATGGTACAGTTGCTTGGACTACGACTGATAAGCCAGCTGGTTATCAATTAGCTAATAAGCAAGCTGTTAATGGCACGTATACCTTTACTGCTGTTCCAAAGCAAACCGTTGATGTTCATTTAACTCACGTTATTACAAATGGTCATAAGACCACTACCCGAACTATCAATTATGTGGTTAATGATTTGAATTATCGCGGTCAAAACCCAGAAACTCAGACGCAAACAATGAACTGGAACACCACTACGGATCAAGCAACTGGTCAAAGTGTAGCGACTTCAGCCAATGCTTATTACCAAGTAGTTACGCCAACCATTGCTGGTTATACTGCTGATGATTCTCAAGTAGCTCAAAAGGCTTATGGTCCTGTTGAAACCAGCAAGATACCTGCTAACGAAACGGTTACGGTGACTTACAAAGCTGATTCACAAAACGCACAAGTTCAATATGTAGATGATGATAATAACGGTGCACTAGTTGGTATGCCAACTGATATTACAGGTCAAACCAATAGCACAATTGCTTGGGACGCTCCTGATAAACCTAATTATGATGTAGCTAAAGGCCAAGTTACTAGTGGCTCATATACTTTTAAAGCTGCTGGTAATGATCCAATCATTGTTCATTTAGTCCATCAACATGCTGTTTCAGCAACGACTACGACTAATACTGTGACCTATCAAGGCTTACCAGCAAATGTTAAATTAGCTGATAGTGCTATTATCGTTAATTGGACTATCAATACCGATAAAGTAAATGATAGTACCACTTATACTCCAGCTACGGATGCTGATAAAACCAGTACCATTACTGCAGCTATAGTTGAGGGTTATACTGCTGATAATCTAAGTGTTACCTTTACCAATGCCAAAAGTAATAATAAACCAGAAGATCAAAATAAAACTATTACTTATACAGCTGATTCGCAAGCTCAAAGTCAAGCGGGATCAGGTGTTTCAGTAAACCGTGATGACTATTACGACTATATGCAGAAAGGTCAGTTAAGCACGACCGATCCGCAAGTTCGTGCTGAAGTGCCGACGGATGCACCTAGTGTAACGAAAGATGCTTATTACGACTATATGCAGAAAGGTCAGTTAAGCACGACCGATCCGCAAGTTCGTACTGAAGTACCAACGGATGCACCTAGTGTAAGTCAAGATGCTTATTACGACTATATGCAGAAAGGTCAGTTAAGTACGACCGATCCGCAAGCTCGTGCTGAAGTACCAGCGGATGCACTTAGCGTAAGTCAAGATGCTTATTACGACTATACACAGAAAGGTCAGTTAAGTACGACTGATCCGCAAGTTCGTGCTGAAGTACCAACGGATGCACCTAGCGTAAGTCAAGATGCTTATTACGACTATACTCAGTCCGGCAAGCTAGATGATGGTATTCAAGTTCGTGGCCAGGTTGATGCTGGCACATTATCAGTTAAACCAGATGCTTACTACGACTATACTCAATCTGGTAAGCTAGATGACGGCATTCAAGTTCGTAATCAAGTTGATGCAGGTACATTATCAGTTACACCAGATAATTATTATGATAATACACAGACTAATAATTCAGCTGATGGTGATCAAGTTGATACTCAAACGTTACCGGATAAAATGAGTAACGATACTCAACCTACCCAAGTAGCTTCAGATGGATTAAGTGTAACGAGTGATGATACTCAAGCCAGTCGGTCATCTGCTGGCAAGCCATCTAGAACCGCTACTTCAGTTATTTCTGATAGCGATGTCACTGCAGTTGATGATCCTGGTCAAGCAGTGGGTGCCAGTGATCCAGTGCAAAGTGATGCTCAAAGAGACACTCGTATCAATCATCAGACGGATTCTAATAATGACGTAACTGGTCAGTCTAAGACTGTAACGGGTACTAATTCGGTTACATCTGCGCTGACAACGAAACCTCATTCAACTACGCATTCTCAAGCTTCGATAGCACGAAATCAGTTGCCGCAAACTAATGAGCAAACTGGTAATCGAGTTCTTTCACAGATTGGGTTAAGTTTGATGAGCTTGTTGTTCGTGCTTGGTATTGTTGATAAGCGTCAAAAACATGATGAAGATTAGAAATAGATAATATAGCTCAATAGATTATTGAGACAATGTAAAAGGCCCAGATCATCACGATGCGATAATCCCTTTATGGTTGTCAGATGAAATACAATAATTCATTTGATGACTATGGAGGGATTTTTGTATGCCTAGATCCAAACACACAGCACTGGA
>NZ_BJDO01000036.1 GCF_005405185.1 Secundilactobacillus hailunensis
CAAAATAAAGAAAGGAGCAGTGAGACACTGTAAACCTTATCGGTAAAAAACAGCATTTTTTAATCGGCAAAAAACGACATTTTCACATCGGCGTTGACAATCCCCTTTTTCTAAATTAAAAGTTTGATTTTTAAATTCTACGTATTCTGTTCCATCAATAATATAGATACATTCAAAGGCATAATGTTTCTCAAGTGGGACTCGCCAATCTGAGTTCACAGTTTGTTCATGTGCACCAAAAAAAGTCAGGTTCCAATCTAAGACTGGTAATCTTTTAGCATTCTTTAAAAAATTCATTTTTACGACCTCTCAATAAATAGCTGATTTGGATAAAAAATTCATCGATATGTCACTGTGATTTATACGCATGAATAGGCATAATGTATTACAGGGAACTTAGGAAAGCGCTTTCTTTGGCTTCCTGCAATGCATACAGATATCTGTAAAGAGTATTCTATGTACTGGTTTATTTTACAAGTAATAATTAATATTACTTTTTGTAGGGGATAGGTAATAGATTCAATATTTTATATCTAAGAATTATTCTATTAAAAATTGTCCTATAGTAAAAGTAATTGATTAGTCTGATATATAATAACGATTATTTCTCTGTATAATAAATCAGGTTACTCTATAATTTTAACATTAATAGCAAAAGTATTGCTAGAAAATTAAAAAAGGAGAGAAACCATGAAAAAAGTAACAATTCCGCTAATACGTCTTGTACCTGGGTTAATTTTAGGACCAGCTAGTTGGCTCGGACCCTATGTTGTAATTAATAGTTTGTTTCTGCCAGCCTTAATTCAAAATCTAGATCCAGCAAATAAAGTTAAATTGGTTGCGATATTTTCAATGTGTGGAATGATTGTATCTGCGATTTCAAATATTATTGCAGGAGCAGTATCTGATAATACTAGGTCAAGATTTGGTAAAAGAACACCATCGATGGTTGTTGGGGCATTCTTCTTTATGCTAACATCAGTAGGCGCAGCATTTTCACCTAATATTCCAGTATTGTTGATTTTTTGGATGTTGACAAATGTTGGATTAAACTTCATGGTTGCACCAATTGTGGCGTGGATTGATATGGCACCCAAAGGTAGTGAAGGGACGGCATCTTCAGCGTATGGTGGCTTAGGTATGGCGCTAGGAAATAATGGTTTTAATGTTGTTGGGGCATTATTTTTGAGCCGATTTCGATTAGGTTTTATAATTTTTGGGATTTTTACGTTTGTAGGCATTCTCGTTTCTGCACTAATTGTCCATGAACCTTCTAATTTAGATGAAAAGATTCAAAAGAAATCTAAAGAAGAACGTTTTTCCTGGAAGGATCTTAAAACAGTTTTCCCTAGTTGGAAAAAAGGCAGGGATTATTACTTAGCTTTAATAGGTAAACTATTTCAAGGAATTGGTAATTTTGCAATTACAGGTTACATCTTGTATATCATGACGGATTTTTTGCATCGTGGTAGTCAGACACAATCATCCATTCAATTGATTAACACAATTATGTTAGTTTTAGGTATCTTTATGGGCTTTGTAGCTGGACCTATTTCTGATAAATTTAAAATTTTAAAAATGCCAATTGTAATTGCGACTTTCTTTTTAGCAATCGGGGCTATAGCATTATTCATATTACGCAATGAACTCGGTATCATAATATATGCCTTTTCTGCAGGTATTGGGATGGGTATGTGGAATTCTTTGGATAATTTACTTAATTTGAAAGTTATACCAGATAAAAATCGGGTTGCTTTTTTCTTGGGTGTTTATAATTTAGGAAATTCGCTTCCACAAGCAGTGGCACCAGTAATTGCTGCAACGGTAATTTCGTCATTTGGATATTCCGGAATTTTTATTGTTTCAGCAATTTTCTCATTAATCGGTGGTTTCTCAATGTTCATGATTAAGGGAGTTAAAAGATAATAGAAAAATGTGCATAATTAGAATGGGAGAACAGATATGCAATTGAAAAATGAAATATTATATGGGACCGCATATTATTATGAATATTTACCATATGATCGCTTAAATGAAGATATTAAAATGATGAAGGATGCCAATGTAAATGTAGTGCGCATTGGTGAGAGTACGTGGAGTACCTATGAGTATCAGGATGGAAAATTTGATTTTTCTAAGCTTGACAAGGTGTTAGATGCTATGTATGCAGCAAATATTCATGTCATTGTTGGCACGCCAACGTATGCAATTCCAGCTTGGCTTGCAAAGGAATATCCAGAAGTTATGGTTGAAAACAATGGAGTCCGTACACTCTATGGTGAGAGACAAAAAATGGATATATCGAGTCCAGTCTTTAGAACTTATGCTGAGCGAATTATTCGCAAAATGATTGGACATGTTTGCAATCATCCAGGAATTATTGGATACCAAATTGATAATGAAACGCATCACTATGGTACATCTAGTGAAAATGTACAAAAAGCTTTTCAAAATTATTTACGGAATAAATTTAATGGTGACTTGAATAAATTAAATCATGAGTATGGACTATCGTATTGGAGTAATGAAATTAATTCATGGGATGATTTTCCATCTGTCAATGGTAGTATCAACGGCAGTTTAAACGCTGAGTTTGAGAAATTTCAGAGAAATTTAGTCACTGAATATTTAAAATGGCAATATGATTTAGTGAGTGAATATAAGAAAAATGATCAGTTCATTACTCATAATTTAGATTTTGGATGGAAAGGCTATTCGTATGGGGTAAGAGCTGAAGCAGATCATTTTGATATTGATGATAATTTGGACTATGTCGGTATTGATGTATATCATCCGGCCAGAACATTACTTACAGGGGCAGAAGCATCTTTTGCTGGTGATGAAGCAAGAACTGGTAAAAATAAAAGCTATTTGGTAATAGAAACGCAGGCACAGGCATATCGGCATCAAGTACCCTATCCAGGTCAATTAAGATTAAATGCTTATAGTCATATTGCATCAGGAGCCCAAATGGTTGAATATTGGCACTGGCATTCAATTCATAATTCTTATGAAACATATTGGAAGGGAATTTTAAGTCATGATTTCAAACCTAACCCAGTTTATTATGAGGTAGCAAAAACAGGCAAAGAATTAAAAAAATTATCACCAGAGATTTCAAATTTAAAAATTAACTCTGAAGTAGCCTTTTTAGTAAGTAATCAGAGTCTAACAGGTGTTGATCAATTTCCGTTTTCAGATAAACGAGATTATAATGACGTTTATCGTGCGCTATATGACGAATTTTATAAATTAAATGTTAGAACCGATATCACTGATGAAAAGCATATTCAATTAAATAAATATAAGCTAATTGTTGTACCAATGCTATATGCTGCTAGTGATGAATTTCTGAAACAATTAAATGAATATGTTAAAAATGGTGGAA
Organism: Secundilactobacillus hailunensis; assembly: GCF_005405185.1. GTDB lineage: Bacteria > Bacillota > Bacilli > Lactobacillales > Lactobacillaceae > Secundilactobacillus > Secundilactobacillus hailunensis. The sequence continues at coordinate 3,389 of NZ_BJDO01000036.1, forward strand.
ATATAATTTATACATTCAGATCCGGTTTTGCAAAAGATGATTTAAAAGTCAGAACTACTGTGCAACCAGGTATCATTACAGAAGCATGTGGCGTACATTATGAAATGTTCGTAAATCCAGAACAAGATGATTGTAAATTGGCCCCTGTTTCATCAGAACTAAAAGATGTAACTGATTTGCAATTGCATGATTGGATAGAGTTATTAATTCCAGATAGCGCAAAAGTATTAGCAAAATATTCTGATCCAAATTGGTCAAAATATGCAGCTATTACACAAAATAAATTTGGGAAAGGCTCAACAATGTATATTGGTTGTTTTCCATCTAGTGAAGTGTTGCATAAAATTATTCAATCATATGTGGATAAAATTCAGATTACTAGGCCAAGCGAAAAGTTTCCAATCATTGTAAAAAATGCAATTAATTCTGCAGGAGATACAATCGAATTTTATTTAAACTTTTCGTCGACTAGTCAAAAAATTAAGAATATTGAGGGTGATGTAGAGCTTATTAGTGGTCAAAATATTTCTTCACAGCACGAATTGTCACTTGCTGCTTGGGATGTAGCGATTGTTAAAAAAATAAGCTGATTATTAATTCGGTGAAAGGTACCCTATAGTTGGTTTCAATTATGGGGTACCTTTTGATCCTCCGTCATACCTCTTACTTTAGGATGTTTGTCAAAGAGCCATCACGCCAGACGCTGGCAACGAGACATTTGCTGAATTGGTTTAAGAGGGTCTTCACTGATAGTGCGGCTAAGTCGACAGTGGGGGCTAACGGGTTACTTTATACGCCATACATTGTTGGCGAACGAGCACCGCATCCAGATGCCGATATCCGGGGGAGCTTTACAGGAGTTGACGGCACGCACAAGAAGGTCGATTTTGTCCGCGCTGTATTGGAAGGCATTATCTTCTCATTCAAAGATATCATGGATATTTATGATGAGAACGATAAGGAGTTTGATACGGTCGTCGCCATTGGTGGTGGTGCCAAGAGCCCACTGTGGCTGCAAATTCAAGCCGACATCTTTAATAAAAAAGTGGTCAGCTTAACCAACGAACAGGGCCCCGGCATGGGAGCTGCCATGATTGCCGCTGTTGGCCTCGGCTGGTTCAAAGATTTCCAGGAGTGTGCGGAGAAGTTTGTTCATTTTGGCAAGACTTACGTACCAAATCCTGATAATGCTAAGAAGTATGATCAGCTGCATAAGATCTACGCACAGGTTTACGATCAGACCAAGGGGATTAGCAAGCAGTTGTTGGCTTACAGGCGTGAGAATAATTAACTGTCATTAAGAAAAGTAAGCAGCGTCATTCGTTAGCGGATGGCGCTGCTTTTTGTGTTATGGGACGTTTATCTAAATGATAAATTACTTTACAATAGCACTATGAGGAGGGAGGTGAGATGATTTCGTGAAACGAATTTTACATACGGGAGAAATTGCCGATATCGGTGATTATCTCAAATTAACAGCTTGTACTGCGGTGATGTTGCAGCCGATTTTGAGTCTGACATTAAGGACAATGCCGGGAGCAACGACGTAGCTGGTTATCGGCGCTGTTTACAATTTAGTGAAATTTACCGCACCAGCGTTTATCTTTGGTATCTTGTACACCACGATTCGAACGACCGTTGATACTGCGATTACTTATCAGCAATATCTGAGACGGTCATGGCATAGCCTATTCGTGCCGACCCTTTGGTGGACTAGTATTTATCTGCTGGTGATGCCCTGGGTCCAGCAGGTCAGACACTATTATAGCTGGGAAAGTTTTGTCTGGCAGTTTATTAACGGTAACGCTGCCCCACATTTGTGGTATAACACGATGATGTTGCAGTTTATACTGCTTATGCCGCTTTTTTGGCTGATTGGCCGGTGGTGTCAGACGGTGCCGAAGCGCGGATGGATTGTTGTTGCGATAACCCTTATCATAACCGGACTCTGGTTGGTGTTTTACGATTGTGAAGTCTTTCATGGCCCCCACATGACCGATTGGTATTTAACTGATAGGCTGTTTATCAGTTTCTTGATTTACGGTATTTTGGGTACGCTTGCCTGGCAGTATCGTAAAACCGTCAATCCATGGCTGCAGAAATGGTGGGGCGCTATTTTAATCATCTGTATCGCTAGTTTTTACTGGATCTGCCGGGAGTTATTCGCGTTTGGCTATCCGGTAAAACTGACGAACGCACCGTATTATAAGCCTTCGATGGTGGTCTATGATTTAGCGGTCATTGCTTTGGTTGCGGTGGTGGCGCTGAGTCAAATTCAACGGCAACGACCCATGACTCGGCTCGTTCATTATTTAGCTGGCTTTGCCTACAAAGCGTTTCTCTCAAACGTTTTTTGGGAGCAATTGATCTGGCTGATGATTGGTAAACATCTGATCATGATCAACGTGGGCTGGGGAATCTTAGTCACCTACATCGGAACTTGGTTGCTGTCCTTCGCGTCCGCTGTTGGAATTCATGCTATTTGGCGGCGAATTAAACATTGAAAATAAGGCAGTTATTTCTTTTTAGCTATTACTAAAAACACATTATAAAAAGCGAGTTTACAAAATTCCTTAATTTAAATTAAAGATGGGTAATTTCTTATAACCATTTTAGTTATCCGTTGTATACTGCTTGCAACAATGGATTTTTGGAAAGCGGGGGAGCTATATCAATACCACACTTGTCTTTCAGTTACCGGTTTATATTGACTGGCTCGATCATTGTAATCAACGGCACGTCACTACTGGTCAGCAGCTGGAGATGGCGATTCACGAACTATTACTCTCGCAGAGTCCGTGGACGGATGAGTGGCAGACGGATGTGCCCTACACCGCTAGTAAAGAAAAGGGGACGGCCAGATTGGCTGCGGTTCGTGCTGATCATCAGCATCACCAGGCGATTTTGACCATTCGCTATCATCAGCCAGCGATTAGTGGTCAGGATACTGATCAACTAGCGGAAATTGTGGCCGTGTTCCTAAAAACAGTCATGAACCGTTTCTGTCAGCGTACCGTGTTCGGTGTTCAAAACAGCCGGCTAGTCATTCGGATTGCTTAGTTGCTCAATTTTTTGAAAATTCATTCGTTATCAAATTTCCAACAAACCTAAATAAAAAATCTGGAAGTGATCTATAGATGCCTCAACCTAATATGGAACCCGATGAAATTATTGAGAAATTCGGCTTGCCATCATCTGAGGATATCATCAAGGCAATGGGAATAGCCCCAGACGTTTTGGATAAGGAAGTTGCCTGTACTCAGAATTATCATAAACAAGGGAACAACCCGCCTAGTTATTTAAACGTCCGCAGTATCAATGAGCTCATTGAAGATGAATATGATGACTTTGTACAGGTACTGTATAACAAGGGAGAAACCGAGATTTCCTATGACGACCTGTTTAATTCGTTTAAGCAGCGGCTTAATCAGTATTTGACGAGTTGTGTCATTGTTAAAAATACTGGCCGGGCTTACTTAGCCGATGAAAATGATCAGACAGCATTAAAAGTATAATCAAAGAACCATTGATGACCGTGTTGCGGTTATCAATGGTTCTTTTTAGACTGTGATGGCACGGTTATTCAAATGTGCCCGTATTTCGGCAAATTGCTGATTGGATATTTTTTCAGTTTTCTCGGTCCAGCAGTCGTTGACAATGACGTTATCAGCATCGTAGCCGATCAGCGTTAAAGCATGGGTGTGAAAACCGTCAAATTCGCCGACCCAGATCACAACGGGATGGTTTTGGTCGATCTGCGCTTTTAATTTTGATAATGAAGCACCCGTTAGGTCGGTAGCGTGACCAGCGTATTTAGTGATCAATTCAATGAGAGCAGGCGGGTAGATGCTGTTGCCATTCTCGGTAAATGGGTCGCCCACAAACCCCTTATTACAGTCGCTGGCATCGTAAGGCATTTCGTGGGCTAGTTGTACCTTATTGACCCGTACGCCAACGGCTTGCAGGAGCATCGTGACTGCGGTGATCTCACAGCCAGTTGGTAATTCAGGACGTTGGGCAATGAGTGGAACGGTTAATTTTTTCATGTCAGTTAACCTCACTTTTGGGATTAAGCATAACAGTTTTTATTGAATGAAAGCAATAGATTTCTACTAGGAACAACAACTTTGATGAAATAACGATTAACAATATTAAACAAACATTAAATAAATATGTGTATTTACTCATAAATGTGATAGAATATGAGTAATTGATGATATAGATCAGATGAGTTGTCTAGGAGGAAAAGAATATGAAGTTCAATCCAAAATGGGCGGTTACCGCCAGCCTAGCCGGGTTAGCGTTAATCCTCAGTGCTTGTGGTTCAAGTAGCAGTTCAAGTCAAAAGAAAACGTTTACGATGCCAACTGATACCGAATTATCAACAGTTGATATTTCAAAGTCAACTGCGTTAGGGACCTTTGATATGTTGAATAACACCAATGAAGGGTTATATCGTTTAGGAAACCATAGCAAACCGGAAACCGCATTGGCAACTAAGACGACACAAACCAACAATGGTCGGCATTACGTAATTGATATGCGGCACAATACGAAGTGGAGTAATGGTGATACGGTCACTGCCAAAGATTTCGTTTATTCTTGGCAACGGACTGTGGATCCGAAAACCGCTTCACAGTATTCATATTTATTTAGCGGTATCAAGAATGCCGATGCAATTTCAAAGGGTAAGATGGCACCGAATACTTTAGGTATTAAAGCCACTGGTAAGTATCAATTGACGATCAATCTGGATCATCAAATTCCGTACTTTAAGTTGCTGCTGGGCTTCCCAGTCTTTTATCCGCAAAACCAAAAAGTGGTCAATAAATACGGTAATGGCTATGGGACTAGAAGTGACCGGATGGTTTACAACGGGCCTTACAAGCTGACTAAGTGGAACGGGACTGGTACAACCTGGACACTTGCTAAGAATAACGATTACTGGGATAAAAAGGCTGTTAAGATGAGTTCTATCAAGTATCAAGTGGTTAAGGATAATCAAACAGCTTTGAACCAGTATAATTCAAAGAAATTAATCGGTGCGCCATTGACTGGTAACCAGGCTAAGAATCTTAAAAACAATAAGGACCTGATTTCACGGCCACAATCAAGCAGTTACTATCTAGCTTTGAACCAGCACATGAAATTATTTAAGAACTTGAAGATTCGTGAAGCAATTTCTATGGCGGTTAATCGGCAACAGATCACTAAGAAGGTCTTGGGTGATGGCTCAATTGTCAACAATAGCTTTGTTTCCAAAGGCTTAGCTGTTAACCCTAAGACTGGTAAAGACTTCACTGCAGATACAACTGCACCTGCTTCCATGAAGTACAATCCAGCTAAGGCCAAGACGTTATGGCAACAAGGGCTCAAAGAAGTCGGTATCACCAATCCTAAATTTACCATCTTAGCGCCGGATACTGATGCTGCAAAGCAAGTCACTGAGTACCTGCAAAATGCTTTGGAAAAGAATCTGCCAGGTTTGAAGGTCTCTGTTTCTAACATTCCGTTCCGGACCGTTTTGGCACGGCAAGCTTCACGGAATTACCAAGTCACCTTTGCTAACTGGTTTGCGGACTTCTCAGATCCAATTACATTCCTGAACATTTACACCAAGGGCAACTCAAGCAATATCTCAGATTGGTCAAACAGTACCTATGATCAGTTGATCAAAGCTTCCAACACGACTGATGCAAACAAACCAACCCAACGTTGGAATGATATGGTTAAAGCCCAAAACATCCTGTTAAAGGATCAAGGGATTACGCCACTGTATCAATCAGCTGCACCATGGCTTCTAAGTCCAAACGTGAAGAACATTGTTTATAATTCAGCGGGTGCTAACTATAACTTTAAGAATACGTATGTTAAGTAATGGATGTATAATATAAAGTAAATATTGAAATTCCCCTTTAAGTGGGCAAGCTGTAAGTTGGGCTTGGCTGGTTGGAGGGGGATTTTTATTAAATTAATGTAGAGTTAGTAGGGTGTGAAGAAAAACAACAAAATTTAAATACGTAAAGAGTCTAAATTTATCAAATGAATTTAGATGCCTAAGTCCCTTAGTTATGGGCTCCATAGGATTGACCAATGTTAATTGAATAAATAAATCACTTGCGTCCGTATAAAAAATGAAGCACAATAGTGATAACGCATTCAATGAGCTTAAGTAAGGAGTTATTACACCATGAATAATAAACAATTAAAATTTAACACTAAATTTTATAGAGACTTTCAATTCTGGATTGCAATCGTTGTAATGGTTGCTGCTGCGTCAACGATCACTCACGAAACGATGACGAATATTTATTTCTGGTTGGATACTGCTATGATCGTACTAGGAATTGTCACGCTAGTAGATTCTTTGATTTTACACCGTAAGAAGATTGGTAATTAAATGGGGATTACGAATAGTATCGTAAAGAAACTTGGACGGTAATTTGTCTGGGCTTTTTTATTATTAATAAATTATTTCTGGCAAATTACCTTATAAATCGAGTGGCCTTACCGTAAAATTGTTATACTACATTACGTGCATATCAAGTAAACAACGGGAATTTAGGTTAAATCTTTTTCTGTTTCTAGTAATCAATAATTAAAGACTTGTTAATAAGTATGATGGTTAACAAGATTAAAATGGGAGCTTTTAGTATGTCGGCAAAATATGAGATTGTAGAAAATGGGGTTAAGGAAGAAATCCTGTCAGGTGACTATCCTATTGGCGAAAAATTACCCACTGAAACTGAATTAATGAAGATATTTAACGTTAGTCGGTATACGATTCGTCGAGCGATTGGAGATCTGGAAAACGAAGATTTTGTTTACCGAATCCAAGGTGGCGGTATGTATGTTAACGATTGGCAAACCGCACATGCAAAGGGGAAAAACTCTAATCGCATGATTGGTGTGATTGCAACGCACATTGCTAATTATATTTTTCCTAGTATTATTAGCGGTGCAGATCAGATCATTTCTGATAATGGCTATTCGATACTGTTAGCTAATACGCACAATGATCCAAAATTAGAGCGACGATCGCTCACCACAATGCTTCAAAGTGATGTGGCAGGGTTGATTATTGAGCCGACTCAAAGTACCTTACCAACAACTAATCGTGATTTATACGAAAAAATTGGTGAATTGGGTTTGCCTGTGGTATTTATTAATGCCACTTATGGCATGCCAGAGCTTCATGCGCCTTCGGTAACCACCGATGACAAAGGGGCTTTGAAACGATTAACTAACTATTTAATTGAACAGGGACATGAACGCATTTTGGGGGTATTCCAAGTTGACGATATGCAGGGAGTCAACCGAATGAATGGTTTTATTCAAGCCTACCAAGAGCATGCCGGTATTGCACTTAAAAGTAATATTATTATGTATCAGTCAATGGATCCCATTAAACAAGTGTTAACTAAAGTTGAGCATGGCATCCAGTCGAATAATCGGCCAACGGCAATTGTGTGTTATAACGACCAATTAGCTATCCGAGTCATTGATATGGTGAAATCGATGAACCTGTCGATTCCGGATGATATTTCAATTACTGGATTTGACGATTATAATGTTGTACGTTATATCAATCCTGCAATTACAACGATGGTCCATGAAAAAGAACGAATGGGGCATGATGCAGCACAGCTACTGGTTAATTTAATTGCCAAAAAGCCAGCTAAATCGATTTTATATGAACCGGAAATGGTCATTCGTAAGTCGGTTAAGAAGATTAATTAAACCGATATTGGAAGATCTGTTGTAGGTCTTCCTTTTTGTTTCGCCCAAATAAAAAAAGTTTTGATATTAACTGGCATTGGCCATTAATATCAAAACTTTTTTAAATTGAAGTTAACCTTTTATGGTCTAGAAAGTTAATTGATACATAATTTCATAAGACTTTGGTACACCAGGCTGTAATGTGATATCACCAAAGTTTTCAAAGCGTGTTGCATCAGAAAGGTTTTGAGCTTCCAGAGCAATACCCATATATGGCGCACCGTGGCCAATCGTTAAGTTCATATCTGGTGTAAATGAATTAGCGGTGAACACGACTAATCCATTTCGGCTTGAATGCAAAGTAACTGACCGATTTGAAATTGTGTCAGATAGCTTAGCAATCGTTTGATCAGTCAAAGATGGTTCAACTTCAAAAATGTCGTCAAAACCCTTTTCAGTTGTATCTTGCATTTTATCAATGGCGGTTCCCAACTTCTGTGGTGTCGTAAAATCAAATGGGGTGTTGATATTGTCAAGTAATTTACCAGTTGGAATCTTTTCTGTGTCAACATCCATATGACGATGGCTATTAAGTTGCAAAATTTGATTCTTAATGGTGGGTTCATCACCTACATTGAAGTAGGTGTGGTAAGTTGGGTTGAAAATTGTTGTTTCATCGGATTCACCCGTAAATTGGACTCTGAACGTATTATCATTTTTCAGAGTATAGGTAACAGTTACAGAGATAGCAGGAAAATCGCCAGGATTAGAGTTAAAGTGGTGTTTCAAGATAATTCGAGTGTAACTATCACTTGATTTAAGCTCGCCGTTCCAGTTAACTGAGTGAAATCCATTGGGACCGCCGTGAAGGGTATTATGTCCCTCATTGGGTGTAACTTGAATTGTTTTTCCGCTAACCTTAAATTGACCATTTTTAATGCGACCTGCAGCGGTTCCAATCATCATATTGACGTAAAAAGGATTAGCATAATAATCAGCGGTATGAGGGTATTGTAATAACATATTTTTATGTTGGCCGTTTTCCGTAGGGACACTTATTTCAGCAATGATGCCGCCTTGATCGAGCACTGTGATCCTAACACCATTATCATTTTCTAGGTGAAAGGCGGTTACTTTTTGGTCCTTGTAGCTATCAAAATCAGTTTTATAAGCTTTCAAAATTAAACACTCCTTTTAAAATTGAACAGTAGTTGCACATATATGCACTATTAAAACAATAATAATTATCCGTATAAATGTCAATTACCTTTATTTTGACAATGTTGAGACAGTTTTAATCTTTATAAAGTAATAATTTTGTATACGTGTATCTAAGATTATCAAGGTTATAGCAGGAATCATGGAAGGGCACAGAAAATTCGAAATATGAAAAGATTGAATGCTTGAAGGCTGATTAAACAGCTTTCAAGCTATTTTTTTAAAATTTGTATACGTATAAATGATAAATGTGTTGATTTATTAGCATAAATATAATAATATTTAACGTGTTAGCGATTAATATATTAACAAATTTTGAATTGATGGTTATCTGGAGGAAACAGATATGGAAATAAACCAGATTAAAGAAAAAATAGTCAATGGTCAGACCTCATTGGGAATTGAACTAGGATCAACACGAATTAAAGCCGTACTTGTGACAGATGATTTTACAACGATTGCTAGTGGTGACTATACCTGGGAAAACGAACTGGTCAATAATATTTGGACCTATTCTGTCTCAAACATCTGGAAGGGTATTCAGTCTAGTTATCAAAAAATGGTTCGGAAAATCAAGGATGATTATGGTATTGAATTAACTAAGATCGGTGTAATCAGTGTAAGTGCCATGATGCACGGTTACATGGTATTTGATAAGGATAATAATTTATTAGTACCTTTTAGAACCTGGCGTAATAATATTACCGAACAAGCCGCGGATGAATTAACCAAGCTGTTCAACTTTAACATCCCGCAACGCTGGAGCATTGCTCATTTATATCAAGCCATTTTGAATCAGGAACAACACGTTAAAAACGTTGATTTCATGACTACTTTGGCTGGTTACGTTCACTGGAAGTTGTCAGGCAAAAAGGTAGTGGGAATTGGCGATGCATCAGGAATTTTCCCAATTGATACTGCTACTAAAACTTATTCAACAGCAATGATTGAGAAATTTGAAGCTCAGAGTAATGTTCAACAGTATCTCTGGAATTTAAGGGACATTTTACCTGATATCAAATTAGCGGGTGAAGTTGCCGGGAACCTAACTGCTAAAGGTGCTCAATTGCTTGATCCGAATGGCACGCTGCAATCTGGTTCTTTAATGGCTCCGCCAGAAGGGGATGCTGGAACTGGGATGGTCTCCACTAATGCGGTTCGTAAGCGGACTGGTAATATCTCGGCCGGTACTTCGGCATTTTCAATGATTGTTTTAGACCAACCGATGGATAGCGTTCATCAAGATATTGATATGGTGACCACGCCAGATGGTATGCCAGTTGCTATGGTTCATACCAATAACTGTTCGTCAGATATTAATGCCTGGGTAGGATTGTTTGGTGAGTTTGCCAAAGAGATTGGAATTGATTTGAAGCCTGATGATTTGTATGGTGCACTCTTTAATAGCACAGAACGCGCTGATGATAACGCTGGTGATTTACTAAGTTATGCCTATCTGTCAGGGGAAAATATCACTAAAATGCCAGAAGGACGGCCGATGTTTGTCCGGACACCAAACAGTCACTTTAATTTGGCTAATTTTATGAAGACACATCTGTATTCAGCATTTGCACCGTTAAAAATTGGCAATGACATTTTAGTCAATGAGGAACACATCAAGGCGGATGTTTTCATTGCTCAAGGTGGTTTATTCAAGACACCAAAGATTGGCCAACAAGTCTTGGCGGATGCTTTGGATACACCGATTACTGTAATGAGTAATGCTGGTGAAGGTGGCCCATGGGGAATGGCAGTATTGGGGCTATATACTTTGGCTAAATCAACTGGGGCAAATACTGAAAGTTTAGCTGATTACTTAGACAATCGCGTTTTTGCAAATTCAGAGAGTGAAACGGTGACGCCCAATGCCGATGGTGTTAAAGGGTACAACTCATTTATCAGTTCCTATAAAAAGGGTTTGGATGTCGAAAGAGCTGCAGTTGATACAATTGAGCTTTAATAAAGGAGATATTTAAATGTTAGAAGATCTGAAGCAAGAAGTTTATGAAGCCAATATGCAGCTTCCTGAACTAGGTTTAGTCACTTTTACTTGGGGGAACGTCTCAGGTATCGATCGTGATAAGGGACTTTTCGTCATTAAGCCATCTGGTGTTGATTACGACAAATTAAGACCTGAAGACTTGGTTGTTGTGAACTTAAAGGGTGAAGTCGTTGAAGGTGAAATGAATCCGTCCAGTGATACTCCGACCCATACGTATTTGTATAATCATTTTCCAAAGATTGGTGGAATTGTTCATACGCATTCGCCTTGGGCAGTTTCATTTGCTGCTGCTAAGATGGATATTCCAGCCATGAATACGACTCATGCGGATACATTCTTTGGTGATGTTCCGGCTGCGGACGCTTTAACCAAGGAAGAGATCGAAGAAGATTACGAAGGCAATACTGGTAAGACAATCGTCAAAACCTTTAAAGAACGCGGCTTAGATTATGAAGCCGTGCCAGCTGCCCTAGTTAGTCAGCATGGTCCATTTGCTTGGGGTCCAACACCTGATAAAGCCGTTTACAATTCCAAAGTTTTGGAAGTTGTCGCTGAAGAAGACTTCCACACGATGCAACTAACCCATCAGAGTTCCGAATTGCCACAGTATCTATTAGATAAACACTATTACCGTAAACATGGTGCCAATGCGTACTATGGTCAGAATAATGCCCATTCAAAGGACCATGCAGCTCGTTCATAAATTAAAGTTATCAAATTTTAAAATCATTAAATTTAAAAAGGAGATATTCTATTATGTTAAGTACCCCAGATTACAAGTTTTGGTTTGTCACTGGTAGTCAATTTTTATATGGTGACGAACAATTAAAGTCAGTTGAAAAAGATGCCAAAGACATCGTTGATAAATTAAACAAGTCAGGTAACTTACCTTACCCAATCGAATTTAAATTGACAGCTACTAGAGCTGATAACATTACTCAGTTGATGAAGGATGCTAACCATGATGATTCAGTTGCCGGTGTGATTACTTGGATGCATACTTTCAGTCCTGCTAAGATGTGGATTCGTGGGACTCAACTATTGCAAAAGCCATTACTGCACCTGGCTACTCAATACTTGGATCACATTCCTTATAAGGCCATCGACATGGACTACATGAACTTGAACCAAAGTGCTCATGGTGACCGTGAATACGGCTATATCAATGCGCGTCTTCGTATGAACAACAAGATTGTTTACGGTTGGTGGGGCGATGAAGAAGTTCAAAACGAAATTGCCGACTGGCAAGACGTTGCTGTTGCTTACAACGAAAGCTTCAAAATCAAAGTTATGTCATTTGGTGGTAAGATGCGTAACGTTGCCGTTACTGATGGTGACAAGATTGAAGCTCAAATTCAGCTTGGCTGGACCGTTGACTACTACGCTGTCGGTGATTTAGTAACTGAAATGAACAAGGTTACTGATGCTGATATCAACCAGAAGTATGATGAATTAGCTAAGACCTACACCATGAACCCTGGCGACAATGATAAGGCCTTCTTCGAAGATCACGTTAAGTATCAAATTCGTGAATACTTTGGTTTGAAGCGTTTCATGAGCGCTCGTGGTTACACTGCCTTTTCAGATAACTTCGAAGATCTTTATGGCTTGAAGGAATTACCTGGTTTGGCTGTTCAATTACTGATGGCTGAAGGTTATGGGTTTGCCGGTGAAGGTGACTGGAAGACTGCTGCTCTTGACCGCTTAATGAAGATCATCAGCCACAACAAGAAGACTGGCTTTATGGAAGACTACACCCTTGATTTACGTAAGGGCCACGAAGCAATCCTTGGTTCACATATGCTAGAAGTTGATCCAACCCTAGCTACTGACAAGCCTAAGATTGAAGTTCACCCACTAGACATTGGTGACCGTGAAGATCCAGCTCGTTTGGTCTTTGCTGGTGGCGAAGGTGATGCTGTTGATACTACCTTAGCTGACTTTGGTGATGAATACCGTTTGATTATGTATGAAGTTTCTGGTCACAAGGCTGATGAAACGCCGAAGTTGCCTGTTGCTAAGCAAATGTGGACACCAAAGGCCGGTCTTAAGGAAGGTGCTACCCAATGGATTCAAAACGGTGGTGGTCACCATACTGTCTTCTCATTCGGTGTAACTGCACAACAAGTTGAAGACTTTACTAAGATGGTCAACTTACACTTAGTTAACATCAAGTAATAGTATTTTAATTCTAAGTAATCAAAAGGTCTGGAAGTATTTTATTTCAGGCCTTTTGGTGATTCTCCAATATTATGATAGATACTCAGTAGTACTTTAACGGAGTATGATTTTAGTAAAAAAAATCTCGTCATAATTTAAATTCAGTTGAGACATAAAAGCGTAGACAAGCTTTCGATTTAAGAAAGTTTGTCTACGCTTTTAATATACCGACTTATATTCAGGTTCTTTTATTTTACGGATCAACTATAAAATAATTTCATTTCAATATCCTGATTGTAATTACCGAACCCTTTACCGAAAATTGTGCAGCCACCGTTATTTTTAGCATTTCTTTTTATACCGTAACGGACCGCAAATATTTGTTTATGGGTATCGATGTCTTCTAATGAGACATCAGTAAATGGTTGACCATCTAGGAAGCTGCCATCATGGGTTAATCGCAAAGTTTTCATAATACCGTATTGATTAACGTTGTCAGGAACCCATTCAGGGGTGTATTTGCCACGAGTGTCAGAAAAGTCGCCTGGAGCGGTCCACGTACCAATTTCAGTACTATTGATATAGAACGTAATGTCAGAGGGCCAAACGTTATTTGAGAACGGAAATTCTGAGCCTAATTCCATGGATAAGTCTAACATCTCTAATTTATTTTCCTTAGTAAGATAATCAGGAAACTGGTATTCAACGAAACCATTGCACCACCAGATCATACCAGCAGATATTCTATCTGGATCCATGAAGTAGGCAGGATTGTCTACTTTACCAATGTAATCAGTCTTACCAGCTAATCCACAGGAGGGCTGGACAGCAAAATTAGTGAAATGACCGACAGGAACTTGCGTGGTGTAAGATTCAAACTCGGGGTAAATAGTTTTTGGAAAATGGACATTTATTTTATCAACAGTTAAACGAGAAACCTTATTGTGGCCGACTCTTTCGAACTTAATAATGCCAGCCTTTGCTAGCTTATTAAGATGTTGGAGTACGATGGTGCCGCTAAGATTAAGGATGGTGGATAGTTCCTGTACGCTCATTTTACGGATAGAAAGTTCTTGAATGATTTTTAACCGAACAGGGCTTGCTAAGGCTTTATATACAGGTAAAGAACTTTCTGAAATATCAGATTCCATTAACGGTAACCTCCAGTTTTTATTGTGAATAAATTAGCAATGAGTTTGTCTTAAAGGGAAAAATTAATTCTAGCTTAATTGTAACAATGTTTTTATTGCTTTTAAATAACGAAATGAAAAAATATGAAAGTAATAAAAATTTATATGATTTATTGTGCGAAATTAAAATTAAATTATTTTGATAATACTAAGGTTGAATAAAATGCCTGTTTTAGTAGTTATTAAGTAAAAAAAGTTTGTTTGTATCTGAATATTTGGAAATGATAGCTTGTTATAAATATAATATTGGTTAATATGTCTAAAAATCATTTAATAAATAGCGGAATTTATTTTATATTTATCAGTATAAAAATAATTTATTTATTTTTATTAGGACCTAATTTAGTAACACAGATGATTTTGAGCAACGTTTATATTGCTATAAATGCAAAGAATATCAAAAAACATTAAAAACCATGTTGTAATCGCTTACTGTCCATCATATGATAATCACGTGCACAAAAAGGAAGCAAACTACGTAGTGAAAAATCTTAAGGAGAATGCAAATATGGCGAATACAAATCAATATATTAATCCGCTTATTGTTCAACGGGCAGATCCGTATATCTACAAACACACTGATGGTTATTATTATTTTACCGCTTCGGTGCCTGCCTATAATTTGATTGAAATCCGTCGAGCTAAAACATTAGCCGGCTTAGCACATGCTGCTCCACGGACGATTTGGCGTAAGCATGAAAACGGTCCCATGAGTCAGCTAATCTGGGCGCCAGAAATACATTATATCGATGGCAAGTGGTTCATTTATTTCGCTGCAGCAGAGACTACAGCATTAGATGAAAACGGTATGTTTCAACATCGTATGTTTTGTATTGAATGTGATACAGATGATCCTATGGCAAGTGAAGATAACTGGATTGAACGTGGCCAAGTCAAAACAAATATGGACACGTTTTCACTAGACGCTACTTGTTTTGAAGCAAATGGAAAGCTCTATTATGTTTGGGCTCAAAAAGATAAGACCATTCGTGGTAATTCTAATTTATATATTGCTGAAATGGAAAATCCTTGGACTTTGAAGACTGATCCAGTGATGCTTTCAAAGCCAGAATATCCTTGGGAAATTAAAGGGTTTTGGGTCAACGAAGGGCCAGCCATTATTCACAGAAATGGTCGTTATTTCTTAACTTATTCTGCTAGTGCTACTGATGAAAATTATGCAATGGGTATGCTTACCGTTAATGATGATGTTGACTTACTAGATGCAGCTAATTGGTCGAAATCAAAGGAACCAGTTTTCCAAAGTGATTTAGCAACTCATCAATACGGACCTGGTCATAATTCGTTTACCGTTGCTGAAGACGGTGAGACTGATATCATGGTTTATCACTGTCGCGACTATACCGAAATTAAGGGTGATCCGCTTTATGATCCTAACCGGCACACTAAGGTTCAAGCCTTTACGTGGAACGATGACGGGACACCGCACTTCGGTAAGCCGGTTCCTTATAATTACGAATAGAATAGGAGTGAAATATCTTGGATAACACAGTTAAAACGAGTAAAAAGAAGGATTTCTGGGGTTTCCCAGTTACCCACTTTACTTACTTCTTTATGTGGCAAATTATTAATGGGTACTTAACACTTTGGATGGAGCAGGTTGGCCATCTAAACGGGACTACAGCTGGATTTGTATTTTCAATGATGGCCGGTATGTCTCTAATATTTCAACCAATTTTTGGGGTTATTTCTGATAAATTAGTCTTTAAAAAGAACTTATTAGTTACAATTGCGATTGCTGCTATTTTAATTGGACCTTACTTCCAGTGGTTATTCTTACCATTGGTACACATGAACGCTGCGTTAGTTGCTGTTATCACCGGTATTTTCTTAAGTTTCGTATTTAACGGTGGTGTTTCAGTTGTTGAACAATATGTTCAACGTGCTAGCCTAGCCAATGGATTTGAATATGCTCACTCACGGATGGGTGGCTCACTAGCCGGTGCCTGTGCCTCATTCTTCGGTGGTAAGCTCTTCCTATGGAGCCCTAACTCAATTTTCTGGGCATGTACTGTTATGGGTGCCATTTTAACTTGCACCATCCTTTTCAGTGATAAGATTCACATGGAAAATGCCGCCGCTGCTGGTGACACTAATGATTCACTTGACTGGAGTTTAATTGGTAAAATCTTCAAGATTCGTAACTTCTGGATTCTATCAATCTTCTACATTGGTACTTCTGCTTTGTATGATGTGTTTGATCAACAATTCATCATCTTCTTTAAGACTTTCTTTAAAACTGCGTCTGCTGGGACTACTGCATACAGTTATATGACCACTGCACAAATTGCTTTGGAATTCTTACTCATGTTCCCAATGCCATGGATCATTAACAAGATTGGTTCACGAAATGGTTTGATTGCTTATGGCTGTATCTTAGCTATTCGGATTATTGGTAGTGCGCTTTCTCCTAGTGTTGTTTGGGTTGTCATTCTTCGTTTGTTAGCTGGGTTCGAAATGCCTTTGGTATTAACTTCAATCATGAAGTACATTGCTGGGGCCTTTGATATCCGGGTTTACGCGACGGTTTACGCGTTAGCTTCAAACTTTGCTAAACAAATATCTGTCTTCATCTTCTCTACTGTTGCTGGTAATCTGTATGATTCAATTGGTTTCCAACACACTTACTTTGTTCTTGGCGGAATTGTTGTCGTTGCCACAATTATTGCTGCATTATTTTTAACTAAGGAAAATCGTGTAGCTGCTGGTGAAGTTAAAGCAACTGAAAGTAACGGTAAGTAACGGTAAGAAGAAATAGGTAGTTTTATGTATGAAATCTCAGAACTAGTTTCTGAGATTTTTTGTATATCATAAGATTTTATAGGATTAACTATCAAACGAATAAATTGTAACTTCACAGTGTGATGAAAGGGAGCAGCTAAAATGAAATATCGTAATTTAGGTAAACAGGGGTTACGAGTAAGTGAAATCGCATTAGGCAGTTGGATGACAGATGTCAGCAATCTAGACAAACAAGATTTGGCCGTGCAAAGCATCAAGCTGGCATTTGAAAATGGTATTAATTTTTTTGATTGTGCTGATGCATACAGTGGTGGGGCTGCGGAAAAGTTTCTTGGTAAGACATTGAAGCAATTTCCTCGTAAGGAGCTAGTTTTATCTAGCAAAGTCTTTTTTCCAACCGGTGATGGTGTGAATGATCGTGGCTTGTCTCGGAAGCATATCATGGAATCTGTTGATACATCATTAACAAACATGCAGACGGATTATCTGGACCTGTATTTCTGTCATCGCTTTGATGCGGAAACTCCGTTAGCAGAAACCCTGCAGGCATTGAGCGATTTAGTAGATCAAGGTAAAATTCTATATTATGGTGTCAGTGAATGGCGACCAGTTCAAATCTTAGAGGCCCAATTAATTATCCAGGAACGTGGCTTACATCCAATGGCAGTTGTTCAGCCACAATATAATATGTTTGATCGCTATATTGAACATGAGCTATTGGATGTTTGTGATGATCTTGGTCTAGGAGTGGTTCCATTTTCACCACTTTCCCAAGGATTATTGACAGGTAAATATCGAAAGGGGAACGAAATTCCAGCAGGTTCACGAGCAACTTATCAAGATCAAATCAGGGCTCTTTTAACTGAAGATAACTTGGATAAAGTCGAAGCCTTGATTAAGATGGCTACTGAACTGGATACAGATTTACCAACGTTTGCCTTAGCTTGGGCGCTCAGAGACCCAAGAATTTCGAGCTTAATTACCGGGGCCAGCAAACCTTCACAGTTGAAGAATAATTTAAAGGCAATTGATTTGGAGATTCCAACTGATTATTATCATCGAATTGATCAATTATTTGGATTTAAGAAGTTTTCAAGAAAAATTGGTTAAAGATTGTTCCAACAGTTAACTACTTTTTTCCACCTTGCTTTTTCCCCTCCCAAGAATTATTATGATATTAAATTATAATTCTTGTATGTTGATGAGAAGAGTAACCAACTTTTAATTTTTAGAGAGTGTCGCTGAATGGGAAGGCATAATTAGCAGCTGGTGAAGATGAGCTCGGAGTACTAAACGCGTTCACGCGACGTTTACGGTCAACACGCCGTTATCGTGCACCGTTTGAATGAGCGGACTGAGGCAGTTTTCAAGAACTGTAAATTTAGGTGGCACCACGACATTGATCGTCCTTGTTTTAATAACAGGGACTTTTTTTGTGGTTTCAAACAGATTTTATTTAAGAAGGGGAGTATGACTGATGCGCATTGATGCAAAGGAAGAAAAAACGTTTTTAAAGCAGGTTTTGGCTGCTTACCATTTCTCTGAAGAAGATGGTGAATTTTTAGCTGACACCTTGGTAGACGCTGATTTACGAGGGATTTCATCGCACGGAATTCAACGGATCACTTGGTACACGAATATGATCAAAGACGGTACAATCGTTCCCACTAACAAGCCAGAAGTTTTACGGGATACGCCAACCAGTATGTTAGTTGATGCCAACAAGAACATGGGACAGATTGCTTCTGGTTTTACCATGAAACGCTTAATTGAAAAAACGAAAAAAATAGGGGTCTCCATTGCGGTTATTCGGAATTCTAACCATTTCGGCACAGCTGGCTACTATGGCCGAATGGCCGTTAAGGAAGGTTTGATTGGGATTGCCACAACCAATACTCGGCCACTAGTGCTCCCTACTAATGCGTTAGAGGCTTTCTTAGGTTCCAACGCTTTTGCCTTTACCTTTCCTGCTGAGCCGCATCCATTTGTCTTTGATGGTGCAACTGCCGTGGTTTCAAGCGGTAAAATTCAGGTACTAGCTAAGAAGGGCGAAAACATTCCTGGTGAATGGGCCGTTGGTGAAGATCGTCAAGTCGATCAGGATGCCCAACGCGTTGAGGATAATCTCTCAACCATCGCGTTTAGTGATGACCGTCCCGATGGTGGTGTGTTGACCCTAGGCGGTAATTTGGAAAACAATTCGAACTATAAAGGATTCGGTAACTCACTGGTGATCGAACTGCTGACGGGAATTTTGGCTCAAGGATCGATTTCAGCTGACACCAACAAGGGGAAGCATGATTTCAGCCAGTTCTTTATGACCATGGACCCAGCTTTATTTGGCGATCTGGATACGCTAAAGGGCAACGTGACGGAAATGTTTAACCGGATTCGGCATCTGAAGCATCTGCCGGGGACGGAAATTAAAATTCCTGGTGACCGAGAATATAAACGCTATGCTGAAAATCAAAAGCAGGGTGTCCTGATCGATGATAAAACTGCTGCTGAATTAGCTAAAGTTGGTGATGAAGTTGGTGTAAGGGCACCTCAGGCACTGTAAGTTAGTCGACTTAGATAAAACGATGGCGCTAGGCCCCCGTGTGATGGGAACTTAGCGCCATTTTTAGTTGTAGCGTATTAATTATTATGGATGTCAGAAAACAGCTTTACGCACCTTGTGTTAATCTTTGCACATCCCGAACGATCATTAATTCTTCATTGGTAGGGACGACCATTACCGTTACTGGAGCATCATCTGGGCTGATGACCCGTTCCTTACCACGCACCTGGTTGCGGTCATGGTCAATTTGAATACCAAAGTAGCTTAATTGATCAACGATTTTTTGACGCATATCAATACCGTTTTCACCAGATCCAGCTGTAAAGACTAAGGCATCCAAGCCATTTAGTTCGGCGATGTAAGAACCGATGTAGCGGACGACCCGGTTGGCGAACATATCCAGTGCCAATTTGGCTTGCGGATTACTATCCTGAACTTTCTCCAGATCACGCTGATCAGGTGATAACTGAGAAATTCCCAACAGCCCAGATTTATGGTTCAAAATGTCGATCATTTCACTCATTTTAACGCCCATTTTTTCAGCTAAAAATGAAACTAACGAGGGATCGATATCACCAGAACGGGTGGCCATCATGACACCGGCTAGCGGGGTAAAGCCCATGGAAGTATCGATGACGTGACCGTGGTCGAAGGCGGTAACCGATGAACCAGAGCCCAAATGCAGCGTGATCAGCTTTAAGTCGGATAGTGGTTTGCCAAGCAGTTCAGCAGCTCTGGCCGAAACGTAGCGGTGACTGGTTCCATGAGCGCCATACTTACGGGCACCGTACTGCTTATAATATTCGTAGGGAATGGGATATAGCGCGTTGATCTTAGGCATATTAGCGTATAGTGCAGTATCGAAAACGGCTACTTGAGGAACGTCGGGAAGCAACTGCTGAAAAATTTTGATGTATTCTTCTTCGATTGGATTATGCAGGGGGGCAAACTCCGCTAGTTCATGAATTTGTCTGAGCGATTCATCGGTGATGACGGCGGAATCAGTGAAAACTTCACCGCCAGCTACGATTCGGTGACCCACACCAGTAATTTCGTGTAAGTGTTTGACGATTCCTGCATCCTTCAAGTGAGTCAGAACCATTGCAGCTGCTAAATGATAGTCAATATTATCCTTTTTCACTTCATACTTTTCGGCGTCTGGCCGTTTGACGGTGAAAATTGAACCTGGTAAGTTTAAACGGTCGACTAAACCGGAAGCAATCACCGTTTCATCCGGCATTGAGAATAATTTCCACTTCAAAGTTGAACTGCCTGCATTTACTGCTAATATTTTTGTCATGTCATTCCCACCTCGTTGTTTTTTATCACTCATATCTAGTCTAGCGAAGTATGAAACCGTTTTCAAGTAAAAGTAAAAAAAGGATTCGCTCATTAAGCGAAATCCCATTATAACGCGTTTTTAAAGCATGAAAGCCAGCCTTTCAACGTTACTGATTATAGGCTTCGACGACGACTTGATCAGGGGTAACGATCAGTTTGCTGACACCGCCATTTTGGGGATAATTATCTACCGTATCGACGCCTAAATAATCGGCAATCGTGCGAATGATGGTCCCATGGCTGACCAGTAAAATGGTTTCACCAGGCTCACAGTGCTCACGCAGAGCTTTAAAGCCGTTTTTAATGCGTGCGATGATCTCATCATAGTCCTCAGCAGTGTGTGATGGATCGCTTTGCTTCATGGCATCACGGGCTTCTTTTAGGCCACCTAAGGTAATCAGGTCACCTTGGCTGTGCTTGCCGTAGGGGGCCGCGATACCAGCCCAGATGTCATCGGAGTTTAAGCCTTCAAAGAAGCCAAAGTTGACTTCGCGAAATTCGGGCAGCTGATCAATTTCTTGAGGCTGCTGATGAAGCTGCTTCAAAATCAGATTACGGGTGCTAACTGCGCGACCTAAATCAGAAGAGAAAGCGCGGTTAAAGGTGATTGACTGTAATTTTTCAGCAGCCTGCTGAGCCTGCTGGATACCGTCATCAGACAGGTCGGAATCGATCCAGCCTTGCATCCGGTTAAAGCTATTTAACGTCGTACTGCCATGACGAACTAGGTAAACGGTGAATGAATTCATAGTGACAACTTCCTTCGTGCGTTTTTTCTTTTATTGTGGCGGAAAATGATTCGAGATGCAACCTCGTTTTTTTATAAATTTAAGTGCCATTATTAATTTTTGCTTGATAGTCAAACTGTCAGTATTATACTAAAAATTGAATTCGGAGGCGTTGAAATGAAAATTACAATTTCAGTAGCACAAATGGACGTTAGTTTTGGTAAACCAGCCGAAAACTTTGCGCGAATTGAATCGTTTGTTGCCCAAGCGGCAACTGAACAAGCCGATATCGTAGTTTTTCCAGAAATGTGGAACACGGGCTATGATCTGAGCCGGTTTAACGATATTGCGGATGTAAATGGTCTGCAGACGCTACACGTTTTTAAGGCGCTGGCTCAAAAGTATCACATTATGATCCATACTGGTTCGGTTGCCACCAAACGCGGCAATCAATTCTTTAATACAACCTACATTATCGATGAAAATGGTGAATTGCTATCAACCTATGATAAGGTGCATCTGTTTGGCTTAATGCATGAAGATGAATTCTTAACGCCAGGCAGTAAGAAAGACCAGTTTGAGGTGAAGGGTGTTCCGGCCACCAGTGTGATCTGCTATGACATTCGTTTCCCCGAATGGCTGCGGACACTGTCGTTAAATGACAGCCGGATTATCTTTGTTCCAGCAGAATGGCCAACACCA
This sequence comes from Secundilactobacillus hailunensis, assembly GCF_005405185.1. GTDB lineage: Bacteria > Bacillota > Bacilli > Lactobacillales > Lactobacillaceae > Secundilactobacillus > Secundilactobacillus hailunensis. Next base: position 25,772 of record NZ_BJDO01000036.1, read on the forward strand.
CGGATGCCACAATGGCGCACATTGTTGGCTGCACGGGCAATTGAAAACCAAAGCTTTGTGGTGGGCGTTAACCGGGTCGGTGCTGATCCGGAAAACCGGTTTGGCGGGAATTCGGTTGTGATCGATCCGCTGGGCAATAACGTGTTGTACCTTGGGCACGAAGAGGAACTGAAGACGGTGACGATCGATATTAACGCCACGGATAAAGTGCGCGGTTTCATGCCCGTATTTGCTGATCGACGACCTGATTTATACGAATGACACTCGTCACCAATGGTATAATAGGATCTGAACAGATATAAATCTCAAGGAGGTTTTTTTATGGCTAAAGTAGAAAGTTTTACATTGGATCACACAAAGGTTAAAGCACCATACGTCCGTTTGATTACGGTAGAAAAGGGACCAAAGGGCGATGCGATTTCAAACTATGATCTGCGGTTAGTACAACCTAACACAAACGCAATCCCAACGGCTGGTCTGCACACGATTGAACATCTGTTGGCAGGTCTGTTACGCGACCGTCTTGATGGCGTCATTGACTGCTCACCATTCGGTTGCCGGACCGGATTCCATTTGATCACTTGGGGTGAACATTCAACTAATGAAGTTGCTAAAGCACTGAAGAGTTCATTAGAAGAAATTGCCGACAAGATCGAATGGAAAGATGTTCAAGGTACTGATAAGTATAGTTGCGGTAACTACCGTGACCATTCATTATTCTCAGCTAAACAATGGTCACGCGACATTGTTGATGCCGGTATTAGTGACGATCCATTTGAACGGCATACGGTATAGAGTGCAGAGTGTGAAACAAAGCGGTTAGAGACCGGTGTGTAAGGGGCAGTTGGTGAAAATCCTGAACTTGGATTTTTGCCGACTGCCCCTTACATATAGGCCTCTGCTTTGTTGAACACGTTTTCTACCAAAAGACAACCCTTTTATAAGATGGTTTAGGGAAATTAGGGCATACTTAAATAGACCTACTGATTTTAGCTTTTTTCGTGATAAAATA
>NZ_BJDO01000037.1 GCF_005405185.1 Secundilactobacillus hailunensis
CTTTCCCAAAAGAAGCGCAATTGGAGGCTTGTTTACCGTGGAATTATGAACCTGATCAGCAATTAGTAACTGAATGAAATACAAAAACGGACTAACTCAAATATGAGGAAGTCCGTTTTGTGTTTCAATACGTCCGGTTATAGTGTGCTTACCTTCATCCGTGGTTTTATCCACGTCTAGCGGTGTATCACTCATAATGATGTTGGGAATCAAATATCCAACGATCACCCCACTGACCATCCGGATGATTCGCATGGAATCCCAGTCAACCAGCTGTCCCTTTTTCTTATAGTCGCGAAACAGGGTGTCAACGCCGCCTTGGAGCAAATTACCCAGCCGCTTGGTTAAACTGGTCATAATCGAGGGGTCCTTGACCATTTGCTGAATAAAGATCTTCATCTCTGGCCGATTATCCATCGCGTAGATCATCCGATCACGCACGGCGTACCTTAAGAAGGAATCAAAATCGTCAAATGGACTTTGATGCAAGGTAATTAAAAATTCGTCAGCCACGCGGGGAAAAATATCGTGAATAAACGGTTTCAAAATGGCCTGGAGTAGCCCATCTTTCGTCTTAAAGTGCTTAAAAACCGTGCCTTCCGATACCCCAGCTAAATGGGCAATATCCAGCGTACTGGTATTTTCATACCCCTTCTGGGCAAACAACGTTAAACTGGCTTGTAAAACCTTCCGCTGTTTCGGTGATAAATTCGTTGCGTTAATATTATTCGCAAATAGCGTTTCAACATCAGTATGTTTCATGGCGTTTTCTCCAATTTTTAATCTGTCATTCCGTTATCGCCCACTGACCGTACTTTCAACTTTAGACGGCTGTGCGTGCATCGCGTGACGATTCTCTGTTGCTGATGTTGCTTCAGCCGGTTTCGTTTCAGCTGCTAAGTTCTTATTCGCTGTTGCCAGCATCAACCGAATCCGGTTCAGCTGGTTAACTACGGAGGTACCGGGATCATAATCGATTGGCGCAATGTTGGCACCCTTAAACTGACGTCTGATCTCCTTGATCATACCCTTACCAACAATGTGGTTTGGCAGGCAGCCGAATGGTTGCATACAAATGATGTTTGGCACGCCACTCTTCAATAGCTCGATCATTTCACCGGTCAAGAACCAGCCTTCACCAGTTTGGTTACCCAGTGATAAAATCTTGCTGGCATCATCGGCCACCTTCTTAATGGCTTCGATGCCTTCAAAACGTTTCGAGTCATTTAAGGCTTTTTGCATCGGCTGCTCACACCATTTAATGACCTGCATGGCAAATTCAGCAAACCACTTGGCCTTAACGGAAGCACCCAGATGCTGATACTTATAGATTTGGTTATACAACGAGTAATTCATAAACCCAACGATATCTGGGACAACGGCTTCGGCACCCTCTTTTTCAAGCAGGTGGACAATATCGTTGTTCGCAATTGGTGAATACTTCACCAGAATTTCACCGACTAAACCAACCTTTGGCTTACGCACTTCATTGAGCTTAACGGTATCAAAATCCTGAACAATTTCGTTAACATTACGTTTGAATTCCTTAAAGCTGCCTTTTTCAATGGACGGCCGAACCACTTTTAGCCAGTCGGCATGCATTTTATCGATCTGACCTGGCTTAGTTTCGTAAGGTCTTGTCCGATAAACTACTTGTTCAAACAGATCACCATATAAGAAGGCAATGGCGACTCGTCGCAGCAGTGGCAAAGTCATCTTAAAGCCAGGGGTTTCTTCCACACCCTGATTACCTAATGACAAGGAAACAACTGGTACCTGACCAAAGCCGGCATCCTTTAAGGCTTTACGAATCAATGGAATATAGTTAGTTGCCCGGCAGCCACCACCCGTTTGAGTCATCATAACAGCAGTGTGGTTCACATCGTACTTACCACTTTGGAAGGCCTCAACCATTTGACCGATGGAAATGATAGCTGGGTAGCAGGCATCGTTATTTACGAAGCGCTGCCCCACATCAACTGATTTGCGGTCGTTCATTGGTAAATTGACCACGTTGTAACCAGAAGCCTGCAACGCCACGTCAACCAGTCCATGCTGGTGAATTGGTGACATCATCGGCAATAGCAACGTGTAGCCCTTCTTGTGCATTTCTGGGGTAAAATCAACCGGTGTGTCATTTTCATGGAGCTTCATTGGCATGATCTTACGCTTTTGCCGTTCCTTGACAGCGGCCTTTAATGACCGTAACCGAATCCGGATAGCGCCCATATTGGTGCCTTCATCAATTTTTAGTGACGTGTACAGCCGGTTATACTGATTCATGATTTCTTCAACCTGATCAGTATCAATGGCATCGATCCCGCAGCCAAAGGAGTTCAGTTGAACGAATTCCAGTTGGGGAATCTTAGCAGCCACTCTAGCAGCAGCGTACAACCGTGAGTGGTAGACCCACTGGTTGACGACCCGGAGACCCTTAACATCACCTAAGTGAGCAATCGAATCTTCGGTCAACACGTGAAAACCTTCCGCCGTCATGATCTGAGAAATCCCGTGGTTGACTTGCGGATCCAAGTGATAAGGCCGACCAGCCAAAACAATGCCATGCTCGCCAGTAGTCATCAGCATCCGCAACGTATCTTCACCACGGTCACGAATCTTCTGCTTAAAGTCTTCGAGCGTCTTGTAGCCGGCTTCCAGCGCCGTTTTGATTTCTGCTTTACTGATATCAAACTTACGTAAGGCATCATACAGATTATCGGCAGTACCCTTTTTATCCGCTAAATTCAGATAAGGTGAAATCAGATCCACTTGACCGGAAGTGATCTCATCGACGTTATTACGAATGACGTTGGGATAAGACTGCACGATTGGGCAGTTAAAATGATTATCCGCGTCATCGTTTTCAGCAACTTCATAAACTACGGCAGGATAGAAGATCGTCTTGTAGCCGCGGTCAATCAAGGCTTGAATGTGACCGTGAACCTGTTTAGCGGGGTAGCAAACCGTATCAGAAGGAATAGTTTCCATCCCTTTTTCGTACTGTTTCTCATTGCCCTTTGGTGAGAGCTGAGCCCGAATACCTAGATGACGGAAGAACGTCTGCCACAGTGGGTAGTTTTCGTACATATTCAAGACTCGTGGAATCCCAATTGTACCACGGTAAGCTAATTTCTTACGTAATGGCCGGTAACTGAATAGTAATTTATATTTTTCAGCAACCAAGTTGACCTTGCCGTTATCCTTTGGTATCCGTTCCTTCATACCACGTGCTTCACCACGTTCACAGCGGTTACCCGTAACAAAACGACGACCATCATTAAAGACGGTAATGGTCAGCGCACAGTTGTTTTCACAGATCCCACAATGCATATATTCTTTTTTAAAGCTTAAATTATCCATTTGATCAACGGAGAGTAGGGTTGTCTGATCGCCAGTCTTGTATTCACCCTTCGCAATCAGAGCAGCACCATACGCACCCATTAAACCGGCAATGTTTGGCCTAACGACTTCCACGCCAGCAATTTTTTCAAAGGCCCGTAAAACGGCTTCGTTATAGAAAGTCCCGCCTTGGCAGACAATGTGGTGACCCATATCTTCTACCCGACGCATCTTAATGACCTTAAACAGTGCATTTTTAATAATCGACACTGATAGACCAGCTGCAATGTCACCGATCGTCGCCCCTTCTTTTTGGACCTGCTTAACTTTAGAGTTCATAAAGACGGTGCAACGTGAACCGAGATCTGAAGGATGTTTTGCCAGCAAGGCTGCTTGGGCAAAGTCCTGAATCTTGTAATGTAACGAAGTGGCAAAAGTCTCCAAAAACGACCCGCAACCTGAAGAACAAGCCTCATTTAACTTAATCGTTGATAGCGCATTGTTTTTAATGGTCATAGCTTTCATATCCTGACCACCGATGTCTAGAATAAAGTCAACGTCTGGCTGGAAATAGTGGGCAGCACGGTAATGGGCCACCGTTTCCACTTCACCAATATCGACCATCAAGGCATTTTTGATCAGATGTTCACCATAACCGGTAACGGCAGTTTTACCAATGGTAACTCCAGCTGGAATCTTGCTGTACATATCCCGTAGAATCGTCTTCGTTTTTTCTAGCGGGTCACCGTCATTATTATCATAGTAAGTGTAAAGGATCTTATTATCATCGCTCATTAAAGCGACTTTAGTGGTTGTAGAACCGGCATCGATCCCCAGAAAAGCAACCCCCTGATAACTATCGAGATCACGAGTCTCAACCTTAGCTTTAGCGTGCCGCTTACGAAATTCCTGTAATTCATTGTCGTCCTTAAATAAGGGTTCCAGTGAAGAACTGGGATGCATACCAGAGTCGTCGCCGTTCAGCAATTGATCCAAGAGACCGCTCAAAGTGGTTTCCGGCTGATCAAAGGCATACAGTGCCGCCCCCTTAGCCACGAACAATTGCGGATCTTCTGGAAAGACCACTTCTTCCGGCGTTAATTTTAACGTTTCAATAAACCGGTAACGCAATTGATCCATAAAGTACAGCGGACCGCCTAAGAAAGCCACGTGACCGCGAATCTTATGACCAGCAGCCAGCCCGGAAATCGTCTGATTAACCACTGCTTGGAAAATAGAAGCGGCAATATCGGCTTTACGGGCACCGTCGTTGATCAGTGGCTGGACATCGGTTTTCGCAAACACCCCGCACCGGCTAGCGATTGGATAGATTGTTTGAGCATCTTTAGCCATCACATTCAACCCGTTGGCATCCGTCTTTAACAGGGTTGCCATTTGGTCAATAAAGGCTCCGGTACCACCGGCACAGCTCCCATTCATCCGCTGTTCCAGTGAATCGCCAAAGAAGGTGATCTTGGCATCTTCACCGCCCAGTTCGATGGCAACGTCTGTTTGAGGAATCAAAGTTTCAACGGTTTTGGTGCAGGAAATCACTTCCTGCACGAATTTAAGCTGCAGCAGATTGGCCAAGCCAATGCCGCCTGACCCCGTGATCGTGCAAGCCAGTTTGGTATCTTGACCCAGCTCACTAATCGCTTCACGCAGAATCTTTTCAGTGGCACCCTTCACATCTGAATAATGACGTTCGTACCGTGAAAAAACGGTTTGGTTAGCTTGATCCATGACCACGAGCTTGACCGTGGTTGAACCAACATCGATACCGCCAAAATAATTCGTTTTTGTCATTTCACTCACCTCTGCTTATCTGATAACGTGTTATAAAGTAACTTTTCGTTTGATTATCTAACGTTTTTCTTAACTTTACTCCAAAAAGTAAAGTGACTACTCACTTAGAGTAACTCATGGCTGGTACCGGTTTCAATAGCATATACATTTATTAGTTTTCTAAATAGCCTAGTAGGAATTTTTTGCCGGAATATTACTGGAATATTATTCCTGCATAAAAAAAGACTTGCAAGTATCCCTTATAAGAGAAACTTTCAAGTCCCATGTAACTCAATTATTTGATCAAATTATAGTGCTTCAATCCGTTAACGATGCCATTATTCATATTAGAAGTCGTCACGTAAGCGGCTTTTTCCTTGGCTAATTTGTGGCCATTCGCCATGGCAATTGGCGTATCCACCATGTCAAACATTTGCAGATCGTTGAGCTGATCACCAAAGGCATAAGTCGGTACGTTACCTAAGTGAGCAGCTTCCAGCAAAATTTGAATCCCCGTCCGTTTAGAAACACCAGCCTTCATCGTGTCCAGTGCCCGTGGGTTGTTCCGAACTAGGGAAAGCACGCCCTTAAACCGTTCTTGGTACTGCTTTTCCTTATCCTCATTAAAGACGTTCATAAAATTAATCGGTTCGTGATGATAGAAATCAGGATCAACTTGGGCATCCAGACGCAGCAGCTTAAAGTTGGCGGTCGTCGCATCATTCGCCTTGTTCAACCGGAAACCGCGGTTATTGAAATAGCCCACGGGATCCCCTTGCTGATTGGCATAATCAGTAAAGTCGTCCAAAACATCCTCATCAATCACTTCTTGGTGAAGTTTCTTTCCTTGGTATTGAACGTAACTGCCGTTAGCACTGACAATGGTATCCAACCCAGTTTCGTCTAATACATACTGCACTTCAAAAACATTTCGGCCGGTAGAAATGACAGAAAGAATATTATTCTTTGACATTTGCTTGATAGCATCAATGCTAGCAGGCAGAACATTCTTCTGATCATCAAATAAAGTACCGTCCAAATCAAAAAATACGATTGCATCATACATTCTCGACCACGCTCCTTTTCCCTTTACATTAATTATACTACTAGTCGTTTTTTCAACGGTCGCTGACGCCTATCAATCCTCTACTGCCAATGAGATCACGAATTTAACCCCCAGCGAATGCTGATTTAACGCGCTTTAGGACGTTAAAACTAAAAAAATAAAAAAGAACATATGGTATCTTGGAAAACTATGGTACACTATATGTTGCATATTTTATTAAAAGAGGGGCTATTATGGTGATTATTACAGCCGGAATGATTGGTGTCGGAAAAACAACTTTAACTGGAATGCTTGCGGAACACTTAGGAACCAAGGCATTCTTCGAACCAGTGGGTGAAAACCCAGTACTGCCGTTATACTATTCAAATCCAAAACAATACGGATTTTTGCTACAAATTTATTTCTTAAATAAGCGTTTTTCGATGATTAAGCAGGCCTTGGCTGATGATAATAACATCCTCGACCGTTCGATCTATGAAGATGCCTTGTTTACTAAAGAAAACAATGCTGAAGGTAACATTAGCGATACTGAATTATCCGTTTACCTGAAGTTACTGGATAACATGATGGGTGAACTGGATCGGTTGCCTAAAAAAGCGCCGGATCTGCTAGTCTATGCCAACAGTGATTTTGACACGATCCTTTACCGCATCAAGAAACGCGGTCGGGATTACGAACAAGTTGCTAGTCACCCTGAACTGGAATCTTACTACTACAAGATGTGGTCAGCTTACCAAAAATGGTTTGACGATTTTGACGTTAGCCCAAAGATCAAAGTTGATCTGCAGCGCTACAACCTTGAAGATCCTAAAAACGTGGATATCGTGTTGGGTCAAGTGGACGATGCGCTTCGTGATATTAGAAGCACCAACTCCGTTCCAAATGCGATGTAATGAATGCTTTAAATTAAAAAGTCTCGGTGCATAACTCATGCATCGAGACTTTTTTAATTTCCTCTAAAAAACCTTAATCTGCTGATTATCTAAATCCGTCCGCACAATTAAAACATCGACAGCAGCATTGGTCACAACGTAACTGGCATTGGAGCCCATCATCATCCGCTCCACAACGTTAGCACCAGTCGCACCAAGAACGATTAAATCCGCTCCCAGAAGTTGTGGTAGGTTTTTAGCCAGCTCCAATTTGGAGTTGCCAAACGTGACGTGGATCTCAACGTGTTTTAGACCAGCTTGAACAGCAGCGTCGCGATACTTGGCAACCAACTGATCCATGTTGTGCTTAAAATCATCCAGCACACCCGGGTCAACAGCACCAAACCCAAACCGAGCCTTACCGAGACTTGTCAGCTCGCTGACATTGAGGACACTCACGATATACAGGGCAGCCTGATTACGTTTAGCAACCACAATCGCTTTTTGAACCGCCCGTTTCGCCTGTTTGGAACCATCTACACCGACCATCACGTTTTGATAATTACTGAGCTGTGCCAATGCCATCACTCCCTAGTCTGCTAATTCGTTTGCGAGCGCTTCAATTGAACGGCCATAAATCGCCATGGCCAGCATCAAATCAGAAATTGGTTGGAATTCATCCACTTGGTGCATGGTGTCTGGTGTGTGATCTTGGAAAAGTGCACCAAAGGCCACGCCCCGCTTCATCAAGCGACCATAGGTACCGCCACCGACAACTTCGGGCTGCGCCGTTTTGTTCCCCGTCATCTCCTGGTAAGCACCCATTAAAGTCGTCACAATTGGGTCCTTAGGATCAACGTAGTGCGGTGCCATTTCCCGACCTTTGCTCAATTCAAAGTGGTTTTGATCAGCAACCTGAGTCAATCTGGTTTGCAGGTCGTCGGCGGTCATGCCCTTTGGATAACGGAAGTTCAGAACGATTTTGCCTGGTTTGCCGGCATCAAAGGCCATGACACCCACGTTCATGGTCAATTCACCCATGATCTTATCGGTGAAGGCCAAGCCCAGCTTGTGAACCCGGGAATCGTCATGCAGGTCGCCGCCGAGCAGTTCCAAGAAGGCCCGCGCATCACCACCAAAGTTCAGTGTCTTCAAGAATGATGCCAGATAAGTGCCGGCATTGATACCGTTTTTAGGCTCCATTCCATGAGCCGCTTTACCGATCAAGTGTAAGTGGACCCCGTCTTTATCAATATTAACGTCACCGGTAACTGGTGCTTCGTCCAGAAAAGCCGTGAAGTCACTGACCAAAGCTTCGTTATCGTCAGTTTCAACCACTGCGTGCGCATCACGGGGCACCATGTTTTCACGTAACCCCGCGGTAAATGAGTTCAGCTTATACTGACCGCCATTTGACCCCTGCGTCGTTAACGTAAAGGTGGCGTTTCCCTTTTCGCCGTTGATCAATGGAAATTCAGCGTCTGGTGAAAAGCCCATAGTAGGTGCCGGCTGCGTCTTGAAGTAGTGCGTCATACCAGTCCAGTTACTTTCCTCATCAGTTCCGAGAATGAAACGGACCTTCTTGTTTAATTTAATACCCTGTTCCTTTAAGATCTTCAGACCATAATAACAAGCCAGTGCGGGACCCTTGTCGTCAGAAGTACCACGGCCGTACAGGTTACCGTCCTTTTCAGTCAGCGTAAATGGTTCAGTAGACCAGCCTTCCCCTGCCGGCATCACATCAACGTGAGCTAAGATGGCAATGGTCTCGTCACCTTCACCATACTCAACGAAACCGGCTAAATTATCCAGGTTAGTCGTCTTGAAGCCATCGCGCTTGGCCATGTTTAAAAAGGCCTGCAGTGCCTTGGCTGGACCTGGTCCTAATGGTGCTTCAGCAGTTTTTTTAGCATCGTCACGAACACTTTGAATGGCGACTAGTTTGGTTAAATCATCGACGTAAGCTGCTTGGTGTTCCTGCGCAGCTGCTTTCCAATCAATTGACATTTAAGTTCCTCCCAATATTGATTTCTCAAGTACCATTCTAGCATACAACGACCCTCATGGGGAGCAGGCTGCTGGGGGTTCAAGCAAAATTTACACCGCCCTAATCATTAAAATTCGTCACAGGTTTGAATTGGAATGCTATACTCGACTTAAGGATCAATAAATAGGAAGGCGATAATTGTGGAAACACTTACAGACAAAATTCTCTCCGAAACGATTCGGGTTCGGCCCAAGGAAAGTCATAAGGGTACCTATGGCCGGGTCTGTTTAGTTGGTGGTAACGACCACTTTGGCGGTGCAATCTTAATGGCTACTGAAGCCAGTGTGTACAGTGGTGCCGGCTTGAATACCACACTGACAGATTCAAGTAACTTTGTGAGCCTGCACGCCAGAATGCCTGAAGCCATGGTCGCGGATTATACGCACCATCAGGAACTCGTCGAACTGGTCGCTGCTGCCAACACCGTGGTCATTGGCCCCGGGTTGGGAACGACTACGACGAGTATGACCGTGCTGCGAACGGTCTTTGACACGGTTAAGCCGGACCAAACTCTAATCATTGACGGCTCAGCAATTACACTGGTGTCTGAACACCACTTGAGCTTACCTCAAGCCAACCTCGTCTTTACCCCGCACCAGATGGAGTGGCAGCGTTTATCCGGTATCAAGATTGCCGATCAGACCGATGACGCTAACGAAACTGTCCGCAAGCAATTAGGTGGTATCGTTGTGCTTAAATCACATCAGACTAAGGTCTACACCCCCACTGGCAGTTTCTTAAACACGGCTGGCACGCCCGCTCAGGCTACCGGCGGCATGGGCGACACTTTGGCGGGAATGATTGGCGGCTTTACAGCGCAATTTGCGGATCAGACCAAGGCAGTTTTAGCTGCCGTTTACGCCCACAGCGCCATTGCGGACGAATTAGCCCAGACCCAGTACGTCGTTTTACCCACTCAAATCATCCACGAATTGCCACGCTTTATGCATGATCATCAGCATTAAATCAACAACTCGATTAACTTTCAGAGCATAATCAAAATAACGACTGATTTCCCAAGTTTAGGAAAATCAGTCGTTATTTGATTATTCGGCCGAGATCTAAATGATGCCTCAGTCTCTTATTCATTTTATTTAATGTGCAGCATAGACCTCAAGCGACTAGTTCGATCACCAAGGACGGTATCGGCCAAGCGGGTGTGCAACACCAGATAAACGTAAAGGTAACCGGCAATGCTAACTGCGATGACTACCACTATCAAGCTACCGATTCGGGAGTCAACCACCATAAAAGTACCCAGAAGGCGTGAAGTCAGTTGAACCAGCAAATTAGCAACCACGCACATGAGCAACGAGAAGGCTAAAATACCATTGGTCTTCTTGGAAATACCCTCAAAGTCCACGCCAAACGCCTGATTCAGCCAGCGAAGAATCAAAAAGTTAGCAACCAAGAAACCAAACGTAGTGGCGACTAACGGGCCAAAGACTCCCATGTAATGAATGCACGGCCACTGCAGCGCTAATTTCACAACGGTCCCCACCGCAAAGTAGCGAACCGCCCGCTTGTTTTGCGAAACCCCCTGCATAATGGCAGACGTTACGCTAAACAGGCCTAACATGATCGAAACAAACGATGAGAACGCCAGTACAGCCGTTGCCAGTTCCTTGTGCGAAGTCCCGTAAAAGATGATATTTAATGGGTGGGCAATCGCAGCCATGCCCAAAGCACTCGGCAGCATCACAAATTCAAATAGCAGCATCGAATTGGTCAGCTGATGACTAATATCCTTACGGTCGTTACGGGTATAGGCTTCAGACAAAAGCGGAACAACCGTAATTGCTAGAGCAGATGACAGTGAAACGGTAATCATAATTAACTTATTAGCGTTCACACTGAACATGGCGAACAAGTTGTTCAACATCACCGTTGAAGTAACCCCAGTACTGCGCATAAAATTAAAGAACGTATATTGGTCGATCAACTGAAAAATGGTGATCCCAGCACCCAAAACAATAAACGGCAAGGCTTGCTGTAAGATTTCTTGATAAAGCTGTTTAGCCGGCACCACAATTTCATTTTTACTGTTGGCCACTAAATAATTAAAGTCGGACCGATTTTTTAAATAGTACCAACCTAATGTCAACGTCCCAGCGATGGCCCCAACACAGGCCGCAAAAGTTGACTGGGAGACCGCCGTGATCCAGCTGCCATGCCAAACCCGCATAATGACGAAAGCTGATCCCAGCATGTAGGCCACTCGAGCAAGTTGCTCCACGAATTGGGAAATAGCGGAAGGCGCCATTTGCTGATACCCCTGGAAAAAGCCCCGTGAAAGACTCATTACTGGAATGATCAACACCGCCCACGCCAAGGAGTGCAAGACCGGTACCACCCGTGGATCACCGCCATCAAACAGTGGCGCGCCGAAGTAGAGCAGACTAGCACAAATGAGACCCGTGATGGCTGCTAAAACAAATCCATGCTTGTACAGCCGAAAGCCCACGCCATACTCATTCATGGCATTATAGTGCGCTACTTGCTTAGCAATCGCTGAGGGAATCCCCGCAATCGCTGCAATCAGGAAAAAGCTATAGATGTTATAGCCCTTCCCATACAGCGCGTTTCCTTGGAAGAAGTAACTGCCAAACCAGATACCCCAAGGAATGATGTAGATTGCGCCCAGTATCCGTGAAAAGATACTACCGGCAGTCATCCAGGCAGACCCCTTCACCATTTGGTCCTGTGAATTTGGCACTGTATTACCGCCGTCATTATGATTTGACATTTCAGTCATTTTTAAAAAACCTGCTTTCATTCGTCCATTTTTTGCAAATTACATATTATTTTAATATTTTTTTGACCATTGAGCAACGTTTTATGTACAAGTCGTTGAATTACTTGACCATGAGCTTAAAGCATAACAGTTTTATGGCCCGTCATATCAATATTTAAACATATTTAACAAATTATAAAGATTGTCAAACCACAAAAAAGCACTCTGACTTCCTCAGCAATGTTGCTGACGGGATCACAGTGCTTTTTAGTCTTCTCTATTTACTCAATTCTCTTAACGTTATGCCGCGTTCTCTTATTTCACGTTAATCAGTCAATAGCGTGAAACCCAATATCATGCCGAAACGTATAGGCTGTCTGATCGACATCTGCATCCAGCACGCCATTCACTTCTGTTCGAGCCGTTTTCAAATCATTGGCGTGGGCAGTGACCATGAGGACGCGACCACCGTGACTCACGATCTGATCACCAGCTTGACTGACGCCCGCATAACTGACCGCCACTTTAGCATCCGTAATAGTGGGTAATGGCCGACCGTTCACCACTGAACGGGGATAGTCGCGTGAAGCAACGACCGTTCCAAGGTAAAATTCGCCTTGCTGCCACTGAACCTGTGGCCGTTTACCCTGCTTCAGTTGCAGAATCACGGCTCCTAAATCAGTTTGCAGCTGCGGCAAAACGACCTGAGTCTCCGGATCCCCCATGCGGACGTTAAATTCAATCACCTTAATGCCAGCTGACGTCTTGATCAAGCCAGCGTACAAGAACCCGTTAAAGGGGGTACCCGCAGCGGCCATACCAGTCAAAATTGGTTTGATAATTTCATCGATAGCCATTTGTTTCAACGAACTATTAATATGCGGTACTGGGCTATAGGCCCCCATACCACCGGTGTTAGGTCCCTGGTCGCCATCGGCTAAGCGCTTATGGTCTTGCGCAATCGGCATGGTGATAAACGTGGTGCCCTGCACCATGGCGAACAGGGAAAATTCCTCGCCCTGCAAGTAGTCTTCAATCAGCAGCTTGTCAGAACCAGCCGTCATTAATTTTTGAACGGCTTCAGCACCTGCTTGGACCGTGTTGGCAATGATGACACCCTTTCCCGCAGCCAAACCATTGGCCTTGATCACAAGGGGGGGCTGCTGTGTTTTAACATAGGCTAAAGCAGCCGCCTGATCAGTAAACTCACGGTACTTTGCCGTTGGAACATGGTGTTGCTGCATCATCTGTTTGGCAAAGACTTTGGATGATTCCAAGTGTGCTGCCTGCTGATTAGGTCCAAATATTGGCAGGTCCCGCGCTTCAAAATAATCCACAATACCGGCTGATAAGGGCTGCTCTGGGCCAACCACGGTACATTGAACATGGTGACCACTAGCAAAGTAAGCCAGCTTTGAAAAAGCCATCTCATCAATTGCCACCGTTTTAACTCGCGGTATTTGATTCATCATCACATTACCAGGTGCCACGTATATCTGCCGGTCGGGTGCTTTGGCTAACGTTTGTGCTAAAGCATATTCGCGGCCGCCACCGCCGATCACTAACCAGTTTCCCATGATTACATCTCCCAGTCTGAAATCAGTGCTTAAAGTGTCGAACACCAGTGAAGACTAATGCTACGCCATACTCGTCAGCTTTATCGATGGAATCCTGATCCCGAATGCTGCCGCCTGGCTCAACGATTGCTTTAATATTATGCTTGGCGGCGTATTCAACACAGTCGTCCATTGGGAAGAAGGCGTCAGAAGCAATAATGGCGTTATCATAATTGGCCTTATCTTCAGCCTTGTCGACTGCAATCTTCAGTGAATCGATTCGGTTCATCTGCCCAGCACCAACGCCTAACGTTTGGTTAGCCGTTGTGACCACAATGGCATTGCTCTTCACGTGCTTCACAACCATTTGACCAAACTCCAGTGCCTTTAACTGTGCTTCAGTTGGTTGCGCCTTCGAAACGACTTTAAAGTCACTGATTGTTTCGTGAGCGGTATCAGCATCTTGATACAAAGCGCCACCTAATACGGTCACCATGTCTTTATGATCCGGATTCATCTTACCAAAGTCCAGCGTCATGATCCGCAGGTTTTTCTTTTTGGCTAAAATGGCATACGCATCGTCATCAAACGCTGGCGCAATAATAATTTCCAGGAATAACGCGTGCATCTTTTTAGCAGTGGCAAGATCCACCTTACGATTCAAAGCGATGATACCACCAAAAATAGAAATCGGATCAGATTCATAAGCTAAGTCCCAAGCCGTAAGTAACTTATCACTCACACCAATGCCACAGGGATTCATATGCTTTAAAGCAACGACAGCCGGCTTGTCGAAGTCAGCAATCATCCGCAGCGCAGCATCCGCATCCCGTAAATTATTGTAGGATAAAGCCTTTCCATGAAGCTGCTTAGCGTGGGCTAAAGAATAGCTCTCTGGAATTGGATCCTTATAATAGGCAGCAGTTTGGTGACTGTTTTCACCGTAGCGCATATCCTCAACTTTTTCGTAGGTCAGGGTCAGTTTTTCAGGGTAAGCTTCCGTTGTCATGTATTTGGCGATCAAGGCATCATAGGCTGCGGTCTGACGAAAGACCTTAGCTGCCAAATGACGGCGGTAAGCGCGATCCAATTGATCGGCATCATAGCGTTTAAGAAATTCCGCGTAATCAGCTTGCTCACAGATTACGGTTACATCCTGAAAGTTTTTGGCTGCGGCGCGCAGCATTGAAGGTCCGCCAATATCGATCTGTTCAATGGCTTCCGCGTCCGTGACCCCATCTTTTTGAATCGTAGCTTTAAAGGGGTACAGATTGACGCAGATCAGGTCAATTGGTCGGATACCATTTTCCCTTAACTTAGCCATGTGTTCCGGATTATCACGCTTCGCTAAAATACCGGCATGAATCCGGGGATGTAACGTTTTAACGCGACCATCCAGCATTTCAGGGAAACCCGTCACGTCCTCGACTGATGTGGCTTTGACACCACCGTCGACCAACGTTTTTAGGGTGCCACCCGTGGAGATAATGTCATAACCGCGCTGAGTCAGTTCCGACCCGAACGCCACGATACCGGTCTTATCCGACACACTTAATAATGCTAATTTAGCCAAATTAAAGCACTCCTTTTTTAATTAATTGAGAAACTGTTTTGGGGTATAACTGATGCTCAACAGCATGAATCTTGGCCTCTAAACTTGCTAAACTATCTTGTTCACTGCGATAAACCGCTTCTTGGGCAATAATTTCACCAGTATCGACACCGCCATCCACATAGTGAATCGTGACACCGGTGACTTTAACGCCAGCCTGATAAGCATCTTCAATGCCGTGCCGCCCCGGAAATGACGGTAGCAAGGCCGGATGAATATTAATAATGTGCCGTGGGAAAACTTTGAGCAACGTTTCCCCGATAATGCGCATATAGCCGGCTAACACCAAAATATTCACGTGAAACGGTGCCAGATCTTGAAGTAACCGTTGTTCGCGCTGCGCTTTACTGACCCCTTTTTTAACCACTGACAGGATCACGGGGACCTGATGCCGTTTAGCGCGCTGAATCACTGGCGCATCCGCGTGATCACAAACCAAGACGCAGATTGGTGCTGGTAAGTTAGCGTTGACTAACGCTTCAAAATTAGTGCCATTGCCGGATGCAAAAATAGCGATTCGCGGTTCAGGCTTGATATTGGACTGGTTGTTCACGTCGTTTCACCACCTTACCAATGATTTGGTATGCCGTATTCTGCTGTTTCAAACTGGCCTCAACACGGTCAAGATTACTGGGTGAGGCTACCAGCACCATGCCGATACCCAGGTTAAATACTTGGCGCATCTCATCGGTTGATACCTGCCCCGCTTCCTGCAGCACTTTAAAGATTGCGGGAACCTGCCAGCTGGCTGGATCAATCAACGCTGTCAGCTCCGAGGGTATCATGCGGCTAAGGTTATCAGCCAAGCCGCCCCCAGTAATATGTGCAATAGCATGCAACTGACCAGCTTTAATCAAGGGGTAAACCGCTTGATAGTAGAGTTTGGTTGGCGTTAGCAGTTCATCAATCAGGGGCTGCTGTAACCCGGGATAAACCCGCTGCAGGTCTAGATCAGCATCCTGAATAATTTTACGAACCAGCGAATAGCCGTTAGAGTGAACCCCACTGGAAGCTAGACCAATCAATAGGTCTCCTTCAGCAACGTTCATGGCGCCCAACAGATGCGACTTATCGGCTAAGCCAACCGCAAACCCACTAAGATCATAATCTTTTGAACGATAAATACCGGGCATCTCGGCCATCTCACCGCCAATCAACGATAAACCAGCTTGCTGACACCCGCTGGCGATTCCTTTGACGATCGTCATGACCTTCTGCGGCTCTAATTCGCCTAAACCAATATAATCCAGGAAAAACAGTGGCTTAGCACCTTGAGCGAGGACGTCATTAGCGCACATAGCCACTAGATCAATTCCAATCGTAGCGTGCTGATTAGCCTCAATTGCCAGTAATAGCTTGGTGCCAACACCGTCCGTACCAGAAATCAGTACCGGTTGATTAATACCAGCAAGCACCGAAGTTAACTCGTATTCGGCACCAAAACCGCCTAAACCGCCTAACACGTTACCATCATGAGTCTGTGCGACAATCTTTTTGATATCTTGGACCGCTTCTTCACCTGCATGAATATTTACACCGGCTTGTTCGTATTGGCTGGTCAACTTAATTCGCTCCTTCATATAAGCCTAAACGGGCAACCTCTGCATCAAAGCCAGCCTGATAATCGTAAAGCGGAGTTGGATATTGGCCGTCAAAATAAGCGGTACATAAGCCATGATTAGGAGCATCATTTAACGCACCAATTGAATCAACCAATCCGTCAACGCTTAGGTAAGCCAATGAATCCGCCCCAATCATCCGACAAATTTCCGGTACGGAATGGTTGGCACCAATCAATTCCTTAGTCGTTTGGATATCGATCCCGTAGTAACAAGGAAACTTCAGGACTGGCGAAGCAATCCTCACGTGAACAGATTTAGCACCCGCCCGTTTTAAGAGTCTCACGATGTAGTTGCTGGTAGTTCCACGCACGATTGAATCGTCGACTAGCACAATATTCTTCCCGGCAACCACTGATTTAACCACTGACAGTTTCATGCTGACACCACGCACCCGCTTAGCCTGAGTGGGTTCAATAAACGTACGGGCAACGTACTGGTTCTTGATCATTCCCATGTCGTAGTGAATTCCACTGGCTTGTGCATAACCGATAGCGGCAGATAGAGACGAATTAGGTACTCCGATGACCACGTCGGCTTTCACTGGTGCCTCTTTGGCAATTCTTGCGCCCATCCGCTTCCGCGCTTCATGCACGCTAATACCACGAATAACCGAATCCGGCCGCGCGAAGTAAATATATTCCATTGAACAAATTGATAGGTGGGTATCGGTCGTAAAATGATCGATCTGCATCCCCTTATCGGTCACAATAATGATTTCACCGGGCTCAACGTCGCGAACAAAGGTAGCCCCAACTTGGTCCAGCGCACAGGTCTCGCTGCAAACGATTATTGCGCCATTTGCCAGTTTTCCCACTACTAATGGCCGAAACCCATTAGGATCTAAGGCTGCCACCATCATGTGCGGTGTCATCAGTAAGTAGGCAAAACCACCGCGTAGCTGATTTAAAGACGCCTTTAATTGATCAATGAAGTTAGTTTGCAAACTGGTTTGAATCAGTTCGCCCAATAATTCACTGTCAGAAGTCGCTTGAAACTGGACACCCTTTTTTGTCAGGTCACGACGTAAATGAGTGGCATTTGTCAGATTACCGTTATGGGCCAGTGCAAATTGGCCTTCAACTGGATGCTCAAAGAACATTGGCTGAATATTTTCAATCCCATGATTTCCCGCGGTCGCGTAACGAACGTGGCCAATAGCCGACTTGCCTGGTAAAGAAACCATCTTTTGCGGATCAGCAAAGACCTCGGCTAACAAGCCCAGACCCCGTTGCCGGTGAAATTGACCGTTCTCGTTGCTGACGATACCAGCGCCTTCCTGGCCACGGTGCTGAAGGCTGTGCAAGCCGTCATAGGTTAACTGAGCGGCATTATCCGCCCCCCAGATACCAAACAGGCCACACTCCTCATTCAGTCCTTTTATTTCATTAGGCATCCTAGCGCACCTCCGAAAGTGGCTTTAAGTTCTGAACTGCTAGCTGTTAGTTGACCATCGGCGGTCACCAACTGAACAACATCTTGGTCAGTGGTCCGTCCAAGCAATACCGCTTGTTTACCAGCTAAAGCTTCAAATTCAGCCTGGTCTTTTGGCTGAACACTAACGATGAACCGTGATTGAGTCTCACTGAATAACTGACTATTGGTGAGCGCCGTTTTTCCCTCAAAGCCTAACTGATACTCGAATAACGCCTCGGCAAGTGCCACGCCTAGGCCACCCTCACTTAAATCGTGAGCACTTTGGAGCAGACCCTGACGAATTGCCTGCTGAACTAATCGTTGGTTAGCCGCTTCAGCATCGAGATTAAAGTTCAATTGACCAATTGGTGTTATCTGGCCCCGTAATTTTTGCAATTCTGAACCAGCAAAGTCATCACCTGTGGTACCTACAAGGTAAACTGCGTCACCAGCTGTTTTAAAGGATTGCGTTGTGATCTGGGCAACGTCTTCGATCAAACCTACCATCCCGATCATCGGCGTCGGATAAATCGAATGGCCATCCGTTTCGTTGTACATCGACACATTACCGGAAATCACCGGTGTATCGAACCGTTCACACGCCTGAGCAATTCCCTGAACTGATTGATCCAGTTCCCAATAGGATTCCGGATCATTTGGACTGCCGAAGTTGAGACAGTCGGTAATGCCGATTGGAATTCCACCGCTAGCCACAATGTTACGAGCCGCTTCACTGACCGCAATTTGGCCACCAACGTACGGATCAAGATAAATGTAACGGGCATTGCAGTCAGTTGTCATCGCCAATGCCTTCTTGGTGTGGCGCACTCTGACCACTGCGGCGTCGCTCCCCGGTGTAACAGCAGTGTTAGCTTGAACCTGAGAATCATACTGCTTAAATACCGCTCGTTTGGAGGCAATCGTCGGCTGAGCTAACAGCGCTTTTAACGTTTCTGCTGGCTGTTGAACAATTGGCGTCTGGGCTGACTGAACATTTTCCAGCCGCGCCGGTTTCTTGCTTGGCTGTTTGCGTTCAACAACGTCATCAACGAGGCTCGTGACTGGCACATCCGTGACCAATTTGCCGTGTTGATAAAGCCGATACTGCCGTTCATCCGTTACGTGGCCAACGACGACGGCATCTAGGTCGTAACGGGCGAAGATGTCTAAAACGGTCTGTTCTTCACCCTTTTTCACACATAACAACATCCGTTCTTGAGATTCAGAGAGCATGATTTCATACGCACTCATCCCCGGTTCGCGCTGTGGAACTAAATCCAGATTCATCGTGACGCCGCTTTTAGCTTTCGAAGCCATTTCGGCTGACGAAGATACCAATCCAGCCGCGCCCATATCCTGAATCCCCATCAAGATTTCGGAGTGATCATGAATAATTTCAAGGCAGGCATCCGTCAGCAATTTTTCCATAAACGGATCACCAACTTGGACAGCAGATCGGTCAGCCGCTTTTTCGTCACTGAATTCATTGGAAGCAAACGTCGCCCCGTGAATTCCATCACGACCGGTTTTAGCGCCAACATAAATGATGCTGTTGCCCGTCCCAGTCGCTCGACCGCGCTTTAAATCAGCTTGATCCATCAGACCTACGCACATCACGTTGACCAACGGATTACCATCATAAACGGCGTCAAAACCGATTTCGCCGCCAACCGTGGGAATCCCGATGCAGTTCCCATAAGCCGCAATGCCAGCAACACATTCGGTTAATAAGTAGCGGTTCTTCGGCTTATCCAGTTCCCCAAAACGGAGACTGTCTAACGAAGCAATCGGTTTGGCCCCCATTGAAAAGATGTCCCGGATAATCCCGCCAACACCGGTGGCCGCCCCTTCAAACGGTTCCACAAAACTGGGATGATTATGGCTTTCCGCTTTAAAGACTACGGCTTGGTCATCACCGATATCAAGTACCCCAGCGCCTTCACCAGGACCCTGAATCACCCGTGAACCGTCATTCCAAAACTTACGTAAGATCGGTTTAGAATCTTTGTACGAACAGTGTTCACTCCACATCACAGCGAACAGACCCGTTTCGGTGTAATTTGGCAAACGACCGATCAATTTTTGTGAGATATAATCATATTCACGTTGCGATAGGCCCCAGGCTTCATACGGTTTCTGAGCACGAATTTCTGCTGGCGTTGGTTCCGTTTTTAGTTCCTGCATCCCGTTTACACCGTCCTTAAATGAGCTTGTAACAGTGATTTAAATACTAATAGACCGTCCGTACCACCCTGAATGGCTTCAACTGCTCGTTCTGGGTGAGGCATCATCCCTAAAACATTACCGGCTTCATTGGTGATCCCAGCAATGTCTGACACGCTGCCATTGGGATTATGCTGATAAGTAAACGCAATTTGATGCCGGTCACGCAGTTTGGCTAACGTGGCATCATCGCAGTAGTAGTTGCCTTCACCATGCGCAATCGGTAAGGTGATCTGCTGCTGATCCTGAAAAGCAGCGGTGAACATCGTCTGGCTGTTTTCAACTAATAACGGTTCTGGTTCACAAATAAACCGCATTTGCCGATTATGCTGTAAGGTACCTGGCAATAGACCAGCTTCGGTCAGAATCTGAAAACCATTGCAGATTCCCAGTACCGGTTTCCCAGCTTGAGCAAAGGCCTTAACTGCAGCCATGACTGGCGCAAACTTGGCAATCGCACCACCCCGTAAATAGTCACCGTAAGAAAAACCGCCTGGAATCAAGATCACGTCAAATTCTGTCAAATCGGTTGTGGTATGCGGCACGATCGTCGCATCCTCATGCAGATCATCCGTAATAGCGTAGTAGAGGTCTTCATCACAGTTAGAACCTGGAAAACTGACCACTGCGAATTTCATTGGTTAGCCAACTCCTTTACTTCATAGCGATAAGTCTCCATATTCGGATTAGCTAACAGCTGATCACAAATGGCTTCGATCTGTTTTTCGGCGTCGTCTGAAGTGGGTGCATCCACGGTAATTTCAAAATACTTGCCTTGCCGCACCGCCGTTACCTGATCAAAATCTAACCGGTGCATGGCGTTTTTAATGGCAACTGCTTGCGGATCCAGAATCGAAGGTTTATAGGTCACGTGGACTTGAGCTAAGAACATATTTAGCCTCCTATTTGACTGTTGCTTCCAGCCGTGAAAGAACGGTTCGGTACCCATCCATAACGTTACCAGTATGTTTTCTAAAGACGTCTTTATCTAATGATGCATGCGTCTGAGAATCGACTAATCGGCAAGAGTCTGGTGAGATCTCATCGCCTAAGATCAGGTTGCCATCTGGGTCGAACCCAAATTCAACCTTGAAATCAACGAGGGTAATGCCGGCTTTCGCGAATAATTGATTCAGTAACTGGTTGATCTTAAAGACCTGATCACGCATGGTACTTAACTGTTCCGGTGTGGCAATCTGTAAAGCGTGAATCTGTGAGTCATTGATGAAGGGATCATCTAAGCGGTCACTCTTGTAGTAAAATTCCTGAACCGGTTCATCAAATTTCAGTAAATATTCCGTATCGAATTTACGTTGAAAACTGCCGGAAGCGTAATTTCTGACAACGACTTCCAGGCGAACCATCTTCATTTTTTTAACGAGCTGATCACTGG
The DNA here is from genome assembly GCF_005405185.1 of Secundilactobacillus hailunensis. Taxonomy (GTDB): domain Bacteria; phylum Bacillota; class Bacilli; order Lactobacillales; family Lactobacillaceae; genus Secundilactobacillus; species Secundilactobacillus hailunensis. The sequence goes on from NZ_BJDO01000037.1 coordinate 21,663, forward strand.
GTGACAACTGCTTGATAAAGTGTGTCGCAATCCCCTGCTGATTCAGGTAGTTAAAGATCAAACTGTCGATTTGGTTATTAACGACCCCTTTATCAGCCACGGGTTCTTTCCGTTTACCATTTAAGGCTGTCGCCTGATTCAAATAGTGAACTTGAATGATGTTGGGATCATCCGTTGTAAATAACTGCTTTGCTTTACCTTCATTAATCAATGTTGCCAATCTTTTCAGATCCTTTCTGATTATCTAAACTGACTCACAGATGCTAACAATGATTCAATTGACGGGCCGGTCACGGTGATATGACCCATTTTTCGATGGTCCCGGACTTCCGCCTTCCCGTAATCGTGCAGGTGCCATTCGGGATGTTTCGGCCAATCCGCTCGCGCAACCAGTAAATTTTGACCTAGCAGATTCACCATAACGGCCGGTTCAAATTGGCGAATCGGTGGAATTGCCAGTCCGCAGATACTTCTAATGTGCGCGTCAAACTGCGAAATATTGCAGGCTTCAATGGAATAATGACCGGAATTATGCGGCCGCGGTGCCAATTCGTTGATCAGCAGTTCACCGGATGGCAGTTCAAATAATTCGATGCCAAGCACCCCACGTAGATGCAGCGCTTCAGCAGTTTCAACCGCAATTTGCTGGGCCTTTTTTTTGACCTGGTCAGTAATTTGAGCCGGAATGATACTAGTGTGTAAAATGTGGTGCTGGTGGCGATTTTCGCTGACTGGGAAAGTAATGACTTGGTCCTTCCCGTCACGGGTGACCATCACCGATAATTCGCGAACAAAGTTTTGTTTAAGTTCGTAGATCCAGTTAGTCTGGTTAATTTCACTTTTAATTTGGTCCCAGTCAGTTTGATCGTTAATGTCAAACTGACCATGACCGTCATAGCCGCCTTCGACCGTCTTAAGGATCCCAGGCTGACCGATTTTTTGAATCGCCGTCTGCAGGTCTTCCATTGATTTAACCGCTGCAAAGGGCGTCACGGGCAGACCATGCTGCCGGCAAAAGGTTTTTTCGCGTACTCGATGACTCGTAATGGTTAAGAGTTCAATGCCCTGAGGCACACGCGTTAAATCTTCAACTTGCTTTAACGCTTTTTGATCAACGTTTTCAAATTCATAGGTTAAGACATCGCTGCGTTTTGCAAGTTGCCGTAAGGCCGTCAAATCATCGTATGCGGCCACAATTTGGAAATCAGCAACTTGCCCTGCCGGTGCCTTGTCCGTTGGATCAAGGACGCCAACTTTATACCCCATGGCTTTAGCGGATAACGCCATCATTTGACCAAGCTGGCCACCACCAATAATGCCGATCGTTGCTGGTGGTAAAACTGGACTACCGTAACTGTTCATTACTCTCGGTAGCCTCCTTAGTCTGACGGGCGCGAAACGCCTGTAATTGGGCGTCAACATCAGTGTCATGCAGGGCCAATATCTCGGCTGCTAGTAACGCTGCATTCTTAGCACCAGCGCTGCCAATGGCAACCGTGGCAACTGGCACACCGGATGGCATCTGAACGATTGACAGCAGTGAATCCATGCCATTCAACGCCTTAGATTGAATTGGAATCCCAATCACTGGTAGGGTAGTATTGGCTGCTAACATCCCCGGCAAATGGGCGGCACCACCAGCTGCAGCGATAATCACCTGGTAATGTTCGTCTTTAGCTGTTTGGCCAAAGTGCTGCAGTTCCTGTGGCATACGGTGTGCAGAAATGACGTGACTGTCGTAACTAACGTGTAATTCACTGAGCAGATCGGCCGTATTCTTAACTTGTGGCCAATCGGAAATTGATCCCATTACAAGTGCAACTTGCATCATCAAAATCTCCTTTGCCTTTGATACCCCTAGAATACCAACAGAAAGTAGCACTGTCAATATAAAAATCGAACTATATTATTATATGTTTTGCTAATGTTCGTGTTTAAATCGTTTAACCTGTTTAATTTTACTGACTGCTTAGAAAAATTCTAGCCACATAAAAAGGGAACCTTATGACCAAGCAATAACGGTGCTACGATATTTGGAGTTGATAGGCAGTTTGCCTTTCAACTCCTTTTTCTATACCATTATTATATTTGAACACGCAAATAGGACACTACACTATTT
>NZ_BJDO01000038.1 GCF_005405185.1 Secundilactobacillus hailunensis
TTGAAGCTTAGTCATAAAAAATCACCTCATCATAATTGATAAGGTGATCATACTGCGCCGTTAGACGCATTCATAGACGTTCGGTTATAGTGTGCTTACCAATATCTCAGCTTGAACTAGCGAAAGCATTATCTCGTTTTGAGTCTCAACTTACTTTTGACGGTAAATTGATTTTGGCGTTCCATAGCGGGATTTGCTCCATGTTCGTTGTAACCACGGCACAAACCAGATATCTAAGCCAAATGTCCGACCAGACCCGTTGAGCAGTGCAAATGCGACGAATAGTATCCAGCTAGCCGGCCAGGTATGAACCAGAAATAGGAATCCCAGAATAACTAGGAAGTTCGCACACCAGGTAGCTAGACCGAAGAAAATCAGGATGCCCAGAATCAATTCGATAGTTCCCATTGTTGGCGATAGGGTCGTCATCCAACCAGCAGTACCACCCATGTTACTCATCCCATCAAAGAAGAGACCTAAGCCAAAGAATAAGCGTAGTGGCAGCGTCCAAAGAACGTTGGTATTCGTGGCTGTGTTGCTGCCTAGGACGGTTCGCTTATTTTTCGTCTTGAAGATTTCATTCATCAGGTACTTCCACATTGCGTAACCAGAGCGGATACGGCCGAAGTACAGCAGGTTACCGCCATGCTTCATGGCTGTCGCAAACCAACCCCGGATTCGTTTACCAAAGACTTGTGCAATACCGTACCGGTACCCAAATGAGACCATGAAGCCCATGTTTTTATCTTTGAATGCTTCATAACTTTGTGAGCCGTTGATGTCTTCACTCACATTGTGAGCCACGACGTATGATTCAAATTCAGCTTCCTGTGCGGTTTGAGGAACTGCACGTTCAGCACCCTCCTCAGTCGCGTTGGCGTCATCACCAGCAACGTAAATGCTCTGGTCTTCAAAACCGGTAGCTTGCAGATATTTGTTGGTTACCAAACGACCGCCACGACCAGCTTCGATACCAAATTCATCGACAATGTGGTTGGTCTTGACACCAGCGGTCCAAATCAAGGTATTGGTCGAGATTGGATCTTGTTCCTTGATTTCTACTGAATCTGCGTTAACTTTAGTGATAGCTGATGAAGCGCGAACTTCAATACCATTAGCTTTAATGTATTTTTCAGCGTGAGCTGCGTTCGTTCGATCCAGCATCTTGATAATGGTAGGGGATGCTTCAACTAAGATGACCTTAATTTCGTTAACGTCGATGCGGTAGCGTTTGGCCAAGATCTTCTTGTAGTCGATCAATTCGCCAATGGTTTCAGCACCCGTGAATCCAGAACCGCAGACAACGATGGTTAGCGCTGCTTGGCGCTTTGCTGGATCGGTTTCTGAAGCGCCTTGTCGAACGATGTCATCTAAGTGGGTGCGTAGCCGGATGGCGTCTTCCATGGACCAAAGGGTGTAACCATTTTCCTTAACTCCAGGTGTTCCGAAGTCATTAGGTTCACCACCCATACTGATCACTAAACTATCGAACGGATACTGACCGTTTTCACCGGTTACCACTTTATTATCCTTATCCACTTGAGTAATGGAATCCGTGACCAACTTGACGTTCTTATTATGATTGAATAAATGCTGTAAATCGTATTGAATGGCGTCAGGCTGAACCCGTTCCGTGGCTACTTCGTGAAGTTGAGTTAAGTATGTGAAATATGAGTGGCGATCAATCAAAGTAATCGTCACGTCAGAATTAGATTTAAACCGTTTAGCGAGTTTTTTTGTTGTGAGAACCCCAGCAAAACCCGCACCAACGACCACGATATTTTTGGTCATTTAAAAACCTCCTATGCTAAAATGTGAAAGCGTTTCCGATATGACAATTATAGGCTACATTACTGAGCATGCCAAATAATAACTCATACTATCTTGAAAAAAAGCTGTGAAAGTACCATTGTGGGGATAAGATTTGTTATAATAGCATGTGAATTTTAAAAAACGGGGAAATTATAAATGGCCATTATTCAGGTTGAACATTTAAATTATCAATATAGTAATAGTGATACTAAAGCTATTGATGACGTCAGCTTTGAGATTCAGGCTGGCGACTGGGTGGCCATTGTTGGCCATAACGGCAGTGGTAAGAGTACGCTGGCCAAACTGCTAATTGGGTTAATGGCTGCCGATTCCGGTAAGATCACCATTGATGGTCAAGAATTGACGCCTGACAGTGTTTGGCAGATCAGGGAAAAGGTGGGCATGGTTTTCCAAAACCCTGATAACCAATTTGTGGGTGCTACCGTGGCTGACGACGTGGCGTTTGGTATGGAAAATCGCGGCGTTGACCGTGATACGATGGTGGTTAAAGTCGATCGGGCCTTGAAACAAGTCGGTATGTCTGCTTATAAGGATCGCGAACCAGCGAACCTTTCCGGTGGTCAAAAACAGCGGGTCGCACTGGCTGGTATTATCGCTATTGCACCGAAGATCCTGATTTTGGATGAAGCCACCAGTATGCTGGATCCTCGTGGCCGACAAGAGATCTTAGCCGTGATTCAGCAGTTAAAAACGGATCTCAATTTAACGGTTCTTTCCATCACCCATGATATTGACGAAGCGGCTAACGCTGATCGGCTGGTGGTGATCGATGACGGGCGCTTTGTGGAAGAGGCGACCCCTGATAACATCTTTAATCATGGTCAGCAGTTAATCGACATGGGACTTGACGTTCCGCTGTCCGAAAAGCTCAAAGACGCACTGCAGAAACGGCACGTTGCTGTTCCGCAATCTTATTTAGATGAAAGGGGCTTAATCGATTGGCTACGGACATCACGTTTGAACAAGTAGATTATTGGTATCAGGCTGGGACGCCCTTTGCGGTCCAAGCCCTTAAGAATATTGATCTGCAGATTACACCGGGGTCGTTTACAGCGGTGATTGGACAGACCGGTAGTGGTAAGTCCACACTGATTCAGCATTTAAATGCGCTATTGAAGCCGTCTTCCGGGACGGTTAAAATTGGCGACAGAGTGATCAATAATGAAACGAAAAATAAACATTTAAAACCGCTTCGAAAAAAGGTTGGTATTGTGTTTCAATTTCCGGAAAACCAGTTATTTGAAGAAACGGTGATCAAAGACATTGCGTTTGGTCCGCAGAACTTCGGTATTTCGGAGACGGATGCGCTAGTGCTGGCAAAACGGATGGCAGGCGAAGTGGGTCTTGATGAGGCACTTTTAAAGCGGTCACCGTTTGATCTGTCTGGCGGTCAAATGCGACGGGCTGCCATCGCCGGTGTCTTAGCGTTAGAGCCGGAGGTACTGGTATTAGACGAGCCTACAGCGGGGCTGGATCCTCGTGGCCGGTTAGAAATCATGCAACTGGTAACCCGACTGCGTCAAGAACAGAACCTGACGATCGTGCTCATCACCCACCAGATGGATGATGTGGCAAATTATGCGAACCAGGTGATCGTAATGGGTCATGGTGAACTCATTAAGCAGGGGACACCTAGGAAGATTTTTAGCGACCCTAAGTGGCTGGAAGACCATCAGTTAGGCCTACCGTCCGCAACTAAAATGGCCTATGAACTGCAGCAGGCTGGATTTACTTTTAAGACCATGCCACTGACCGTTGAGGAACTAGCTGATCAGTTGACACCACAGTTATCCAAGGGGGCGATCAGCCATGAATAAAGTCATGTTTGGCCGCTTCATTCCCGGACATTCCTGGGTTCACCGATTGGATCCCCGGGCAAAATTAGTCCTGAGCTTTTTATACATTGCCGTGGTGTTCTTCGCCAATGATTTTTGGACGTACCTGATTATGACGGTGCTGCTATTAGCTTCAGTAGTAGCTTCGGCAATTCCGCTAAGAGTCTATATTCGGGGATTAATGCCCTTATTTTGGCTGATGATTTTTACCGTCCTAATCCAAGTCTTCTTTGGCGCTGGCGGTCACGTTTATTGGCAGTGGGGCTGGTTAGTGGTGAGTCAAAATGGTCTGAATAGTGCCGGTTTAATTTTAATGCGGTTCGTGCTGATTATCTTGATCTCGACTATTTTAACGTTCACTACCGAACCGCTGGAAATTGCGGATGGCATCGAATCGCTTTTGAGTCCGCTGCGCAAGTTTCATTTTCCGGTGGCCACGCTGGCCTTGATGCTGTCTTTGGCATTGCGGTTTGTGCCCACGTTAATGGACGAAGCTGAAAAGATCATGAATGCCCAGCGTTCTCGTGGGGTTGATTTTGGCGCTGGTGGTCTGCGACAGCGGATTAAGACGATCGTGCCGATTTTAATTCCGCTGTTTGTCAACGCGTTTAACCGGGCCATCGAAATCTCCACTGCCATGGAAGCCAGGGGCTATCAAGACGGCGAGAACCGGACCAAATACCGGCAGTTAAAATGGCACCGCTTGGATACCGTGTCATTGGTCATCTACGTGGTGAGTTTAAGTGCCGTCATTGGATTACGTTATTTTAGTTGAGAGGATAAATTCTGTTGAGATATAAAATTATATTGGCCTATGATGGCACCAACTTTGCCGGCTTTCAGCGCCAGCCCCATATGCGAACGATTGAAAGCGAACTGACGCGGGTCGTCAACAAGATGGCGAAGAATCCCACGCCAGCTATTGTGATCTATGGGTCTGGTCGGACGGATGCTGGCGTTCACGCTTTAGGGCAGGTGGTTCATTTTGATATGCCCTTTAATCTGACGGCAGAAAGCATGCGTAAGGGCTTAAATAGCATGTTGCCGGTAGATATGGAGGTCTTGCACGTTGACATCGTTAGCGAGGATTTTCATGCCCGCTATGATGTTTCTGGCAAGTGTTACCTGTACCGGATGGACTTAGGTGAGTTCCGTAACCCATTTAAGCGCAACTACACGGGTCACTGGAAATTCCCAGTTGACGTTGACCGAATCAATCAGGCTGCTAAGGACCTGATCGGCGAACACGACTTCACGAGCTTTGTGGCATCGGGTTCCTCAGCCCGGACGAACTACCGGACGATCTACGAAGCTGGCTGTCATTTAGATCGGCCCAATAACGAGTTGGTATTTGAGTTTTACGGCAACGGGTTTCTTTATAATCAAGTGCGCATCATGGTTGGGGTGCTGGTTGAGATTGGTTCTGGTACCCGGCCAGTGGACGATATTTTAAATCTGTACCGGATCAATGACCGTCGCGCTGCCAGGCGGACGGTTCCGGCAAGCGGGTTATATCTGAAGCACGTTTATTATGAGGGAGATGATCCCGAACATCCCACTAAATTACCTAAACGGCAACGGTAAACCAGATCTAGTAAGTTAGGTGGGCAACTATCAGTTTTATAAATTAGAATGAAAACAAATCCGGAAAACCCTTGACTTAAGGGGCAGAAATTTGTACTATGTTAATTGGTATTGTTTGCCCCACGATAGGCCCCGGAAACTTGTTATTGGATGTCAAACAAACACTGAAATTGGAGGAAATTAATCGTGCGTACAACATATATGGCTAAACCAGGTGACGTGGATCGCAAGTGGTACGTGGTTGATGCAACTGATGTTCCCTTGGGACGTCTTGCTTCAGCTGTCGCTAACATCTTACGTGGAAAGAATAAGCCAACGTTCACCCCAAATGTAGATACTGGTGATCACGTTATTGTGATCAATGCTTCGAAAGTTGCTTTAACGGGTAAGAAGGCTACACGGAAGATCTATTACCATCATACGAGCCACCCAGGCGGTTTAAAGCAACGCACTGCTGGTGATTTTCGTGCAAATGACCCAGAAAAATTGATTGAAACTTCTGTCAAGGGTATGCTTCCTCATACTTCATTAGGTCACAATATCGGCTTGAAGCTTCACGTTTACGCTGGCGACCAACATGACAATGCTGCTCAAAAGCCTGAAGTTTTGGATATCACTAACCTAATTTAAGGAGGAAATCAAATTGGCTCAAGTACAATATCGCGGCACTGGCCGTCGTAAAGATTCAGTCGCTCAGGTTCGTTTAGTACCAGGTACTGGTAAGATCACTATGAACGACAAAGCAATCGAAGATTACATTCCATTCGCTAACTTGCGTGAAGTGGTTGTTCAACCATTTAACGTTACTGAAACCTTAGGTAACTATGATGTTTTAGCAAACGTTAATGGTGGTGGCTTCTCAGGTCAAGCTGGCGCTACTCGTCACGGTATCGCCCGTGCATTGCTCGAAGTAGACCCTGATTTTCGTGGTCCCCTCAAGCGTGCCGGTTTATTAACTCGTGATGCACGTATGAAAGAACGTAAGAAGCCAGGTCTTAAAAAGGCCCGTAAGGCTGGTCAATTCTCAAAGCGTTAATATCAATTGGTATATGCGTTCAAAGCAGCTTTTCCCGTTTAGGAAGAGCTGCTTTTTTGTGGGCTGAGAGGTCCAAAAAAGGCTAGTTTCAAGTCCTGCTGGAGGATTTGAAACTAGCCTTTTTAGCGAGATGTTTCAATGCAACATCACCAAGGATTATTAGTGAACTAGGTGCTTTTCGGCATAGTCTTGCGGTGTCAGGTAAACTTGATGATCGTTAAAAACTTCCTGAGCGATGGTCATGATTCGCGGTGGTAAAAGACCGGCCTTTTTAACGGGTTCTGGGCAAGAGAAAAAGTTAGTGGGTACTCCTTCGAAAACAACGTTACCAGCCGCTAAGGCGACCATTTTAGGGAACGTAGCAGCTACCCAGTCCATGTCATGGGTGATGGCAATGACTTGATGACCCGTTTGAGCGAGATGTTGTATCAGTACAGTCACCAAGCGCTGACTGGGCCAGTCAAGTGACATCATAGGCTCATCAAATAGGTAGATCTGCGGGTTGATTGCTAGCACTGTGGCGATGGTCAGCAGCTTTTTTTCTGGCAGTGAGAGATCAAAGGGGTTCTGGTCTTTGAGTTTGGTTAAGCCGACTGAAGCCAACGCCTTTTTTATGGTAGCTTGAATCAACTCTGCATCTGATTCAAGCTGCGATAGACTCCAGGCAACTTCTTTTTCAACGGTTGCGTTAAATAATTGCGAACTAGGATCTTGAAAAATGATGCCGATCGTGCGTAAACGCTCCTCAGGCGTTAAGCGTGCTAAATTTTGCTGGTTGATGTTAATCTCGCCTTTTTGCGGCTGAATGAGGCCGGTTAAGAGTTTAAACAGAGTAGATTTACCGGCACCGTTTTGCCCCACGATGGCGACCAATGAATCAGCAATTGACAGTTGATTAATTGAGAGCTGAAAATCGCTGGCTGGATACTGATAGCGTAAATCACTGATTTGAATGATTGACATTCACACACCTCCGAAGCTGATTGAGAGTTACTGGAAAAAGTGTCGGTTTAATAGCCAATGGCCAATTCATCAACCTCGCCAGTTGATAGACCATAGGTGTTGTCACCTGCCATTCTGGGTTAAGGTGATTCATCACTTGCAGTGGTGTGCCGTGGCTGACGAGGTGGCCCTTTTCGAGTATCCACAGCTCATCAGCCGTTTCACACAGCTCATCAATTTCGTTTGAAACAATCACGATCGTGGTATGGGTGACGGTTTTGAGCCAATTGAAAAAGTCCCTTCTTCCCTGCGGATCCATTTCACTGGTTGGATCATCTAAGATCAACACATTAGGGTGAGTGACGATGGCTGTGGCAATGGCTAACCGCTGAAGTTGACCGCCTGATAGGGAATCGGGGGATTGCTGCAACTGCGCTGTTAGCTGTAATTGTGCGGCGACTGTTGTCACGCGTTGCTGGATGTCGGTTTCTTTAACGCCATGGTTCAAGAGATCAAAGGCAATTTCGTCGGCAACCGTGTCAGCTAACCCGCTTAATTGACTGTGGGGATCCTGCAGGACAAAGCCGGTTTGTTGATTATAGGCCGGCCAGTCTCGAACGGGAGATTGGTCGCCAATCTGACAGTCACCCGTTAGCTTGCCTGAAATAATCTGCGGGACGATCCCGGCCAGGACACGACAGAGTGTAGTCTTACCAGCGTGGTGATTACCAATGATCCCGATAATGCGATTGAGCGGTACGGAGACGGTGAGGTCGTCCAACACCGGGTTCCGGTCATGCTGATAGGTGAAACTGAGGTGATTTAGAGAAAGTTGCTGATAATTTGCCATAGCTTAACCCCGATTAAAATCATGATCATGAACACTAAAAAATAATGGTTAAATTTTGGCTTGAAATAGTGATACATCGGTGTCGCAATCGTCCGTTCTGGACTGTTGAAGCCGCGTAACTGCAGGGTAATTGAGCGATTGATCGACTGATCAAAGGTTTTGATGATGAGCGGAATCATGATTGGCAATAGTGACTGCAGTTTTTGAATCAGCGTTCTTTGGAGATTAATCCCCCGAGCTTTCTCAGCAAATTGAATCTTGTTTAAATTTTGCTGGATCTGCGGCAGAATATAGCAGACCGACATGAGTAAGTAGACCTGATTATAAGGCATTCCCACCGATTCAAGGTACGTCGCATTCTCCGAGATGGTGGTCGTATTCATGAAAAAACCGATGGAAAAGATGATGATCAGTATCCGGGTACCCATATTGAGGGCGTAAAGAACGCCCTCTTGGTAAAGGGTGATCGATAAAATGGTGACTAGCGGATGCGTGTTATGACTATTAAATAGTCCTTGGATGAGGATCATCGTGGCAATTAAAAAGAGGCTGAATGAGACTGCGTGCAGCGTGGCCACGGAAAGCCGTGACAGGAGCAGAAGTGTCAGTGAAATCAAAACCAAGCCGACTTCAAAATATAAGTCAGTGAGCTGAAATGACAGCAGGGTCAAAAACAGTGCCAGTAACAGTTTGGTTACGGGATCGATGACGTTATACCAATGTAATCGAACGGTCTTTTGAAGACTGTGATTTCGAATATCCATTATTGATTATCCTTGAAATAGTTGATCATCCGTTGCGGTAATTGACGATAAATTAAAAATGCCAAGTAGGCCACAGCGAATTTGTCCAACAGATCCAAAACGAATTCATCGGTGAACGAGGCCAGCCAAATGTTGATGTGATTGCCAATCATCGTGGCAAAGATCGCGTCGCCCCAAGCAACCCCAGTTTGGCCACCCCAGAAGATCACGTTTAGCGGGGTGGAAATAATGGTTGAAACTAACGCAATGATGATTGCCGAAACAAAGACCCGCTTAGCGTTTTGAAACCAGCCGCGGTGAAATAAAATCCCCACAGCGATACCAATACCAATACTGGTGATGGCATAAACCGTTGAAACTGGCGATAGGGTGAGGCCATAGATCACGTTATTAATAAAGCCGCTGATGGCGCCAGCAGTTGGCCCCGCCAGCATACTGGCTAGAAAGGTGCCCAGTGAGCCTAACCACAGTGGTAATTTGAGGCCTTCCGCCAGCGCTTTAGCGATGTAGTTGATGCCTACCGCCGCTGGTATGAGCGTCGTTGTTGCGACTGTTAGATGAATTTTCCAGGTGCTGAACCGACTATCTTGATTGTTAATATTCTTTGCCTTCATACGTTCTCTCTCCTCTACGTAATCCCAAACAGTGACAACTATTTTAAATAAAAGTAAAAACAACTTATATGCTGTGAAAATAAAAGCACTTTTTACTTTTATTTGTTGCTAATAAATCTAAGCTATTTTAATGACAATGTCAAGCAAGTTAAAGGCAGTTTGTTCATCAGCGCTTTTTAGACGAGTGACTTCAACACGCTACCAACAGCGGTTTCAGGGCTTATACGGAATATTCCAGCGCATTAAGTTAGCCTTGAATACGGATGAATTAAAAATTATCACAGAAAAAACTTACAGGATTTTAAAGTAATGTGCTCAATAAAGGTTATCTAACGTTATAATTAAATTATTCATGTATTCATTCAGGAGGGATCTTTTTGACTTTACAAACGTTTCCGGGAGATTTAGCCCAAAGCTTTTCGATAATTCACCGTGCTTTTCAACGGGATACTCAGCCAATCTACAAAGCACTTAATTTAAACGTTACCAACGCATACATATTACTGTTGTTAGAGCAGCAGGGTGAGCACAGTCAAAACGAATTAGCCAAAAAACTGGTGATCAATAAGGGTCAAATTACCCGGGAAATTAAGCGGTTATCCGAACTGGGTTACGTATCACAGACCCAATCCGTTGATAACCGGACGACAAACGTGATCAAGATTACGACAGCGGGCAGCCAGGTCGTGCCCAAAATCGTGGAAATTCGGAACAAATGGTGGCAGCAGCGGCTTGATCGCAGTCATCTTAATGTGGACGCACCGTTTGCTGAGACGCTGCAGACGGTCATGAAAGAGTTGATTCAGCGCAGCAAATAGGACGAAAAATGAGTCGGTTTTAGGGGATAAGACCAAAAAACGTACCAGCCGTTTATTTGACTGGTACGTTTTTTATGGTTTTAAATAACTATGAAGCTGACTTTTCAGTCTTAAGAGCTGCCAAGTGTGCATACTTGGCTTTTTCAAGCTGCTGGGCCCAAATGTTAAGACTACCGGCGATCAGCATTAAGATGAGTGACACGACCATGATGTTATGCAGACCAGTGTGCAGAATCACGCGCATTTGTGGAATCAACTTAGCGGGCAGTGAGCCAACACTAGCAGCATCACTCAATTTGTTCATCATTTTCATGGTGATCTGACCGCCAGAACGGGCAACGCCATGGCGCAGCGCACTGTTCATGATGAGTCCAAAAATCGAGGCCATAAACGTTTGACTCAGCATCCGAATCAGAAAACTAAAAGAGGTAGCAACGGGGACATCCTTAGGATCAGCATCCTGCTGGACTTTGACCTGTAGTTCGTTGAAGCAAGCACCATTACCAAAGCCTTCGAAGACTCCAGCCAATAGCAGCATCCAGTAAGGCGCTTTAACGCCCATCACAACCATCAGCAGAAAGGCGATGACTAGGGTAAAGATACCTAGTGCGATCACCCTTTGGGGAGTTAGCGCACGGCGCAGAGGGGCCACTGAACTCGAACCAATGAAATCAGTGACGGAACTTGGAATTTGAGTTGCCCCACCAATTAGCGCGCTGGTTCCCAGCAGTGCTTGGGCCCACATTGGACTGTAAATGAGGAATCCCAGAAAGGCTGCCCAAATGATCATAAACAAAATAAAATCAATGACCAGGGCGCGATTCTTAAATAGACGTCGCGGAATGATGGGATCATCCACGTGTCCTTCGATGTGGAATAAAACACCCAGACAAATAGCAGCAAAGACCACAACTGCAATCACGATCATTGCGTTCACACTGCCAATCATTTCAATACCGGCCAGCAGGGCAATGAGACCCACGCTCATGAGGCAGGCGCCGGCATAATCCACCGCACTGTCCACCCGGTATTTAGGATCAGATTTATAATAAAGCTGTACCAAAATTGCTGAAATTAAACCGACTGGGACGTTTAAGAAGAAGACCCAGTGCCAGCTGAAGGTATCGACAATGTAGCCACCGACTAACGGACCGATGATCGTTGCCATGCTGTAACTGGCTGAAACAAATCCCAGGACCTTCATCCGTTTACGGGGATTCTCGTACAGGTGCGCGTAGATGATATAGGGTAGTGACACCACCCCGCCATTACCAATTCCGGCAATCGTTCTGGCGATAATCAGAAAAACGATATTGGGTGAAATTCCTTGGAGAAACGAGCCGACCACGAAGAACATGGCCGCTAATTGGTAGGCTTGCTTGTTGCCGATGTGTTCACCTAACTTGCTCCAAAGGGGAGTGCTGACGGCCGTTCCTAATAGGAAGACGGCAACAATCCAGCCCATTAACTCGATGCCATGAAGGTCAGAAATAATGGCTGGTAACGCAGTGTTAATAATCGTGTTATCGAGACCACTCATGGCGTTTGAAAGTAATAATGCAAAGGTGACAATAAAGATGTTCCGTTTTGACACAGGAGAACCTTCTTTCAATAGAATTATGTGATATGTAGCATTAAGAATATATAAGTAGATTTCAGTAATATCATAATCACTTGTTTATCTTACAACGAAACGTATAGCGATGGAAAGAAGCAATCTGAATGTAACCGTTATATCGGTTAAAATACCTGGCATTTACAACTTCCAATTAAATTTTGCGGTGTTGCATGAGCAAGCCGTGAACGGTATTGTGAAATTAAACAGCTAAATTCTTGAGGAGGAAAATTACGGATGAAATTACGTTTATTGCGGGTTATGTTGGTTGGCTTAGCAGGGGTGAGTTTGGTCAGTCTGGCGGGGTGCGGTCATTCGACAACTGCCAGTAAAGCTGGCAAAGTGGCCTTTGTAACCACTGCTCAAAATGCTAAAAGACAGGTCTGGTACCGGTTGAATACGGCTGCACCGAAGTCTAACAGTCAGGTGAAAGATGTTTTGGTCCAGCAAAAGAGACGAGTTACTGATTATCAAGTGACGGGTGTTTCCTTGCAGTCGCTGAACCATCAGCGGGTCAGTCAGGTCATCAGGTTAGCCAAAGATAATGAGCGCCAAACATTTAACCAAACACTGGCAAGTAAGAAAGCCAATTACCATGGTGAACTGGCAACAGATAAGGCCAATCAGAAAAATTCCAATCAATACACCTATAAAAAAGGCATTGCCCAAGCTAATTCGGAGGCAAAACAAGATCAGAAACGTGCTGATCAGTTCGATCAATCCACGCGGCAGCTACCCTTTGCTGCCACCAAGGCGTACCCGGTGACTGCTAAAGTCAGTAAAAATAAGAGTGGTAGGCAAGTTGTTGGGGAAATAATCCAGATCAAGGCACAAAAATGGCAGTATGGCACTGCCGCGAGCGGGACGGTTAAGCAGGTTCAACAGCAAACGCAGTTTAAATTGAACACCCAAGATCTAATGACTGCACCAGTAACGGTCAGCGGTACTAAGTACATTGGCTATTACGGCACTGCTAACGCGTTGGTGACCAAAACGACCAATGCCAAGGCCCAAGCTAACTTTGATACGCCAGCGATTCCAAACGTCAACTAAACGCAAAAAAACACGGCTGATAAACAGCCGTGCCAGATAGATGTTAGTGAGTTAAATTTATGCGTCTGCGAAGGCTTTAGCAGTCCGCACCATGTTGGAAACGAAGCCGTATTCGTTATCAAACCAAGTAGCCGTTTTAACCACTTGGAACTTACCGTTGGTCGTGACCTCGGTCAACGTTGGATCGAAGACGCCACCGTGGGTATCACCGATGATGTCTGAAGAAACAATGCTGTCTTCATTCCAGCCAAATGACGGGTTGCCATCGGTGTAAGGCTTGATGGCGGCGTTGACCTGATCAGCAGTGACTTCAGTACCCAGTACCGAAACCAGTTCGCATACGGAACCATCAATAACCGCTACCCGTTCGGCATGGCCCTGTAAGTGACCGTCCAATTCTGGAATGACCAAACCAATCGCTTTGGCGGCCCCAGTTGAGTGCGGAATCGTGTTGGCGGATGCGGTCCGGTTAGGGCGCAGTTTGCTGCTCTTCGGCCCATCCAAAATCATTTGTGAGCTGGTAAAGGCGTGGATAACGGTCATGGTGCCCACTTCCAGGCCAAACTCTTTGTTTAACGTATAGGCCATTGGGGCTAACGCGTTGGTGGTGCAGGAACCAGCGGAGATGATCGTATCGTCAGCGGTGATGGTATCCTCGTTAACGTTGTAGACAATCGTCTTGATCGGGCCGGCTGGAGCGGAGATCAAAACTTTCTTGACGCCAGCATCCAGATGAGCCTGAGACTTTTCTTTTGAAGTGTAAAAACCGGTGCACTCCAAGACGAGTTCAACACCGTTGTCCTTGACCCAGGGAATGTTCTTAGCATCACGTTCGGCGTAAACGCGGAAGGTGTGACCATCAATCACCAATGAATCATCAGTAGCGGAGACATCGTATGGCACCGTCCCATGGGTGGTATCATATTTAAACAGATACGCTAGCATGGACGGGGTTGTTAAATCATTAATAGCGGTAACTTCAATATCCGGATCATTGAGTTCAAGTACCCGACGTAAAATCAAACGACCAATCCGACCAAAACCGTTAATGCCTACTTTAACCATGATCAAATTCCTCCTTAGTCAGTCACCTGAGGGCAACTTTGATGTTCATTATACGGACATTAATCAAATTAACAATTGAAGCGACTTCAGGTATAGACCGGGCTGTGAGTGTTATTATTTTAGGTAGAAATTAATTGACATCAACGTGGACCATGTTAAACTTTTCCTAGTGTGTACAACTGTAAACGGAGGGCTAAACCATGAGCGAATCAGTACAGAATTCGATTCAAGAGATTACACCATCAGAGTGGGAATTAATGCGGATCGTGTGGACGAAGGGTAAGATCTATTCTCGTGAACTGATTGATTTACTGCAGGAAAAACGGTCGTGGTCTGACTCGACGATAAAAACGCTTTTGCGGCGGCTCGTGCAAAAGGGGCTGCTAAAGACTGAGAAGAAAGAACGGCGGTTTCTCTATACCGCAACGATCAGTGAAACGGCGGCCATGAACGGTTCAGCTGAGCAGTTATTTGATCATTTGTGTGCCATGAAGAAAGGGGCCACTTTGTTAAACTTAGTGGACCACGTGACCCTGACGCAAGATGATATTGCGCAATTGCAAGCAGCATTGAGCCGTAAAGTTAAAACAGCACCTAAACAGGTGCCCTGTGATTGTTTACCTAATGATGAACAGTGTTAATAAATTAAAAATGATTATCAGTCGCTGGGCTGATAATCATTTTTTGTTCAGATTAATAACTTTAGTGGTATACAGTTTGCCGGTATTTAAACTGACGTAATTTAATCTGCTAGTATTGCCGCCTAGCCAAGTTCTGAAAACAATGAACCGGCCAGTGTGGGTGACCTGACTGCTTCGAGTAGGCTGCTGGTAGTTCCAGATACCGCTACGGGCGGTGGTGGCGTATAACCAGACGCGGTTAACGTAGATCAGCTGATGATTGACGCGCTTCTTTTGATAACGCAGATGATAACGTTGGCGTATCTGGCTCACCGTGTACTTTGAAGCATACTGCTGGTGATCAATGGTCACGGTATGTTTTAAGCTGGACGGTCTGGTCTTCACCGGTCCGAGGATACTGGCAATTAAATATTGAATGGTTGCTGAAAAGGAATTTTGAAGCATTTTTACCCGCCTTCTATCTAAGTTTCATTATAAGGCAGAATCAGTCTCTTGATTAAGCATTAAGCTTTACCCAAACGCACGCAGTATCTGCGCTCAGAACACTTGAATCGGATGCTTCGCGGACTTCAAAAAGGGGTTAGCGAAATGATGCATAACCTTCAATACCATAACCGGTACGAATTTCCTAAGCGCCGGTATGCCGTCTTAGAACGTCAGTATCAAAATGGCGGTGACAGTGACTGGGTCCGTGAGTTTTTCCAGCAAACAGTACACTAAATGTGTCTTAATCACCGGTAACTATGTTATGAATTTATTAAAAGCCCCCTTTTTTCGGGCACATAGTGTAAAATAGAAATTAGCTTTGATAAGCATGATTCTGTTAATAGAGGAGATTCTAATCATGAAAGTACGTAAAGCCGTGATTCCGGCAGCCGGTCTTGGGACCCGTTTCCTGCCAGCAACTAAAGCGCTTGCAAAGGAAATGCTGCCAATTGTCGATAAACCGACAATTCAGTTCATTGTTGAAGAGGCTAAGGCCAGTGGCATTGAAGATATTCTGATCATTGAAGGCAAGGGAAAGCGGTCTATTGAAGACCATTTCGATTCCGCTCCTGAGCTGGAACAAAATTTAAAGCAAAAGGGTAAAACTAAGTTGCTGGAACTGGTTCAAGAAACCACTGCGGCAGCTGGCATGAATCTCTATTATATTCGCCAGCCATATCCTAATGGGTTAGGTGATGCCATTCGTTACGCTAAGTCATTTATCGCGGGGGAACCTTTTGTAGTGATGCTTGGCGATGATCTAATGAACGATAAGGTGCCATTGACCAAACAATTAATGAATGAATACGAGAAGACACACGCATCAATTCTGGCCGTCAAAAAGGTTCCTCATGATGAGGTATCGGCTTACGGTGTGATTGATCCCCAAGATCAAGTAGATACTGACTTGTTTAATGTTAACCGGTTTGTTGAAAAGCCCGCCATTGATGAAGCACCCAGTGATCTTGCTATTATTGGCCGGTACTTGCTGACCCCGGAAATTTTTGATGTTTTGGAACACCAAAAGCCGGGTAAGGGCGGCGAGATTCAACTGACGGATGCAATCGATAAGTTGAATCAGACTCAGCGTGTCTTTGCCCATGAATTCAAGGGTCAGCGCTTTGATGTCGGCAACAAGTTCGGCTACGTCAAGACCAACGTTGAATACGGCTTGACCCATCCGGAAATCAAGGATGAGCTGCGTCAGTATATTTTAGATACAGCGGATCGATTACGTAAGGAAACGCCAACTAAAAAAACAAATAAGCCTAATGAAAAATAGTTCAAAGGAAGGTCAACTCATGTGGAGCTGACCTTCTTTTTGTCTTGACCGTGCTAAATCATTTATCGAAGTCGAGACAGTATGTTATTATCATGTAAAACGCTTACAAGCAGGTGAAAGAGATGTATCTTGGAATTGATCTAGGTGGAACCAACATTAAAATTGGTTTATTAAACGATGATTTGACCGTTCAGACTAAATTGAAAGTAGCGGCCGAATCGGAGACGAATAGCCAAACGGTGATGGCCAACATGATTGCTGGTATCAAGCAGCTATTAGTTGAAACTCAAACAGATACCAGCCGGATAAAGTCGATCGGCATTGGCGTTCCCGGACAAATGGACATTAAAAAAGGATTATCAATCTTTTCGCCTAACTTTGCTAACTGGGAAAACGTGCCGGTGGTGCAATTGATTGAAGCACAGTTTCATTTGCCGACCTACATTGATAACGATGTCCGGGTCAATCTATACGGCGAATGGCAATTAGGCGCTGGTCGTGGTAAGCAAAACGTACTGATGGTGACGCTAGGTACTGGTCTGGGTGCGGCGATCATTACTGATGGTCAGATGATGTACGGTAAATCAAACAGTGCCGGTGAACTGGGTCATTTGAACATGTATCGTCATGGCCGGCCATGCGCGTGCGGCAGTTCGGGCTGCCTAGGGCGGTACGTGTCGGCTCGGGGCATGATCAAAACGGTTCAGGAACATCTAGCAGCCGGTGAAACCAGTGTGATTACTGATTGGACGCATAACGACCAGACTAAGATCACCGCTAAAATGGTCTCTGAGGCTTATG
This sequence comes from Secundilactobacillus hailunensis, assembly GCF_005405185.1. Taxonomy (GTDB): domain Bacteria; phylum Bacillota; class Bacilli; order Lactobacillales; family Lactobacillaceae; genus Secundilactobacillus; species Secundilactobacillus hailunensis. Next base: position 17,220 of record NZ_BJDO01000038.1, read on the forward strand.
ACCAGCAGGATCAGTTAGCCCAAACGGTGATGCAGGAGACTGGTGAAATTTTAGGCTATGGGTTAGCGTCAGCCATTAATCTGTATAATCCAGAACGGATCATTATCGGTGGCGGAATGGCCGCTGCCGGAGATCGGCTGTTAACACCCACTCGAGCAGTGATTGCCGGTCACGCCTTGAAAGTTGCCCGAGAAGTGTGCGATATCGTCCCTGCTCAGCTGGGGGCTTGGGCTGGGATGATCGGTGCGGGTGTGTACGCTAAGCAACAGATTTGAAAGGGGCACATTATGAAAATTTTAGTAACAGGTGGTGCCGGCTTTATTGGCAGTAATTTTATCCGGTATCTCTTACGAAAACATCCTGAAGATAGCATTGTGAATTTAGATCTGCTCACTTACGCTGGCAATTTACATAACTTGGATGGTGTTTCAGATGATAACCGCTATCACTTTGTGCAGGGTAATATTCGTAATCGAGAATTAGTTCAACATTTGATTACTGAATATGGTATCGAGACGATCGTTAATTTTGCCGCCGAATCCCACGTGGACCGGTCGATTGAAAATCCCGATACCTTCGTGACAACTAACGTGGAGGGGACGCTGGCGTTACTGGACGTTGCCAGAGCGGCTGAGGTCACGAAATTTATTCAGATCTCGACGGATGAAGTTTATGGCTCATTAGGCCAGACGGGGACTTTTACCGAAGAATCGCCCTTGCAGCCGAACTCACCGTATTCAGCCAGCAAAGCTTCCGCGGATATGCTGGCAAGAGCGTATTTTGAAACTTATGGTCTAAACGTATCGATTACGCGTAGTTCCAATAACTACGGGCCTCGGCAGCATCCAGAAAAACTGATTCCACGGATGATCACCCGGGGCCTGGCAGGAGAAACCCTGCCCATTTATGGTGACGGCAAAAACGTGCGCGACTGGTTATACGTGCTGGATAATTGCCGGGCAATTGAATTGGTGATGCGCCGTGGCCGCGCCGGTGAGGTCTACAATATTGGCGGTCATAATGAGCAGTCAAATAATGAGATTGTGCGGTTGATCTGCTTGGAACTGGGCATTAGCGAAGATCACATTGAATACGTTGCTGATCGGCTAGGGCATGATCGCCGGTATGCAGTGGATAGTTCCAAGATCGAACGTGAATTGGGGTGGCAGCCCGAAGCCGACTTTAAGACGGAGTTTGGGCAGACGGTTGCGTACTATCGCAGTATCGTGTGACACTTTGTGAATATTTAAAAATAGCTATGAGTTAACGGATGTTAGATTCGTTGACTCATAGCTATTTGATATTAAATTATATTTAATCATTGTACCTAAATTATTCCGCCGTCATGCCGCCATCCACCGGAATTTCAACTCCGGTAATAAACGAGGCATCATCCGAAGCTAAGAAGGCAACGGTGGCTGCGACTTCTTCGGGTTTGCCCAGTCGTCCCAGTGGATGAACTTTGCCCAATTCAGCTTTCGACTGCTGATAAGTATCAGAAGCGTAATCAGCCATTTCGGTTGCAATCAAGCCAGGGTGAACCGAATTAACGCGTACTTGTTGCGCAGCGTATTCGATTGCGGCATGCTTAGTCATTAACCGAACCGCACCTTTACTTGCACCGTACAGCACGGTTTGAGCAGTGCCGACTAACCCAGCAGCTGAAGAAGCATTGATCACGGATCCATTGCGCTTCTTGGCCATCAGGGGAATCACGTGTTTCATGCCAAAGAAGACGCCCTTAGCATTGATTGCCATAGTCTGATCCCACTGCTCTTCAGTAATGTCAGGTAAAGCAGTGAGTTTAAAAATACCGGCGTTATTAAACAAAATATCGATTGTGCCAAACCGCTTGATTGTTTCATCGACGACTTTGTCCCAGTCAGCTTCCTTACTGACGTCCTGTTTCATAAAAACTGCCTTGTCAGTTGCTGACTGTTTTTCCTGAGCTTTACCAGCCACGTCATTGATATCAGTGAAAACAACGGTAGCACCTTCTTCAAGAAATCGTTTGACAGTTGCTAAGCCAATCCCTGCTGCACCGCCCGTTACGAGCGCTACTTTATTTGCCAGTCTACCAGTCAATGTGAAAGCCTCCTATTCATGTCTAATTACATGCTCATAGTATCACAGAAGACTGGATATTTAGGAGATGGACACTCACGATAAAAACTGGTGTCAATTACGGCGTTGGTCCTTACCGGTTGTACATTATAAATAACGCAACCGAAAGACTTTGGCAGGGCGGCCTGGGTGGGTTTGACTAGCCGTTCCCACCGCTTCAAAAATCTGCCGGTGGTTCTTTTTAAAGTTGGAATTATCGATATCGGCGAGCGTAAGATGTTTAAAAATCGCAAAAACTTGCCGGGCCTGCTTAAGGGTAAAAGTGGCGCCTAAGATTAGCAAAATGTTGGGCTGATAATCGAGCTTATTGGCGATTCGGTCACAGGCAATTTTGAGGATCCAGTCATGATCAAAGGCTAACGAAACGGTGGCATCGATTTTGCGGTCGGTCAGCCTGACGTAGTAATCAGTTTGGTTCGTAATAGGGGTCGTCAAAAATTTAAATTCACCGTTCGTAAACACACTTTGGTCATCCGCTGTTTGCATACTAAACCAGCGGGCATCGGTAGCGCCGTATCCTGGAGTTAGTTTGGGCATTTCAGGTAAAAAGGTCATGTAAGCTAGTGAGAGCGTTCGCTGGCCGGGTGTGCGTTCCGGGTGGGTAAAGGTGGCTAGCTGTTCAGTATGGAAGCTGGCCAGTTTCAAGCCGATTTTTTCACGGACCAATCGCAAAGCAGCCTCATCAGCACTTTCGTCAGCACGCATGGTCGTTTCAGGCAGTGCCCAAAACTTTGCAAAAGGCTGATCTGCGCGCCGGACAAGCAATAAATTAACTTGGTGACGGTCACGGTCAAAACTCCAAATAATGTTGGTGATCGTAATTTTAAATTGTTCTGCCATTTCGATCTCCTTCCAAGTTAGTTCTAATTACTCTTATTCTACTTTAAATGATTAGAAAATGCAGTCTTTAACGGAATTATGGAAAGTGGCTTTATTTGAAATAGTGAAACCGCATACATTACAACCGATATGGGTTATACTGGTGACGTAAATACAAATATGGAGGTAATCACCGATGACAAAAATTTTTGGTAGTCCATCGACGTACGTTCAAGGTAGCGGTGCCTTATTTGACAGTGCTGAAGCCTTGCACAAGTTAGGGTCTAAACCCATCGTGATGGCTGATACGACGGTCTATAAGATTGTGGGTAAAAAGTTTATCGATTACTTAGGTCAGCAAAAGTTTGATGTTCGTAAGGTGACATTCAAGGGTGAAGCTTCGGATCAGGAAATCGACCGCATTACGGGCATTGGCCAAGACTTTGGGGCTGATTTGATTATTGGTCTCGGCGGTGGTAAGACACTGGATTCAGCTAAAGCCATTGCTGACAATTTAAAGTTGCCAGTGGCAATTTTACCAACGTTAGCCTCAACGGATGCACCTTGTTCACGGTTATCGGTGATCTACACGCCAGACGGTGGTTTCGAAAAGTACCGCTTCTACAGCAAAAATCCCGATTTAGTCCTAGTTGATACACAACTGGTTGCCAACGCGCCAACCCGGTTGCTAGCTTCCGGCATTGCGGATGCTTTAGCGACTAACGTTGAAGCTCAAGCAGTTGCCAAGGGTAACGGCCAAACGATGCTGAATGCTAAGCAGACCTTGGTGGGAAACGCCATTGCAGAGAAGTGTGAAGAAACACTGTTCGCTTACGGTCTGCAAGCTATTGACGCTGCCGGGGTCCACGCCGTTACGCCAGCTTTGGAAAAGATCGTTGAAGCCAATACGTTAATGAGCGGTGTTGGGTTTGAAAGCGGCGGGTTAGCTGCTGCTCATGCCATTCATAATGGGCTGACTTCCTTACCCAATGAGGCACTGCACGCCAAGACCCACGGTGAAAAAGTCGCCTTTGGTACGTTGACTCAGCTGTTTCTAGAAGGCCGCGATACCGAGGATATTCAATCCTATCTTGAGTTTGATCTAGCATTGGGCTTACCAACGACCTTTGCTAGTCTCGGAATCGCAGATATTTCTGATGACGATCTGTTGAAAGTTGGTCAAGCAGCAACCGCACCAGCGGATACCATGACTGAAATGCCGTTTAAAGTGACGCCGGCAGATGTTGTGGCGGCGATGAAGGGTGCCGATGCTTATAGCAGAGCCATTCAGGGGTTAGCATAATTAATAGTTAAAAAGCAATAGTTTTGACTAAAATACCACGATTTTCCAACGGCCAGTAATGGCGGAAAATCATGGTATTTTAAGTTTGCTGGATCAGCGTATTTGTTGACGATCAGATAGTCTTTATTAATTGTGAAAACTGTGTATTCGCGGTAAAATTAGAGCCATCTAAGTTGGATGATCAACATCACGAAAGGGGGAGAACGTCATTAATACACAGAGTCGCGCCTATCGTATTTCGATTTTATCGTTATTTATTGCCATTGTTTTTGTTCAAAGTATTGTGCCGTTTCTAGGCTATATTCCGGTGGGACCATTTAGTATCGTGATCATTCAGGTGACAGTAGTGATTGCCGCCGTTTTACTGGGACCCAAGGATGGGGCCTGGGTCGGCTTTACCTGGGGGTTCATCAACTGGATTCGGGCCTTCGTCTGGCCGACCAGTCCCATGGCCATTTACGTGTTAGTTAACCCATTAGTTTCAATTCTGCCACGATTATTAGTTGGTCTAGTCAGTGGCTGGGCAATCTTAAAAATGGTTCGTAATGTGCGCGACGCCAAGATCTGGCAATTGTCATTGACCGGGATTATCGGCTCGTTAGTCAATACCATTTTGGTACTTGGGTTTATGGCTGGCATGTATTACCTAGGTTGGCTGCCACTAGATAAACTCAACGTGCATGCCTTGATGCCGTGGTTATTAGGCATTATGGCAACAAACGGGGTACCTGAAGCAATCATGGCAGGCGTCTTAGTGCCCTTGATCAGTAAGCCTTTGCTGAGATATGTAAAATGAAAATTCAATTAGACCGTTTGCCAAAATCTAGCTCCGTCAATTCTTTTCTGCTATACTTAAGGTTCTAAGAAAGAAGCGGAGGAAAAAATTATGAAGATCGTGGTATTAGCGGGTGGTCGCTCAACGGAACGCAACGTGTCCCTGTCTTCTAGTGCTAAGGTAGCAAATGCATTACGGCGTAAGGGTTATGAGGTTGCGCTAGTCGATTTATTTCTAGGTTTACCAGGCGCAGACGATCAGTCTATGGCGAAACTATTTACCAGTCGAGAACAAAATATTGACCTTAACATTTCGGATGAGATCATGACGGATGACGTTATCAATGCGTTACGTCCTGATGGGTCTACTCAGCTATTTGGCCCGAACGTGTTAAAAATTTTGGCAATGGCTGACATTGTCTGGGTCGGTCTGCATGGTGGTGATGGTGAAAACGGTAAGGTTCAAGCAGTTCTTGATCTAAACAATATTCCGTATACGGGCAGTGGTGCACTGGCTTCCGGAATCGCGATGGATAAAAGCGTTTCTAAGGAAATCATGTTGTATAACGGCATTAAAACGGCGCAGTTTGTTAATATCCGTAAGGAAGACTCCGGAACAGTTGTCTTGCCATTTGGCTTCCCAGTTTTCATTAAGCCGGTCAATGGCGGTTCTAGCGTGGGTATGTACATTGCTAAAAACGATGATGAATTTAAGCAGGACTTAAAAAAAGCCTTTGAATTTGATGATGAAATTTTAGTCGAAGAATACATTGATGGCCGTGAATTCTCAATGGCGGTTGTGAACGGTAAAGCTTTGTCAGCTATTGAAATTATCGTGACGGATGGCTGGTACGACTTTGAACATAAATTTGTGACGGGTAATACCACTAAGTTTGTGACCCCACCGGATATTCCAGATGAGGTTCACGATAAAATGAAGCAGATTTCTTTGAAGACCTTCAAAGCGTTAGGCCTCAGCAACTATGGTCGAATTGATTTTCTCTGGAACGACAATGGCCTATATGTGATTGAAGCCAACTCGTTACCAGGCATGACACCGCTGTCGCTAATGCCGCAAGAAGCTGAAGCAGACGGTATCCGGTACGATGATCTGTGTGATCAGATCGTTCAAGGACAGGTTAAGGCTTTAGGATTAAAAGCATAAACTAAAAAAAGAGTGTGTGACACAGCTCGGTAGATTCCAGAATTTAACCCAAATAAGACCTATTCCTGCGATAATCCCTTTATGGTTGTCAGATGAAATACAATAATTCATTTGATGACTATGGAGGGATTTTTGTATGCCTAGATCCAAACACACAGCACTGGA
>NZ_BJDO01000039.1 GCF_005405185.1 Secundilactobacillus hailunensis
AAGTATAACGCCTGGGAGACTAGGTGTCCTTTTTTTGCAAAAAAACAGGCCTAAGTTTCTCAGTGTTGAACTTAATCAACACTAAAAAGCTTAGACCCGTTAAAAGCCGCATATCACAATCGATATGCGGCTTTTATCTATGCCTTTACTACTTTATAAAATATACCAAGTAATATCCTAATTTTACATATTATTATTCTAACAGTTAAACGATTTCCAAATGGAGCTGTTCGTTAGCACCCCAGTTAAGACCCAATAGTACCCGATAGACCACGAGTGAAATAACTGCGGGAGCTAAGACGGCCATTACCATGTAGGCAATAAACATGGGCATACTGCTTGAAGCCAAGTTGATTGGCGCAATCAAGGAGTTCAGGCCTAAGCCACCCAGCGTGTAGGGAACTTTGAAGCCGAAGAAAATCGTGGCAATTGGTGCGCAAACCCCTGCTGCAACAAACGATGGTAGTGCTAACCGCGGATTCTTTAATAGGTTAGGAAATTGCACTTTGGGTGTGATGACCCCCTGCGCGATGTTTGCGCCAATCTTATTTTGACGCCATGAGATGGCCGTGAAACCAACAAATTGTGCGGTGGTCCCAACTAAAGCGGCCCCAGCAGCCAGTGGTGATAGCATAACGGCCACTGACAACGCGGCTGAAGAAGCTGGTGTCATTAAAAACAGTGACCAGGCAAGTGATACGCAGATCGAACCAAGAACGGGGTTGACCTGCATCGATTGGGCGATAAACGCACTCATCCAGTTAAGAGCTGGCGTGGTGACACTGGCTAAGCCTAAACCAGCAATTGACCCCACCAGCGTCGCAGCCAATGGCACCAGCATCATATCAAGCGGTGTTTTCCCGGTTAAATACTTACCAACTAATACGGCAACTAATCCAGCAGCCACGGCACTGATTGGTTGACCAGTGGTAAAGATTCCTGAGTGGGCAGCTTCGACCATTTGATTTCCTGTTGCAGTGGCAGCGTGCATTGAAACGCTGGTAAAGTAAACGGCATTAGCGCCGACCGTTGACGAAATCATCGCGCTGAAGAGCACCAGCGTATTCACCTTCATTTGAGATGCAATCGCGGCACCAAACGCCGGCGCTAATAACCATTGAGCAATCGAACCAACCTGAAATAGCGCCGGCCAGTGAACAAAGTTAGCAATCGACTGGGCTAACAGACCAATCCCCAGCATGACCAAAACGGCATTGGAAACCCCGGCAGAAACTTTGTAGACGTAATCCATGACTGACATTTTCGCACTGTCAGCCGGTGTTGCTTGTGTATTCTCCATATGTATGACCTCTCTTTGCCATTGTTTATTAAAGCTATGTAGTAAAATGAGAAAATGATTAGATTTACTATGCTTACTATTTAAGCATTACTAGCTTACATCGTCAATACTTTTTCACAATATATTTTAATTTAATTTTAATCTAAAATAACGACCAGTTTCCTTATTCAGAAAACTGGTCGTTATTACTGGCAATTAATCGCGTTTAGCATTTTGGCGATATTTAGTTGGCGAAACCCCTGTATACTTTTTAAACGAAGTTGAGAAGTAATAAATATTTTGAAAACCCACATTCAGTGCAATGTCTTCCACAGAAGTCTCCGTGTTCAGCAACCATTGCGCCGCTTCTTCCATCCGGTACTGCATCAAAAATTCCGCTGGTGATAAACCAATCGTCTGCCGTAATACACGTACAATGTAATTTGGCCGCTCATCAAAGTGCTCACTTAAGGTAGCAGCGGTGATTTTCTTATTAAAATTCTTTTTAAGAAATCTTTGAATGGAAAGTGACATCTGCGTTAACTCATTTTTAGCATTATCCTGAGTCTGCAGGTAACTTAGTAGTTTAATAAAAATCTCTTGCGCTTCAAAAAATTGCTGAGAATTACAATTCAATTCTTTAGAGACCAACTGATCAACTAGCGGATACACGTTTTCAGGTTCTTCTACACCATGATACTGCATTAAAAACAGGGTTTGAACCGGTACTGGCGGGTGAAGCATCAGCGTGTCCATGGAATTCTTAGCCGGTGTTAAAGACGATTGAACGTGCCAATCACCAGCAACATAACCGTAGATCCAGTCTAATTCTACTGTCGCGCCTTCAGCCCACCACATGTATTTATGATACCCCGGAGTCATAATGAAGAGCTCACCGCTATTGATGTGCTGTTCCACGCCGTCTTGGACCATTACTAAGCGTCCTTGGCGTACAAAAGCAAATACAAAGTACTCCAAGTGAACCTGGTTCATCTTACCATCATCAGGTTTAAGTTCGACCCGGCGACCTTCAATAAAAGTCGGTAATGGCAGACAAGACAGCGAAATATATGCAGTCTGTGCCATGCTACGTCCTCCTAACAGCACTTGCTATCACTTGAATAGTTAAGTTGCCTAATCAAATTCTGATCTGTTCGGAACATCAATTCATTGATTTATAAATCTCAGCTTCTATTTTAACAATATCAGATACGTTATAACAACAAAAAAGTGTTACTAAATCCGGATTTTTTTGGGAATTAGTAACACTTATTTATAATAATTATTACTTAACAAATTCACGAATCAGTTTTTGAACCGCCTGGTTGTCAGCCGGCTTTCCAATCGTGATTCGTAACCAGTTAGGTCCAAGCCCAGTGCGCACGAGATAACCGTGTTTTAAAAGATACTGACTCAGTTCAGCCGCCTGGTCGACCTTAAAGAACACAAAGTTAGCCTGCGAAGGATAACTTAGTAGATTTAATTGCTTGAAAAAGGCCGCCCATTTTTGCCGTTCTTCAGCCACTACGGTAACCACCTTTTGAACGAATTGCTGATCAGAGTAAGCAGCAGAAGCAGCAATTTCAGCAAAGGTACTCAGGTTATAGGGTAATCTGACGGTTTGCAGCGTCTGCGCCAGTTGAGGATCCACCACCGCAAAGCCGACCCGAAAGTTAGCCAGACCATAAGCCTTCGAGAAGGTCCGTAAAACGATTAAATTAGTGAATTTTGACAGTAAATCAACCACTGATGCCGGTTTCTCGGCCGTCACAAAGTCAATGTAGGCTTCATCAACTACTACCGTAACCGACTTGGGGACCTTAGCCATAAATTCAGCAATTGCTTGATGTGAGACGTAGGTTCCCGTGGGGTTGTTGGGATTGCAGAGCCAGACCATTGCGGTTGCCGGCGTGATAGCTGCCAGCATGCCGTCTAGATCGGTCACCCCTGAACCATCGACTGGGACATTGACCATTTTGGCACCCTCAATTTCGGCATGCAACGCATACTCTGAAAAGGTGGGCTGCGTTAAGACGACCTCGTCACCAGGCGACAACAGTGTCCGAGACAACAATTGAATGATTTCGTCCAACCCATCACCGAAAACCAGCCCCTCTGGATCAACGTTCAAGCCAGTCGCAATCGCCTGCCGTAAGTCGGTGACTTCACTGTCCGGATAGCGGTTAGCATCTTTGACACCCCAGTCCAAAATCGCCTGGGCGACCTTAGGCGACGTGCCCCACTCATTTTCATTAGCGGACAGGCGAACCAGCTTGGTTAAACCCTGTTCCTGCTTCAACTCAGCAATCGTTTTTTCCGGAATGTAGGGCGTTAATTTAGCAATCGATTTTTTGACCATTGTCAGCCTCCTATAAGTCTTTAATATCCCGACGTTCCTTGGTTTTACTCATCAGGCCTTCACGTTCAGCTAATTCCTTCTTGACTTGATCAACGCTGATGCCGCGGTCAACCATGAGGACTAACACGTGATAAGCCAGATCGGCCAGCTCGTAAACAAATTCATCGTCGCTATCATTTTTAGCCGCGACGACAACTTCAGTAGACTCTTCGCCGACCTTCTTCAAGATCTTATCCAGACCCTTAGTAAATAAATAATCGGTGTATGAGCCTTCCTTAGGCTTATTTTTACGGTCTAAAATCAATTGGTACAGTTCATCTAAATCTTGCATTTTATTTGCCCCCTGCTGAATTTAATTCAATATTCCGGTAAAAGCAGCTCGTGTGCCCAGTATGACAAGCTGGACCGGCCGGATTTACCCGGACTAACAGCGTGTCTTCGTCACAGTCGATCTGCATCGACACAATATCTTGAGTATTGCCGCTGGTCATGCCCTTGTGCCACAGTTCTTGACGGCTGCGAGACCAAAACCAGGTCTGTTTGTCGGTTAGACTAAGCTGATAGCTTTTAGCGTTCATGTACGCCAGCATCAGCACTTGCTCAGTTTTATCATCCACCACGATGGTCGGCACGAGGCCATCCGGGTATTTATCAAAATCAGGTTTTAACGTCATCGTACTGTTACACCATCCTTTTTCAAGGCTGCCTTAACGTCTGGAATCGTTAGTTCACCAAAGTGAAATACGGAGGCAGCTAGGACCGCGTCAACGTTGGTTTGTTTAAAAACATCATTAAAGTCAGTGAGCTTGCCGCAACCACCGGAAGCGATGATCGGGACGTTCACGGCCGCGGTCAATTTTTGGTAGAGCGGAATATCAAACCCACTTTTGGTGCCGTCCTTATCCATGCTGGTCACCATCAGTTCACCGGCACCGGCTGCCACGCCCTGTTTCGCCCATTCGATGACGTCCAGATCAGTGGCTTGCCGGCCGCCGTTGACGTAAACGGTATACCGCTGTTTTGCGGAATCCCATTTACTATCAATGGCTAACACGATGCACTGGGCACCAAACTTCTCTGCGCCCTTTGAAATGAGTGAAGGATCACGAACCGCCTGGGAATTCACCGCGACTTTATCCGCACCGGCTTTCAGTAACCGCTGCATATCTGCCACGGTGTGAATGCCGCCGCCAACAGTCAGTGGCATAAACACCTGAGCCGCCACCTTTTCAATTGTATCAACGATGGCTGGTCGCTTTTCGTTAGTCGCCGTGATGTCCAAGAAGACCAGTTCGTCAGCGCCCTGTTTTTCATAGGCCGCAGCAATCGCTACTGGATCGCCAACGTCCGTTAAATGTACGAAGTTAACGCCCTTCTTGACCCGGCCGTGATCCACGTCCAGACACGGAATAATTCGTTTAGCCAGCATTGTCGGACACCTCCGCTAAGGTGCTTAATGGCAAATCACCAGTGGCCATTGCCCGGCCAACGATGGCGGACTTAATGCCAGCATCGGCTAACCGTTTTAAATCATCAACCGTGGTGACGCCACCGGAAGCAATCACTGCCGTCGTTGGGAAATCTCGTTGCAACTTAGCTAGTAACGTCACGTTAGGACCGCTTAACGTCCCGTCTTTATTGATATCTGTGACGACGAAGTTCACGATGCCGACCGCCACCATGGACGTCATTAACGAGCTCATTGAAACGTCGCTCTTTTCCAGCCAGCCGGCGATTGCGACCTTGCCATCTTGACCATCAATGCCAACGACGACTTGGTCATTGCCAAATTGATTTACGGCCGTTTGAACAAGCTTAGGATCCGTCAGTGCTACTGAGCCTAAAATAACTCGTGAAACCCCACTGGTGAGGTAACTATTGATCTGCGCTAACGTGCGAATACCGCCGCCGACTTCAACTTTGAGGTTAGTCTCAGCACAAATTTGTTTAATCAGGTCCCGGTTAACTGGCCGGCCGCTTTTAGCACCATCTAAATCAACTAGGTGCAGCCGCTTTAAGCCAGCTGTCTCAATTTGTTTCGCCTGTTTGACTGGGTCTTGATCGATCAATGTTGTTTGGTCAAAATCGCCTTGGTAAAGCCGGACACTCTGCTGATTTCTTAAATCAATTGCGGGAATAATTTCCATTAGTTACCACCTCCTTAAATTCAGCCAGACCGTTTAAGCCGATCCGACCGCTCTTTTCTGGGTGAAATTGCATACCGATCACGTTTTGATTACGCACGATACTGGGAATTTTAACGCCATAGTCACTCTCAGCCAAGATGTATTGCGGCTGCGTTTTGACATAGTACGAATGGACGAAGTAGGTCGCTTCCTGGTCGAATCCGTTAGCGATGGAATCAGTCTGCGTTACCTGGTTTTGGTCCCAGCCCATATGCGGCACTTTTACACCGAGATCATCCGGAATGGCAACGACCTCCCCCGGGATTAAGCCTAGGCCCGGCGTTTCGCCAAATTCAAAACTACGGTCAAATAATAACTGCATGCCTAGGCAAATACCTAGAATTGGTGTGCCAGCTTTAGCGGCCTGCTTGATTACTGGTATCAGTTGACGCTGCTTTAAAGCCTCCACGGCCTTGCCAAACGCCCCCACACCAGGGAGAATCAAGCCATCTGCATTGGCGATCACTGCAGGATCAGCCGACAGGGTATTTTGAATGTTGAGATAATCCATGGCTTTTTTGACGTTTCTAGTGTTCCCCGTGTCGTAATCAATAATCGCGATCATTAAATCACTCCTTTAGTCGATGGCACTCCTTTGATTTCTGGGTTGATGGTCACCGCTGCGCGCAGTGCCCGGCCCAGTGCCTTGAACAACGTTTCAATTTTGTGGTGGGTGTTACGGCCATACAGGACTTCCGCGTGCAGGTTCAATTCAGCGTTAAACGCAAAGGCCTGGAAGAAGTCTTCGGTGACCTCAGTATCGTAATCCCCTAATTTGGGATTCGTCAGTTCGGCCTTAAAGACTAGGTAACTGCGTCCTGACAAATCGATGACCACCCGACTCAACGTTTCATCTAGTGGAATCAAAGCCGAACCGAACCGCTCGATGCTGACCTTGTCACCTAGGGCCTGCTTCAAGGCCATTCCCAAGGCAATGCCGACATCTTCTGTGGTGTGGTGCGGATCCACGTTTAAATCACCGTGAGCCTTGACCACCAGGCCGAAGCGGCCGTGGCGGGCAAAGGCGTCCAGCATGTGATCCAGAAAGCCAATGCCGGTATCAATGCTGATCGTATCGTAGTTATCGAGATTCAAACTTAATTTAATTTGGGTTTCTTTCGTATTTCGTTCAATCGTTGCTTCTCTCATTATGTGCCCCCCTACTTAAACCGGGCTTCAACGGCACGGGCGTGGGCTTCAAGACCTTCAACTCGAGCTAACGTGGTAATCGCCTTTTCTTCCTTCTTTAAAGCAGCTCTAGAATAGGTCACAAACTGTGTCCGTTTAACAAAGTCGGAAACGCCCAGTGGTGAGAAGAACCGAGCAGTCCCGCCAGTTGGCAAAATGTGGTTAGGACCGGCCACGTAATCCCCAACGGGTTCGGAAGCGTTGTAACCGAAGAAGACGGAACCGGCATTCTTGATTTGGTTAAGATACTGCATGGCATCTTCCAGTTCGATCTCCAAGTGTTCTGGGGCAATGGCATTCATGACGGTAAAGGCTTCGTCAATGTCGTCAACCACGGCAATAAAGCCCTTGTTGGCAACCGCAGCACTGGCAATTTCTTTTCGTGGCAACGTCTGAACTTGACGGTCAATTTCATCGCTCACCGCTTCAGCAAACTTCTCACTAGGGGTGACCATCATTGGCCGGGCCATCTTATCGTGTTCAGCTTGAGAAAGCAGATCGGCAGCAACTTCTTTATAATTAGCCGTATCATCGGCAATCACACCAATTTCTGATGGGCCAGCGATCATATCGATTGAAACTTGACCGAAGACCTGCTTCTTGGCAACGGCCACGAAAATGTTACCTGGGCCGGTGATCTTATCCACTTTAGGAATGCTTTCAGTTCCGTATGCTAAAGCAGCAATCGCTTGGGCACCTCCGACTTGATAAACTTCATCAATGCCGGCAACCTTAGCGGCGGCCAAGACAGCTTGACCAATGCCATCTTTTTGTGGTGGTGTGACCATCACGATCTTGCCAACACCGGCTAACTTAGCGGGAATCACGTTCATCAAAATAGATGATGGGTAAGCAGCGGTACCACCTGGAACGTATAGACCAACCGCGGCTAATGGGGTAATCTTTTCGCCACGGACCACACCGGGCTGTTCAGCGTCCACGAAGCCGTTTTGAATCTCTTTTTTGTGGTAACTAATAATGTTGTTTTTAGCTAGATTCAATGCATCCAGCAGATCCTGATCAGCGTTTTTATAGGCGTTATCAATATCGGCTTGCGGCACCCGCAGGTCATCTAGCTCAACTTTATCGAATTTGCGACTGTATTCCTTGAGGGCTTTATCACCGTTTTTAATCACGTTAGCAATAATTTCTGAGACGGTAGCTTCAACTTCTGGCTGGTTAGCTTGCTGGTCAGTTTGACGATCGACTTGTTCGAGTAATTGGTCTAAAGTTTGGTTTTTTAAAATTTTCATTATGCATTCACTCCTAAATTAATTTTGGCTTGCTGTAAATTATCAACTAAGGTTCTAATTTCTGAATGGTACTGTTTTAAAGCTAACCGGTTCACTACCAATTGGGTGCTGACCGGCTGCAGTTCCGCGTAGACGTGCAAATTATTCTCGCGTAACGTAGTCCCAGTTTCCGTGATATCCACGATGGCATCCGCTAAGCCAATCAACGGTGCCAGCTCCACTGACCCTTCGATGCGAATGATTTCAACGTCTTCACCAATACTTTGAAAATAGCGCTTCGTGATGTTGGGATACTTGGTGGCAATAATCTTGCGGCGGACCTGCTGCGGATTGAAATCACTGGTGGAGGCAAGCACGAAGCGACATCGCCCAACGCCTAGATCTAACATGGCGTACTGGGGATTGCCCTGTTCAGCTAACACGTCGCTGCCCACAATACCAAGGTGCACGGACCCGTTATTGAGGTACGTGAGAACGTCAGGGCCTTTGACTAGGATCATCTGATACACCGGGTCTTCGTTGAAGATCAGCCGGCGCCCCTTATTGCGAACCCCGCTGCAATCGATTCCGCTGGCTTCCAGTAGGGGCACGACCTGCTGTTCCACGCGGCCCTTGGTTAACGCAATTTTGATTGGCATTTACTCACCTTCTTTCGTTAGATCCAGCAGCTGTTTGTTATTGCTGACCGCAATTCGGTTAGCTTCCTCACGACTATCCGCGAGGCACAACGTACTGTTGGGCGTTTCTTTTAGCACCTTTTCGGCTTCTGCCCATTGGTCTTGGTTGAAATAGATCAGGGTCTGCTTCGGGGCTTCAGGAAGCGGCACCCGATCCGCTAACGCATCAACGTCGAAAGCTAAACCAACGGCTGGTTCTTTGATCTGCTGGAAACTGGTCAGCAGGTCATCGTAGCGACCGCCGCTAAACAGGTAATCGGTCGCGTTTTGGGTATATCCCCGAAACGCCATGCCCGTGTAATAGGTCTGCGGTGACGGAATGCTGAGGTCGAGAACGACTTTTTGATCCGGCGCCATCCGCTTGATAAATTGTCGGATGACGTTTAAATTCTCGATCACGGTCTCGATCTGCGGAATTTTTGGCAGCCGCTTAACCACCTTCATCACCGTATCGAAATCACCGAATAACCACGGCCACTCACTGAGAAAGTCACCGAACGCTGTGTTCGCCAGTAATTTGGAAATCTGGTTGTAGACGGTGAGATTCTTATCAAACAAGGCTTGTTTCAGCGCAATTTTGGTTGGTTCGGGTACCGGCAACGCAGCTAGCACCCCTTCTACGAAACGGGCATCACTGAGTTCCAAGGTCATTTCTTCGATCCCCGTGGTCTGGCAGCCGGCCAGCGCGATGGTCAAGCATTCCAGTTCCCCTTTAATGCCACCGTAACCGACCAGTTCAATGCCAGCTTGCGTTACCTGGTTGTAACTGCCGGATAATTGCTTTTTGACCCGGAAAACATCACCGCCGTAATACCATTTAGCAGGTAACTCAACGCCGGTGGTACTCATCATCCGGGCAACTGGCAGGGTCAAGTCTGGCCGTAACACCAACGCCTCCCCCTGTTCGTCCAGTAATTGGTAAGGCCGGTAATTAGCCAGATTCAACGGTTTAAACACATCGGCATATTCAAGAATTGGGGTTGTTAATTTAGTGAAACCACGTTGCTTAAAGATTGAAAAAAGCTGGGTGGAAATGGTTTCCTTAACGGCCGCTCGCGGACCAAATTCGTCCCGGGTACCATTGGGTAAATTTCGATTTTTAATCATGCTGTTCTCCTTTCTGATAAACAAAAAAGTCCTCGCAAACTAACTTAGTTAGTTTACGAGGACGATTAAATCGCGGTTCCACCTCATTTTGTCGCCACCTCACGATGACGGCCTTACGTTGCCAGTAACTAGTCGTTGGGCACAGCCCAAGAACAGTTAAGGTAACCCTGATAACGCTAAACATGCGGAGCGGCTTACTTCATTCAGCCGATCAGTTCATAGAGGTGTTTCGTTGTCCCAATCACCCGGTTTCCATCAACCCAAGCTCTCTTCACATTGGTAGCCAACTACTTTTTCTAATCACAACTTATTTTGTCATTCAGTTTTAATGGTTGTATATAATTTAACACCAAAATCTAATTTGTCAACGCTATTTTTAATTAATTTTACGATTAGCTAGGCTCTTTATCTGCTTTAATCCCAGTGCAACGGCATTTTTTGGCTAAAAAGCTTTTCATCATTTTTTAATTAATCAGATCCATCAACGTGTGATAACCGTGGCCGACTTCTTTGATACTGTGCGCATCGCTACCGTAAACCAATGGAATGTCCATTTGCTGCGCTTGTTTCAGAATTGGCAGATCCGGATACGTTTCGTTGCAAAATTCTTTGTAAAGACCAGCTGCATTATAATCCAGCTCACGGTCCTGCTGCTTAATCGCCTGCAATAACGTTGTGATGGATTGCTGCGTCTGCTCATCATAGGCTTGGGGCAAGCCAAAATAATCCTGAAACTTTTTGATCAGCGTGATGTGGCCAATCCGTTTAGGCGCACACTGCCCCAAATCAGCGGTGACCGCTTCAGTCACGGCGTTAAAGTATTGGCGGTACAGCGCTTGACCATCCGCTGCCGGTGTTAACAATCCCCGTTTAAAGTCCTCAAGGGTGTCATCAACGCACCAAAACTGATTGTCAGTCCCCTGCATAAAGTGAACTGACAGCACGTTGTCCGTCGTCTGTGGGCCATACTCATTCAAAAAGTCGCGCGTCCACTGGACATGATGGGGCAAAAAATCCACTTCAAAGCCAACGTTAATGTGAATTTGAGCGCCATATTTAGCCTGCATCTGGTGAATCTTTTTAAAATAAGCTGGCAGATCACTCATTGCCATTGAGGCTTCGGTATACCCCGTCTCTGCTCCTGCGTACTCCTGCCTAAAGGCTAGTGGCAACGGTGCGTGTTCAGTGACGCTGTAGCTTTTAAAGCCCAGCCGAATGGCCTTTTGGATCATTAGTTCCACGTCATCACCACTGCCATGAGGACAAAATTCGGTGTGTGAATGTCCATCTTGCTTTAGCATGAAATTCCCCCTTAGGATTAATTGTTCTAGTTGTAACATATTCTGGACTGAATGTTGCTGCTTCATCAGCTTAAATCACTTAAATGATTTGATACTTCTCATCAAACGATGCGCAACTCCATGCATAATTGCTATAATGAATTTGATTATCTCATCTTTTTATCATTTTTACTTACGCAATATGAGGAGGAAAAATCTGTGGGACTTACAAAACCTTTTTTAGATACCATCAGTACTGACTCAACTCGTGGCCCATTAAATCTGATTACCGATGTGCCGGGCGTTTCAGTTGGTCAAACAACGTTTAATAGTGGCACCCATCACACGGGAATCACCGTCGTTAAACCCACCAGCGATAACGTGTTTTTGAACAAATTACCGGCAGCCGCGCACGTGATCAACGGCTTTGGCAAGAGTACCGGTCTGGTTCAGATCAACGAGCTGGGCACCTTGGAAACCCCTATCGTTCTAACCAATACCTTTGCCGTGGGTACCGCCGAAACCGCGCTGGCAGAAGCGATGATGGCCGAAAATCCGGCGATTGGTGATACGACCAGTACGGTCAATCCCGTCATCATGGAATGTAATGACGGTGACATCAACGATATTCGTGACGTTTTTATCACTCAGAAAGATGTTTTAAACACCTTGCATCAGACTAGCCAAACGGTGGCTGAAGGTACCGTTGGCGCGGGCGTGGGCATGAGCTGCTATGATCTAAAAGGCGGCATCGGCTCTGCTAGCCGGGTCATCACTATTGACGGCAAATCCTTCACAATGGGCGCGTTGGTCCTGTCCAACTATGGCTTTTTGCGTGACCTCAACATCTACAACGTCCCCGTTGGCGAAAAATTAGCCGCTGACAAGGCTGAAAAAAAGCAAAAAGAAAAGGGCAGTATCGTGACTGTCTTAGCAACCGATATTCCCTTTAATTCACGTCAATTAACCCGTATCGCCAAGCGTGCCAGCGTCGGTATCACGCGCACTGGCGCCTTCATTGGTAACGGCAGCGGTGAGATCGTCTTAGCCTTCTCAACAGCTAACCGCGTTGCCCACTACCCGAAAACCGAGCTGACCGCGCAAACCGCAATTACTGATGATAAAATTGACCGCTACTTTCGGATGACCGTTTCAGTGGTGGAAGAAGCCATTTTAAGTGTCTTAACTCACGCCACGACGGTCACTGATCGTAAGGGTAATCCCCGTTTAAGCCTTCATAATGCGCTGCAGGCTTATCAAGCCGAACATGCCGACCCAGAAATTGCGCGCTTACAGGCTCAGTTAGGCATCTAGCCAATTTCTACTGCCCACAGACGCGCATCATAGGCTTGTTTAAAACGCGTCAAACTCAGCCAGTAACGCCCATCGATGGGATCTGAAACGTGCAGGAGCTCGCCAAAAAAGCCATCAACTAGCACTGCATGATTGTTACGCAGTGCTTTACCAAACGAATATTGTGCCCATTGCGGCGCTTCAAAGCCCACGGTGACGTATGCCACCACGGGCTTTTTTTGTTGTACTGACACCGATAGCTGATCAGCTGCTAAACCACTCAAATCGCGAACCGGTGCATATTCTTGCGCCCATGCGATGAGCGGTTTCGGAAAAATTGCTTCAAAGTGGCCGGCAACATCTTGATCAGGTTCCCCGCCAAAGCCGTGATATGGATTATAATCAGTAGCTCGCGGCATTTGTTTTAAAAAACTTAAATAATCAAATTGAGTAGCATGCTGTTTTAAATGCAGTCCTTCCAGTAACGCCGCTGGTTCACAGCCGTTGGGCATTTGCCACCAATTTTGATTGATATTCTCTGCACCCAGATTAACCGGCTGCTGACCGTCTTTTAGCGCTGCCCGCCATAGTTCGGGGTCGGTGGTCACGGCATTTTTCAAAATGTAGCGTCCGTCTCGCAACTGATAAAGATGTTCACCGTGTTCATCCGTCAGCTCTTGGCTAAGGTCAACCGTCGTCAAAGCGGTTACCTCGGCTATTTGCTGGTTATCAGCATCCACAATTGCGGTATGATCTTCAATCACCAAGCCTTGTTTTTGTTGCGGTTGATGCGGTGCTAATGCTAATTGGCCTGCCATGAATTCACCTCATCGATAACGGCTTGAACCATTTTGTTAGATTGCCCATTAAACAACGTTGGTATCTTATCCAGATCAAAGTATTTGACCCGTTTGGTTTCATTGGTGACGTGATCCAACGGCTTTCCGCCAACCTGACGGACTAAGTACAGTGCTGTGATCAGCTGTGTCTGATCACCGTTGGGATAGGTGTAAAAATCCTTGTCAAAAAACTTGATCAGCTTAACGGGCTCAACTTTAATCCCGGCGTCTTCAAGATACTCACGCTGACAAGTCTCAGCAAAACTGGCACCAAATTCCATGTAGCCACCTGGAAAACTCCAGCCACCTGTATCCGCCCGTTCCTGTAGCAATAAGCGGTGCTGATCATCTAATAACGCACCAGCAGCGGTGTTTAAGATCATGGGCCGATGTCCCACTAACGCGCGCATTTCATGAATATAGTCTGCCATAAAACCATCCTTTCAACATCAAAATTCAATTTTATTATAGCAGTTACTCAATACTGATGTCCCCTTCAGCCAGGTTTTTAAAGATGTAGCCAAATCCGCGCACCGTTTTTAAACATCGGGGGTTCTTTGAATCGGCCTCAATTAATTTACGTAACTTACTAATGTGCGAATCAATTGCCCGCATGGTCGAATCCCGCCCGTTGCGCCAGACCCCTTCAGCAATCTGGGCACGGGTCAAAACGATATTTTCGTGCTGCATAAAAAAAACCAGCATCCGAAAATCAACGGGCCCCATCGTTAACCGTTTACCATTGACCGTCACCCGGTAGTGCTGAAAATCAACTTTCAGTTGGCCGGTATTTAAAACTTCCCGACTTTCTTCTTGGGGCTGGTAGTACCGCCAAATTTTCTGCTGAATTCGGGCATGCAGTTCGCGGTTAGCCATTTCGACCGATAGTAGTTCATCAAAGTGAAACCGTTCAAACACATCATAGAGCATCGTGGCTTCCAGCCGTTTATGATGAATGGCCAGCATGGGGCCACGAAACTGCTGCCGCATTAGGATCAGTGTTTCGACCCTGTGACCTAAAGCCAAAAAATGATCCAGATCGATGATAATTAAGGTTTGATTGTCACGGTTTAATAAGAAGTCTGGTAAATAAGTCGAACTGCTGATGACTTGCCAATCGGTCATGATCTGCTTCAGTCGCTTTAAGAGATTAGCGTTATCACTAATCAGTAAAATACTTCTTTCCATGAGGCTTCCTCTTTTCATTTCGGTTGTTACAATAGTTATCCCACGTTTCTCCGTCTAGCAAAACCCATTTTACATAATCTTTACACGACCTATACATTACCTTTACGTAGGCGTTCTATACTGATTTTGTACTTAGGAACCGAACGTTTCTGACGACAGTTTCTGGGACACAATACTTTCAAAGGGGAAAATGCTCATGCACAAAAAAACATTAATTTCCACTCTCGTTGCATTCAGTCTTGCTGGTTTACTTTTAGGGGGCTGCAGTTCCAATTCGTCAAGCAAGAAATCCAGTAGCTCAAGTGATACCAAAGCAGCCAAGGTCACTAAGATCACTGCCGTGGGGTCAACCGCCCTTCAGCCACTGGTTGAACAGGCTGCTCAGGACTATCAAGCATCGAATAAGGACGTGAACCTGACCGTTCAAGGCGGCGGTTCAGGTACTGGACTAAGCCAAGTTCAACAAGGGGCCGTTCAAATTGGAAACTCTGATATTTTTGCAGAACAGTCATCCGGTATTAAAGCTAAGCAACTCGTAGATCATAAGGTTGCCGTAGTCGGTATGACCCCGGTAGTAAACCCACAAACGGGTGTCAAGAACGTCTCAATGGCGCAATTACGCGATATCTTCACTGGTAAGATCACTAACTGGCAACAAGTTGGCGGCAAAAACCAAAAGATTTCTGTTATCAACCGTGCCCAAGGTTCTGGTACCCGAGCAACCTTTGAGTCAGCGGTTCTAGAAGGCAAAAAAGCCGTTACTTCTCAAGAACAAGATTCCAATGGGACCGTTCAAAAATTAGTTTCAACAACGCCTGGTGCCATCAGCTACCTCGCCTTTTCTTACGTCAATGATAAGGTTAACGCCCTTTCAATCAACAACGTCAAACCAACTGACGCTAACGTGACCGACAACAAGTGGACGATCTGGTCATACGAACATATGTATACTAAGGGACAACCTGACAAAGCAACGCAAGGTTTCTTAAAGTACATGAACTCCGGTAAGGTTCAAGGCAGTTTAGTCAACAAGCTTGGCTACATCAGCATTCATGACATGAAAGTTACTAAGAACGCTAAAAACGTTGTTGCCAAATAATTAAAGTTAACACCTAAATCAAAAGTAACCCCATTACCCCAATAAATAGGCGGAAAATCAAGCGATCATTAGTGATCCTTGATTTTCCGCTTATCTATCGAAGTACCAGCAAAAATGCCGAAATTTTTACTGGCGTTAAGTCATTTAATCTTATGGGAGGGATTTAAGCATGGATGATATTCAAAAAAAACTAGCATTGCCATCCAAAGCGTCTCGTGAAGATATCATCGGCCGGATCGTTAGTTACTCCTGCATTGCGGCCATTATTATCTTGGTGATCAGCATCCTGTATTTTATTACCTCACGTGGTCTGGCAACGTTTTTAACTGACCACGTGAATTTATGGCAGTTTCTAACTGGTAAGGACTGGAACCCTGGTTCATTAAACGCTCAGGGAAAACCGCAAGTCGGCGCACTGCCCATGATTGTGACTTCCTTTAGTGTCACGATCCTATCCGCCTTAGTTGCCACCCCATTTGCTATTGCAGTGGCCTTATTCATGACAGATATTGCGCCTAAGAGCGGCACGAAATTCCTCCAGCCGGTCATTGAACTATTAGTTGGGATTCCTTCCGTGGTCTATGGCTTTATTGGCCTAACCGTGGTCGTGCCCGTCATCCGTAACCTCTTTGGTGGTACCGGTGCCGGTATTTTAGCCGGAACCATTGTTTTGTTCGTCATGGTGTTACCCACAATCACTTCATTAGCCGTTGATGCACTACGAGCGGTTCCCGCTTATTTTCGATCAGCTTCCCTGGCGTTAGGTGCCACCCGATTTCAAACCATTTATAAGGTCCTGCTTCGGGCTGCTATGCCCCGGTTACTCACCGCCGTTATCTTCGGCATGGCCCGAGCTTTCGGTGAAGCCTTAGCCGTTCAAATGGTGATTGGTAACGCCGTTTTGATGCCACATAACCTGATCACCCCAACTTCTACATTAACCAGCCAACTCACTACTAATATTGGGAATACCATTATGGGCACCTTACCCAATAACGCACTGTGGTCGTTAGCTTTGATCTTGTTATTAATGTCCTTAGTATTCAACCTACTAGTTCGCTACATCGGAAAGCGAGGCGAAATTAAATCATGACTCCCAATCAAACTGACCGTCTCGCTACGAGGTTCATTCAATTTTTGGTTTTAATCGTAGTCTTGATCTTACTATTTTTATTGGGCGACATTATTATCAGTGGTCTACCCCACATTAGTTGGCATTTTCTAACGTCACCAGCCAGTTCTTTCAGCGCTGGCGGTGGTATTCGTGACCAACTTTTCAATTCACTTTATCTTTTGGTTTTAACACTGATCATTTCGTTCCCACTGGCGCTGGGTTCCGCGATTTATCTATCAGAATATGCCGGCGATAATTGGTTCACCAGTCTGATTCGAACCGCGATTGAAGTGCTGAGTTCATTACCTTCAGTAGTAGTCGGTTTATTTGGCTACCTGCTGTTCGTGATCGAATTTCACCTGGGATTTTCCATTCTATCCGGTGCGATTGCGCTGACCTTCTTCAATCTACCGCTCCTAATTCGAAGCATTGAGGGTTCCTTACATGCCGTTCCTAATAGTCAGCGTGAAGCCGGCATCGCACTGGGACTCTCCAATTGGCGAACGATTCGCGGAATCCTCCTGCCAATGGCCCTGCCAGGGATCTTGACCGGGATTATCCTGAGTGCCGGCCGAATCTTTGGGGAAGCTGCCGCGCTGATCTATACGGCGGGACAAAGCGCGCCGATATTAGATTATACGAATTGGAATCCCACTGCCAGCAGCAGCTTTCTGAACCCCATGCGACCGGCCGAAACCTTAGCCGTTCATATTTGGAAAGTCAATACTGAGGGGGTCACTCCCGATGCTGTTAGTATTTCAGCTGGGTCATCCGCCGTTTTAATTATCATCATCCTGCTGTTTAACTTCGGTGCCCGCGCAATTGGTAACCGGATGTATAAGAAAATGACTGGAGGAAAGTGAGGCGCTCATGCAAGTTTATGATCTAAATAAAAATCATATCGTCACACCACCCGGAGAGATTGCATTATCCACTAACCAGCTGCAGGTGAACTACGGCAACAGTAAACAGGCTTCCATGGTCGATGCCAGCCTGAGCTTTCCGCGCTTCCAGATCACCGCGTTGATTGGTGCTTCTGGCTCCGGCAAGTCAACCTACCTGCGTTCGTTAAACCGGATGAATGACCGAATTGCGACTGTTCACGGTGAGATCATGTACCATAACACGAATATTAATAGTCCTAAAGTTAACGTTTATGAAGTCCGCAAACACATTGGAATGGTCTTTCAAAAACCCAACCCCTTTGCAAAATCAATCACTGAAAATATCACGTTTGCGCTCAAAGCTGCCGGCATCACGAACCGGCAAGAATTACGCCAGCGCGTTGAAACCAGTTTAAAAGAAGCTGCATTGTGGGATGAAGTCAAAGATGACCTGAACAAAAGTGCTTTGGCCCTGTCTGGTGGGCAGCAGCAACGCCTTTGTATTGCCCGTTCAATCGCCATGAAACCAGACATTCTATTATTGGACGAACCCGCTAGTGCCTTGGATCCCATTTCCACGGCTAAGCTGGAAGTGACCCTTAAAGAACTGGCCAAAAATTACACCATCATTATCGTGACTCACAATATGCAGCAAGCTTCTCGAGTAAGTTCCTACACGGCCTTTTTTCATCTGGGTCACGTCATCGAATATGACCAAACGGAAACAATTTTTCAAACCCCTAACATTCAAGCTACCCATGATTACGTTACGGGTAACTTCGGTTAAGAAAGGAGCTGACACAATGCCTGCAATTCTTCAGACCAAGAACGTTCACCTCTCCTATGGGAGTAAAGAGGCCCTTCACGGGATTGATCTCGACTTTGATGATCACAGTATCACCGCACTAATTGGCCCATCAGGCTGCGGTAAATCCACGTTTCTAAGGTGCTTAAACCGGATGAACGACCTCATTGCTAACACGACGATCACTGGCAATTTTCAATTTCACGGACAGGATCTATACGCCCCAACAACTAATTTAGTCGAATTACGCAAACAAATTGGCATGGTGTTCCAGCAGCCCAATCCCTTCCCGTTCTCAGTCTACGAAAACGTCACTTACGGCTTAAAACTAGCTGGTCATCACGATCGCAAATTTCTGGACGAGCAGGTTGAACGGGCATTAAAACAAGCCGCCGTCTGGGATGAGGTCAAAGACAATCTGAACAAAAGTGCCATGGCATTTTCCGGTGGACAGCAGCAACGAATCTGCATTGCGCGGTTATTGGCGGTTCAGCCAGATATCATCTTACTGGATGAACCCACTAGCGCCCTCGATCCGATTTCCAGCGCCCAAATTGAAGAAACGCTCATTACACTAAAAAAAGATTATTGCATCATCATTGTCACCCATAATCTGCAGCAAGCTTCACGAATAGCAGACCGAACCGCTTTTATGTTAAATGGCAACCTCGTTGAATATGACCTTACCAGCAAGATGTTCACTCAGCCTGCCAAGCAGGATACCAGTGATTATCTCAACGGCAAATTTGGTTAGGAGTGAACAAATCAGATGAATAATATTTTTACCACTGAACTCAAAAAGCTCTACACGGTCTTCACTGAAATGGGTAACGCGGTCAGCGACCAGATCAAGCAAGCCACTGAATCCTATGTTAACCACGACAAAGCCGCCGCTCAAGCATTAGTGCAGCAGGATCAATCCATCAACTCTAATGAAGTTGACCTGGAAAAACAAGCGCTCACTTTGATGACCCTGCAGCAGCCGGTAGCAGATGACTTCCGCAATGTCATTACCATTTTAAAAGCCAGTTCGGACCTAGAACGAATTGGCGATCACGCCACCGGGATTGCTTTGGAAACGATTCGGGTCAAAGGCTTGCAGCGCAACGAAGAAGTTGAAGCCAAAATTACATCATTGACTAAAACGATTCGCAGTATGCTGACTGAAGCATTGACGGCCTTACAGGCTATCGACACGCCACAAGCTCAAACCGTTGCTGAACAGGACCAAGAAGTAGACGCTCAGTTCGATGAAATCCGGCATACGATTACGAAAGCCATTCAGGACGACCCAGCTGTAGCTGAAGCCGGTACAAGTTATTTGATGGTCACCAAACTATTAGAACGCATTGGTGACCGCATCGTTAATTTAGCTGAAGAGATGGTTTATAATCAAACCGGCGAAATCGTTGAATTGAATCAAGGTCGGTTACATCCTAACGAATAGGTAACTAACGAATGTCATAAACAGGGCCATGCACTTCTACCAGCGGAAGTGCATGGCCCTTTTGCGTACGCCTATAAAGCATTTTCTAAGTAGGTCACTAAATCAAGGACTTGATCGTCAGCCGTTTTAAGATAAGTGACCGTTTCGGACAGTTTCAAAAAGTTCTTTGGTAAGGTCATTAAATTATACTCACCATCTGGCAAAGCCGCTGCAGCAATTTCGGCTGTAGTAATCGTGGTCGATCCCGTGACCCGACTTACTGCCCGTACCGCGGCTTGGGGTGACGGCACTTGAAACTGACGACGCATTTTAAACGTTTTAAACTCCAAATCAATATACTGCTGCGTATTCGAATTATCGGTGAAGCCGATGTACGAATAATCCTCCATTTTGCGAATGAGCTGATGATTTAACGGGATAATTCTTTGCGCTGGCTCATAATTACTATCGTGCTTAGAAAACAGCAGGTACAGTTCTGGTGATCTCACCGCCTGATTGATCAGTTCTTTTTGATTATAACGAGGCCCAATCGATAGATCACAAATGTGATTAACCAAATCATCAGCCACCGAAGCCGTTGGTACAAACCGAACTGCCATCTTCAAATCAGGATGTTCAGTAATATAAGTCGTCAATACCCGATCCGCGTGCATTAAAATAAACGGATTATTGATAATCACCGTAATTCCACGGGAATCCAGCTGTTGTTCCCGACGAATATTTTCTTCCAGTAGCTGATTGGCATTTAAGACTCGATGCAGGTCTCGTAACATCGTCTGACCTGCTGATGTCAGCATGATGGGATGGGTCTTACGGATCACCAGTTGCACATGATAATGCTGTTCACTTTCGCGCAATACCTTACTGACATATGGCTGACTCAAATACAGCTCATGGGCGATATCTAAAATCGTATTAGCCTGTCCCACAGCCCTTAATATATTAAACAACACTTGCTCATTATTCATTGATAGTCGCCTCTTCATTATTTCTATTTGGTTATATTCTACTCTAAAATAACTATTGGTAATTTATGTAAAGCCGACTTACTTTGTATTTACAGGCTATTATCATATTGCCATTGCACGTGATTTATATCAATTAAGTTATATCACAGTGGTAGGTGATATTAGCAATTTAATCATTGAAGAGGGCTTTAAAATGAAATGGGATGCACAGTACGATGTGATTGTTTTAGGTTTTGGCGGTGCCGGTGCAACGGCTGCACGTTTTGCGGCTGATAAAGGCGCCCACGTACTCTTAGTGGATGCGGCTCCAGCTGGGGCTGAAGGCGGCAACACCCGTTACGCCAAGCAGCAAATTGCCACTGGTCAAAACCAAACTGAATTAATGACCTATTTTAGTCAACTAGCCGGTTCATACTCAATTCCGGTTAAAATGTTACAAAAATACGTCTCTAAACTCGTCACCATGCCGGAATATCTCAAACGATATTTAGACATTGATATTACCGGTTCAGATCAGGATCGAGTTCACGGTGACTTTGCAGACTATCCCGAATTTGACGGTCATGAAATACTAACAGGCATATCGATTCAACAACAGCCGCAAGATTCAACCCTTTGGCAGCTATTGCGCGCCAAGGTACTAGAACGTTCGCAACAAATTGATATTTGGCTGAATTCTCGAGCGCAAAAGCTGGTTTATAACCCCGCCACGAAATTAGTTGAGGGCGTGGCGATCGTTCATCAAAATCAATTAGAGCACGTTTCAGCTCGTCATGGCGTGGTTTTAGCAACGGGCGGTTTCCAAGCTAACCCACAAATGGTACAAGACTTTTTACACCTTTCAGCGTTAAAGCCACTGGGAACGCAATTTGACCGTGGCGACGGTATTCGACTGGCTGAAGGCGTTGGTGCAAGATTATGGCATATGAGTACCTATGAAGCTGGCAACGTCTTAGGTGGCTTGACGATTGCCGCCAACACCGATCAGCAACTGGCAATACTGACTGATACCGCGCTGCTTAATCATGGTGCTACCTGCGTGGTTGCCGAAGATGGCACCCGCTTCTTTGATGAAGCCCAGCCTACCCGTCATGGCTATCTTTACCAGCATGGTAACTGGGTAATGCCACAGCGTGTTAATCGAGCTTATCTGATCTTTGATCGACCACAATACGACGCTTTCAAACAACAAGGCCACCTTTCAAGTGATCCATCGTATTTGATCAGAGCTGAAACCCTACCAGAATTGGCTGAAAAAATTCAAGTTTCAGCTGCTAATTTAAAACAGACGGTTCAAGACTTTAATCACTTTGCTGAAACTGGCCGCGACTATACTACCGGCAGAGATACCCAAACCATGTGGGCGTTTGACGTCGGCCCTGGTGGTTTCTTCGCTATTCAGCTGACTAATGATATTGTCACTACACAAGGTGGCCCGCAACGTAATGAACACTGCCAAGTTATAAACGTCAACAATCAGCCCATTGGCCATCTCTTTAGCGCTGGCACCCTGGGTAGCATGATCGTCAACCGGTATCAAACAGGTACTAACCTTGCTGAATGTCTGATCTCAGGTAAAATTGCGGGTGAAAATGCTGCTACTGCTTCGGACTTGGTTGCAGCCAGTGAAAATAAAGCACAATAAAATATGATGGTGCAAACTGCTTTGGGAGTAAGGGCTACGCGTCACAACTAAAAAGAGTTTTCAATTAACCGGGTGGAAGGCCTTGCTATTCCGACCAATAGCTGGTAAGCTTGTAACTAATGTATTTAATACTTCGAAATTTTGGTACGACGTTCGTGAGAATGACTTCCCCGATTTCTAAAGTTTCAGATACACAAATTTATTGCGCTATGCGCTCGGAGGTTTCATTCTTATGGAACAAGGTACTGTTAAATGGTTCAACGGCGACAAGGGTTATGGCTTTATCACTTTGGAAAACGGCTCAGACGTTTTCGTTCACTTCTCAGCAATCAATGCTGAAGGTTACAAGACTCTTGAAGAAGGTCAACATGTAACCTTAGACGTAGAACAAGGCGACCGCGGCCCACAAGCAGCCAACGTTACTGTTGCTTAATTCGTTTAAGTAATTTAAAAGAACTCATCTATTGGTGGGTTCTTTTTTATTGTCTAAATTTAAAAACGAACTGATGGGAACCCCTACTTGGAGTTTCAGTCAGCTCGTTATTTTTATCTCGTCGAAACGTGTTCAACAAAGCAGAGACCTATATGTAAAGGGCAGTTAGTAAAAATCCAAGTTCGGGATTTTCACCAGCTCGTTGCCCTTACCTAGTCGAAATATACTAAGATAAGGGAGTCAAAATGCGACGGTATTTTGGCTCCTTTTTTGATACATTGAGGATGGGACAAAAGGTCGCGAACGCGTTGGGCAAA
>NZ_BJDO01000040.1 GCF_005405185.1 Secundilactobacillus hailunensis
AAGTATAACGCCTGGGAGACTAGGTGTCCTTTTTTTGCAAAAAAACAGGCCTAAGTTTCTCAGTGTTGAACTTAATCAACACTAAAAAGCTTAGACCCGAAAAAATCTGCTCAAAAAAATCATTCCAACTGAGGAATGATTTTTTTGTGTTTCAAGTAGTTATTTTCCGGTCAGGCTATTACAGATCTTATCCGCAATCTTGACGAAAGCCGCTTGTTCCTCATCCGTCAGGCCCTTAATGGAACGTTCTTCCGCGGTATCGCAAATGTGTTCGACCTTCTTCGCTAGGGTCAAGCCGGCTGGTGTGAGCTGAACCAGCGTCATCCGTTTGTCCTGCTGTGATTTAGTAGTCTCGGCCAACCCGGCATTGACCAGCCGCCGGACCGATTTGGCCACCGTGGAATGATCCACCTGCATGGTCTCCGCCAAGGCATTCTGCGCCTGCTGGCCATTGTGCGCTAGGACGATCAGGATCGTGTCTTGACCAGGGTACAGGCCCAGTGCGCGGATATCCTTAGCAATCAGCGTTTCATGGGCCGACACGACGCGTAAGGCTGCTGCACCAACTGGATAGTCATTAAATATAAGCATTTTCTACTTTCCTCCGTTATTTATGTTGCCGACCACTAGTGTATCAAAAGACTGATAGTATTTCAATAATACGTTCCTTTTTGGAGAGATTAATGTTGAATGACCCATTGATCGATCAATAGATCCACCTGTTTGGTATCGTTGATATCGGAATCAGCACCGCTAAAGGTTAGGACGATACTTTGCAGTGCGGGGGCCAGAAATAATTTAGCACCGGTTTCCGGGTCGAAGTCGATTAAGTCGTGCTGCTGCTGGCGGTAGGCGAAGAATTCCGCTAGTTTGGCGGTCATGCCGCTATATTCATCGTTGGTGATGTCCTTTAGCGCCGGGTAGAGTTCATCTTGAAAATAAATGTCAGCTTGCCAGAGGTAGAGGTTGGGTACGAACATCTCCACAAAGGCCTGATTGATCGTCTGCAGGGCTTCGACGATGGGGACTTGTTTCAGCGTGTCGAATTTGTCACCCAGTGCTTTGAATTCTGGGGTAACGTCCAGTTTCATCAATGTCTGAATCAGGTTGACCTTACCGTCTGGAAAATAGTGGTAGAAGGTCGTTCGAGTCTTATTGGCGTTTTTAGTAATGTCGTTGACAGTGGTGGCCGCGTAGCCCTTAGTCTTAAACAGGGTGCGGGCACTGTTGATCAGTGCTTCCTTGGTGGCGTCATAATAGGCTTGCCGTTTACTAGCCATGAGTATTCAGCGTCCTTTCGTATTGAGTTATTGCTATTAACTATAGCACGTTTAGGGTGATTTTTCCGGTTCGTTGACGTAGTGTTGACAAACAATTGTGAAAGAATTATTATGGATTTAATTTAAAACGCTTTTTTATTTTAAATGCTTAATCTTAAAACAAAGGATCTGATGAGATGCTATTAGTAACGTGTGCCAATGGTCAGGTGGGTCATCGTATCGTGCCGTACTTGATCGACAAGGGTCAGGATGTCCGCGTCATGGATCTGAACCCGAAAGTTGAAGATTACAAAAAGATCGGTGCTAAAGAAGCCATTGTGGGTAACGGAACGGATGAAAAAGTTCTGGATAAAGCCATGGACGGCATCGATGCTGTGATCTACATTCCACCGCTGTTTACTTATCAAGAAGCTAAAATGGGCAAGATGGCCATTGATGCAGCCATTAAAGCCGGTGTTAAACAGTTCATTGATATTTCCGTGCTGTTCCCTGGTCTGGATAATAACCTGCAACACCGCATGAAGACCAAGGTTGAACGCTACTTGATGTACCGTGGTTGGGAGAGTCACATGTTATGGACAGTATTACAGCCCGGGGGTTACTACCATAATTTATACGTCAAGCCGTTCTATGATAAGGGTGAACTACCAAGCTACTCACCGCTAGATCAGGTCATTTCAATGGTCGACGCTCGTGATGAAGCCGATGTGGCGTTGAAAGCATTAGCTGATCCGGAAGGTTACGATAAAGGCGTCTTCACGCTGGCTGCTGAGAAGTACTCGATTCGCCAAGTGGCTGCTTTAATGAGTGACGTTACTGGTAAAGAGATTAAGCCGGTCTTTGTTCCTAAGGATAAGTTGAAGGACTACTGGCCGGATTACTTCTTAGGTTCAGACAGTTACGCTGAAGAAGCCTTCTGGCACGTTTACGATAGCAACACGCGCTGGGACTGGGACGGTAACTCTAAAGAGATCAACTGGTTATTGGATGGCAAGGTCCGTACACTGCGGTCATACTTTGAAGAAGAAGCTGCTAAAGCCGGAATTCCGGTTCACAAGAAGAACTAAATTCGAAAGGGAGTAATTATGATGGCGCAAAAAATTGTCACGTTAATTACTGGTGCTGAAAAGGGACTTGGCTTACTGACGGCAAAGGCTTTAAGCAAAAAAGGCCAAGCCATCGTGATCGGTGCCTTAGACGAAGACGCCGCTAAGCAAGCCGTTGCCGAGATCACCGCTGATGGTGGTGAAGCCAGCTACGTTAAGCTGGATGTCACCAACCATGACCAAGTTACGGCAGCTGGTAAATACGTTGCAGACAAGTATGGTTATTTGACCACCTTGATCAACAACGCCGGAATCGTTACTGATGGGCGCCATACACCAGTCGATGTGCCGATGGCTGACTTACGTAAAGAGTTTGATGTTAACTTCTTTGGTTCAATGGATGTGAGCCAGACCATGGTGCCGTTGTTGAAGCAGGCTGAAAATGCCCAAATCATTAACCTATCTTCCAACATGGGCTCGTTAGGTCTAGCAACTGACCCGAGCTTCCCATTTTATAACTTCTACTCAGTAGGTTACGGTGCTTCTAAGGCGGCCGTTAACTTTGAGACGGTCTGCTTCAGCAAGGCGCTCAAAGATGATGGTATTGCCGTGAACTCAGTTAACCCTGGATTCTCGGACACGGCCTTTGGTGGACGCAATACCAACGACCCTAAGCCGGCTGGGATGCAGACGGCGGATGAAGGCGCTGCTCAGATCATTAAGATGGCCAGTCGCAGTCCCCAGACGGATACCGCGACGTTTACGGAGAATGCCGGGATGTTGCCTTGGTAATGTTTTTGAACAACTAATATAAACTTAGGCCTTACTTTAACCACTAATTTAGTAGCTGAAGTAAGGTCTATTAGTTTGAAAATGTTTAGTTTATTAATTAAGTAGTTAAAATTTATGTGGCATGTTTTTCTAGAGGAAGTATAGCCTCAGGCATCATATGCACATACTTTCGTGTGTTTTCAAATACATTCCGAATATATTGACAAAAAAGAAAAGTCTGTTATTAACCATTGTGTTACTGCCTAATAAGCACATAACATTCTATTAAACTGACTGTCGTTCCATTATCTGATAAGGTACCATAATGTTTTTAGTAGTACTATGCGCCATGATTTTCTCCACTGCCATGCGGCCCATCTCTGAGAAGGGCTGTTTGACGGTGGTGAGCGCTGGTGTCACAATTTTAGCTACGTGGGAATCATCAAACCCCAGGACAGCGAGTTCGGCAGGAACCTTAATGTTATGTTCATAAGCGTAAGACAACACACCGGCTGCTGCATCGTCACTGGCAGCGAAGATAGCATCGGGTCGATGATCACCTGTTAGTAATTTTTCGGCTGCTTTTAGACCCGCTTCAAACGAGAAGTCACCTTCCACAATATTCGATGACGCCAGTGGTAGACCAGCATCCTGTATGGCATTTTGATAACCGGTAATCCGTTTAGACCCCGTTTGTGGGTCATTACGATCAACGGCGACTAGTGCAGTCTTTTGATAACCATGGTCAATGAGAAAACTGGTGCCATCATAGGCTGCCCGTACATCATCAATCGTAACCGAGGTATGGTGCGGAACGGTCACGTTTAATGAGATTAGGGGGAGCTTGGTGAAGTTCAAGTAGTCTAAGCTATCATCATCAAACTGAACGGCCACTGAAATAATCCCATTGACTTTTTGACCAGCCATGAGATCGAGGCAAAACCGCAACCGCTTTGGATTATTGAGGCCACAATGGGCAAGTAGAATTCGCACGCCATTGGTATAGGCGGTATCTTCCACGCTATCAATGATTGGTGCAGCAAAGCTAGTTTTAGAATCAGTAATGATCACACCGATTAAATTAGATGTTTTCGCTACTAAATTTGAGGCAGCTTCGTTTTTTTGATAGTGCAGCGACTTCGCAATCGCCTCAATCTTCGCCTTGGTTTTATCGTTATAGCCACCAGTGTTGTTTAACACCCGCGATACCGTTGAAGGTGTCACGCCAGCTTGTTTTGCAATGTCTTTGATTGTTGCCATGATTGCCTCCGTTTTAGATTATAAATAAATTATATCAGACATTGACATTAAAACAAAAGTCACTATAATGGTTAATGTAAACGGTTGCATAAACAATTGCTATTTATTTTTGAACTGAACTCAAACGTTTGAGCTATATTATCGGTAGCTGAGGTTACCGATTAATATTTAGCGTTTTACTCAAACGTTTGAGTAAAAATAACATAGGAGGAACATCAGATGACACAGGCAAAACAGTATTGGTGGCAAAATGCCGTTGTCTATCAGATCTATCCACGTAGCTTTCAGGATAGTAATAATGATGGTATTGGTGATATTAAGGGGATTATTTCCCGATTGGACTACATTAAGAAGTTAGGCGCAGATATTATTTGGTTAAACCCGATGTATAAATCACCGAATGTGGATAATGGGTATGACATCAGCGATTACCGTGCGATTCATCCAGACTTTGGGTCATTGGATGACTTTAAGGAACTACTTGCCCAAGCCCACAAATTGGGGCTTAAAATCATGATGGATCTAGTCGTTAACCACTCATCAGATGAGAACAAGTGGTTTGAAGAAAGCCGCAAAGGACCGGAGAACCCATACCGGGATTACTATATCTGGCGTGATCCAGTTGATGGTCACGAACCAACTAACTGGGGTTCTTACTTCTCTGGATCAGCCTGGAAGTTTGATGAAACTTCTGACCAGTATTATTTACACCTATTCGCCACGAAGCAGCCTGATTTGAATTGGGAGAATCCTAAATTACGTCACTCGGTTTACGATATTATGAACTGGTGGGCAGACATGGGAATCGATGGCTTTCGGATGGATGTCATTAACCTGATTTCAAAGCCTGCTGAATATAAAGATGGCAAGCTAGCTGATGGCGAGCGGTACGCTGACGTGGAACCAATCGTTGCCAATGGTCACCGGGAAAATGAATTCTTACAAGAGATGCATCAAAACGTCATGGCTAAACATGATTTAGTCACGGTTGGTGAAGCACCAGGCTCATCAGTTAAGGATGCTGAAAAGTACGCTAACCTTGATGAAACTGAATTAAACATGGTCTTCCAATTTGAACACGTGTCACTCGATGGTAATCCCAAGGCTGCTTTCGGTAAGTGGGATGATCGCCACGTCACGTTAAATGAAGTCCGTACTAGTCTTAGCAAATGGCAGACTAATTTAGGTGGCAAAGCCTGGAACTCACTTTACTGGAATAACCATGATCAGCCGCGAGCAGTGTCACGTTTTGGTAACGATGGTCCGAAGTACCGGGTAAAATCCGCTAAAATGCTGGCAACCTTATTGCACTTCTTGCAGGGGACACCATACGTTTACGAAGGTGAAGAAATTGGGATGACCAACGCGCACTTTAAGCAGTTGGCTGATTACCAAGATCTAGAAACCCATAACATTTATAAGCAGTTAGTCACCGATGATAAATTGATTGATTCAGCAACCATGATGAAGTACATTGAATTCCATTCTCGGGATAATGCCAGAACACCGATGCAGTGGGATGACAGCGAAAATGCCGGGTTCAGTAATCATCAACCATGGCTAAAAGTGAATCAAAATTATTCAGAAATCAACGTGAAGCAGGCACTGGCTGATCCAGATTCAGTCTTTTACTACTATCAAAAACTGATCAAATTACGCCATGAACTGCCAGTAATCACGGATGGTAAGTACGAACTGTTACCTGGTAACGACCAAGACAAAGACGTTTACGTTTATATTAGAAAGAACGCCGACACAACGCTGTTTGTGATCGTGAACTTTACTGAAAAACAGCTAACTCGCAAGTATGACTTACCTGACAAAAAGCACTTATTAATTTCGAACTATGATGATGATTTAACTGCTCAATTACGACCATATGAAGCAAAAGTTTATCAATTTTAGGGGATAATGATGATGAAAGAAGCACAAATTGACAATACCAAGGTTAAGCTAGATGCCAAACCCGTTAAAAAGTCGGGCCTGCCATCTCTACCAATTAGTACACTGTTTGCCATGACGTTTGGGTTCTTCGGCGTCAACATGGCGTTTTCACTTCAAAGCTCACAAATGGGGCGGATCTTCCAAACCATTGGTGCCAATCCAACCAAATTAGGATTCTTCTTCATTTTGCCACCGCTGATGGGAATGATTGTTCAACCCTTAGTGGGGAAGTATTCTGATTTGACCTGGAACCGGTTTGGTCGGCGGATGCCTTACCTGTTATTCGGGGCACCCATTGCAGCATTAGTTTTGGTTTTACTACCTAATGCTGGTTCCTTTGGATTCGGTTACGCGTCACTAGCTGCACTATGGTTTGGCGCCATTGCCGTGTTGTTCATGGATCTGTCATCTAACGTCTGCATGCAGCCGTTCAAGATGATTATCGGTGACATGGTCAACGAAGATCAAAAGGATTTTGCCTGGTCATGGCAACAAATCTTCTCCAACATGGGTGCTATTTTAGCTACTTTATTACCATTTATCATGACAATTGTTGGGGTTTCAAACGTGGCTAAGAAGGGTTCATTGCCACATTCAGTGATCTGGACTTTCTACATTGGTGCCGCTGTTTTACTCATTACGAGTATCTTCACCATCGCTAAGGTTCACGAATACAGTCCTAAAGACTATGCGCGTTACCACGGTGTTAAAGAATCAGATAACGAAGAAAATGTTGGCTTCATTCAATTGTTAAAAGAAGCACCAAAAGCCTTTTGGGAAATTTCACTGGTTCAAATGTTTTGCTGGTTTGCCTTTCAATACCTCTGGACTTACGGTACCGGCGCCGTAGCTGCCAATGTTTGGCACGTTTCGGATCCTTCCACTGCCGGCTATCAAGCTGCCGGTAACTGGTTCGGTGTCCTATCGGCTGTTCAAGCGATTGCTGCCGTTATCTGGGGCATGGTCTTATCGAAGACAAAACCAAGTCAACGCAAGATGATGTACCGACTCGGCTTGATCCTTGGTGGCCTGGGCTTCGCTTCCGTCTTCTTGATTCATGTTAAGTTATTATTGGTCGTCTCATTCTGCTTTATCGGTATTGGCTGGATCACGATGAACTCAGTACCATTTGCACTGTTAACGACTGCTCTTGGTGGCAAACATGAAGGTGCTTACTTAGGGCTGTTTAACTGCAGTATCTGTTTACCACAGATCATTGCTTCAGTTGCCAGCTTCGCCATCTTCCCACTGATTGGTAAGTCAATGCCTGGTATGATCTTACTTGCTGGTGTGGTATTTGCTGCTGGTGCCTTGTTTGTTGGCCGGATTAATGAGACTGATAAATTATAAATAACGAATTATTTATAAAATTGTATTAATCGTCAAAAAATAGTTCTGATAGTAACCGAGCGCATCAATTAACTATCAGAACTATTTTTTGTTGGTCATTAATTCATTATTGAAATTAGATTATTCCTTAAACTTCCCAGAACTTTCATCCAGCTGACTGGAAATATCATGGATCTGGTCATAACGGTAAGTGCTGTCATAACTGTGATCATCCTTGTTGTAGGCTTTCACCTGCAGCACGTCTTTGTGCGGCCAGCTCACGATGTAGGTGTAGTCATCGTAATCAAAGCCGTATTGATCCGCGATGGCATCGATACCGGCTTGCTCATCGCCGTGATACTCTTCTTCAAAGTGGCCGTAGTTGCTGTCACTAGGCGTTGAGTCATCGGAATTATTAGAATCGTTTGAACTGCTATTATCATTATTATCGTTGGTATCCGCAGCCTGATTAGTGGAACCAGAACTATCGGTCGAGTCTGGTGTAGAGAGATCGACCTTAATGTTCTTCGACTGGGTCGAAACCAGATTCTTGGTAACTGATCGGCTCGTTGCATCCGTTTGGGGAACGAACGATTTGAAATTATAGCGACCAGGGAACAGTGGACCAGCCTTATAGGAATAATGATCATTGTTGGCAGTAGCGACATCCAGGCCATTGATGCTGATTGGTGCTTGGTCCAAGTTGGTCTGAACAGTCGGGTACATGGCAACGACTTCCAGCTTATAGTCTGGGAAGACTAGGAGGTGGTGACCCTTAGTAACTAATTTGAATGTGCCGTCACTGGTTTGATTATTGGCCATTAGGCTGGTCTTCATATCTGCCAAATAACCCTTGTCGGAATTTAAGTAGCTCATGAAGGGCTTGATGGACTTGGCGTTGATATCCAGGTTGGGATCCGTGGTCGTCATGTAGTTAACCGTGGCAGCTGTATCGTTGTCGTGCATGGCGGTGACCATATCATCCACCTGTTTGGA
Organism: Secundilactobacillus hailunensis; assembly: GCF_005405185.1. Lineage (GTDB taxonomy): Bacteria > Bacillota > Bacilli > Lactobacillales > Lactobacillaceae > Secundilactobacillus > Secundilactobacillus hailunensis. The sequence goes on from NZ_BJDO01000040.1 coordinate 8,627, forward strand.
CTTACTGTACTTGCCAGCACCATAGAAGTAGGTTCCAGCGAGGATCAAGATAACAATTACGATCAGGCTGATCCAGATGGCCTTTTTATGGGACCGTTTTTTACGCCGTTTGTTGCGCTTAGGTGCTGGCGCGGTCATAGCTGGCTTCGGCTCAGTCGGCGTTGGTTCTGGTTTCGCTGGTTGAGGTTCCGGTCGCGAGTCGGACTGATCAGCAGCCGCCTCGTTGGTACTCGTTGCTGCTGGTTTTAGTCGATAGCCGCAGTTTTGACAAAAAACATCGTCGGGGCTGACTTTCGCTCCGCAATTTGGACACGTTGACATATGACTCACCTCTGAGATTTAAATTGATTGAAGACGTAACGATAAGCATTGGGCAGCGCTCGGTTCCAGTACGGCCAGTTATGGTTGCCGAAATGGTCGACCTGATAAGTTGGCTTGAGCTGGTGCTGCTGTAATTGTTTGACGAACAAATTGACGTCGGCAATGGGGACGGTGGTATCCAGCGCGGTGGTTTCGATGTAGAAATGAGCCGGCGCTTTTTCCTGCTGCAAATAGTTATTGAGGTAGCGACTAGGCTGAGCTTGTTCGAAGGTCTGCTGGCTAAAGGCACCGTTGACCTTGAAAGCGTCGATCTGGTTATTCGTCTGCACGGTCGGTGGGACGCGTTGCCAAATGGCGGGTGAAATCAGCGCAGCCACCGAAAAGAGGTGCGGGTGGCGGAACGTTAACCGCGCGGCGCCGTATCCGCCCATGGAGATGCCGCCGATAGCCCGTTTAGATTGGCCTGCTAATTGATAGGTTTTGGTCGTTTGCGGGATCAAGTCATCGATCATGGCGTTTTCCATCTTCTCCTTAGTGGTATTTAAGTAGAAGGAATTGCCACCGTCTGGAAAGATGGCGACCACAGGTAAGTGCTTTTGGGCGACGAGTTGGTCTAAGTAGGTCTTGGAATGGGCCTGCGCGGTGAGATTAGTTTCGTCGCCGTACAAGCCGTGAAGCATATAGATCACTGGAAAATGAGTACCCTGGGCCTTTAGGCGCTGGTAGTTATGCGGTAAATACACCCGGTAGCGCCAGTTACGGTGCAGCTGCGGACTATAGAGCACTCTTGAAGCGACCCGACTTGGTGTCGGTGGCAGGTTGACCTGGGTTTTAGCCGAAGATTGACTAGTTGTTTTAACTGGTTTTTTATTCGGTTGCCGCTTGGTGCTAGACTGAGCAGTCTGTTTGGCTGGCGGATTCAGCGAATGCACCAGTCCGCCAGCAATTACCCCAATAATTGCGATGGCGACGATCACGACTCCCCAGAGGTTTTTCTTCATGATGATTCCCCCCTTATAAGGCTGTAAATAAAAACCTGATACTAAGATAATATTACGAGAATACTAAGCGCGTGACAAGTCTAGCACCGGTTAAAGAAGGTGAACGGCTGTTCAGCAAGTTGATGGTAACGCTTTCTTTATGGGGAGCTATACGACCATATTAATAGTAGCAAGAAATTTTTTATTGGACGGTTAGTTATTCAAAATTAAGGTCAGATAGTTACAAAAATATTCTTTTAAAAGTTTTAAAAAGAATATAATAATTTGAACAAATTTTAAAGACTGTACCACAGGCGATGGTAACGATATCATTACCAACCCTTTAAATACGATGAGTACAGCAGTTGCCGTTTTGTACAAAACTGGACGTGCAATTCTAAATATAAGTGTTATGATGATTCAACAATAAGTATTACTTATTAATTGAAAGTAATTGTCAGCGTTAGTTAAAAAATAACCCATGACCGTTAAATCAATCAATCGGCCGTGAGTTATGTTTTTTTGACTTTTTTATCTAACGGTTTATTTAACTTAGTATCATGACGTAAAAGAACAGATAAACGTTGTTATTACAGGTTCGATGTGTGATGAAATTCATCGCAGCTAGGAATTGTGATTGCCAACTTTTATTGGGTCAGCGAACGGAGGCACGAGATATGACAAAACGACAAAAAATGTTGTTAAATCAAGCAGAAACGCAACACAAAGAACATTATAAGATGTATAAGAGTGGCGCTGCCTGGGCATTTACTTGCATTACTTTACTGTCAGGAATTATCTGGGCTGCGCCAACTGTCTCGGCAAAAGCCGACACAACGACAACACCAACAAATAAAGTTATAGGATCAGCTGGCGTCAATAGTGGCACTCAGACTGCTACTACTAATAGTGCTGCGCAAAGTAGCGCAACTACGACAGCAACCAGCAATGCTGCAACATCAGCAGCCACACAGAATACAGCCAGTCAGAGTGCTACAACTCAAAATGCAGCATCTCCCAGCACGACATCTCAAGCTAAGCCAGCAACGGATGTAGCTGTTAAGACTGCAACACCTGCTAGTTCTACTAATAATGTAGCAAACAGTACTAACGTCAACACTAATAATGTAACCAAAAATACCACTGCAGCTGCTACTAACAATGTAGCAAACGCTGCAACTACTCACGCGGTTACTGCTAACAGCAATACTGCTGTAACCCCTAGTGCGCAGGTACCAGTGGCTAACACTGCAGCAACTCCCACTAATAACCAGATCACCACGGCTAATTTAAATGGGTCCAACCCTGCTAATATGCAGGCTGATGGGACTATTTCCAAAGACGATAAGACGAATACGCAAGTCAACACGGTTGATGGGGTCGATGCGAACTTTAAGGCGATGCAGATCGTTAAAAACGCGGATGGTTCAACGACACCGAAAGACGTGACTTCTTCCATTAATAATGGTGGGGTTACCTTAACGCCAGCTAAGACCTCTACTGTAGCAGGGACTTTAGTTTATAAAAACCAGATTGACACCACACAAGCATTCACTTTTAATGCTACTTTGACCTCTCAAGCTGCAAGTCATGGTGGCGGTATCGGGTTCATTTTACAACCCGTTGATCCGCAAAAAGCCGGTATTGGCGATGGGAGTGATCCATCCGCTGATATTGGTATTTATGGTCAACCTAATACGACCTTTATTGGCCGAGATGGGTATCCTGATACAACAAGTACACCTGACAGAGCCGATACTCAATGGAATCAATTAACCGTTCGTCAAACGGATGCGGCCGGTCATTTAACCACGACTTCGCCGACCTGGGCTTCAGCTCAAAAGTCAAACGTTCCACTGACAGAATACGTTACTTTAGCTTGGCAACCAACAACGACCAATAGTGATAATACCGTAACAGGGACGCTGACCTATACGACCTATAGCGATGCTGCTCGGACAATGAAATTTCAATCGGTTGCGACTACTGCCAACACGGCCACTAAAGCTAGCGGTCTGCCAGCTGTAACATTGAACAAGTCCGTTTCAATTGCAGCGTTTGCCGCGGTTGGACAACTTGATGTCGCTAATAAGAACGACAGCGATCAGCGTTCAGTTTCAATCATCGATCCAAGTGGCAAGGGTAATACTAATAGTGGTGGGTTCTCTGCTAAAGTGAACACCATGCCAGTTAAGTTTGCTTACATTGAAAATGATGATGGCAAACAAACGGCCATTCACAGTCAAGATGTCACTAATGTCAACGTTGGGGATACCATTAATATCGGTAAAACTACTGATTTAACGACCAACACTTTTGCACCACGGGTGATCGACGGTTATCAATTCGTTAAAGCCGTGACCAGCCAAGGCGGGAACTCATTATCAGTGAACAACAGTGTGTTAAATGCACTAACGCAAAATGATCAAGCAAACACGATCAACATTTATTATACGAATCAAGTGAACTACACAATTCAGCCAGTGGACGCTCAGGGGAACGCTATCGTCGGTCTGGCACCGCAACAGGTTAAGTCACAGATTGGCTCACAAGTTGCGGCACCAGCTCAAGACGGTTATCTCGCTGCTACCATTACGGCACCGACCACTGACGGCACAATTGTGAAGGCCGTTTACACGGCTAATAAAGGCAGTGTACAAGTGAGCTATGCGGGGTTACCAGCTAATATCACACCAACTGCAGTTACTGCAAATGGTACCGTTGGCGGCACTTATCAGGTGTCAACACCCGTGATCGCGGGTTACACCGCGGATCTAGCTGCCGTTGAAGGGACTTACGTTCAAGGCGCAACGCCATTAACGGTTCATTACACAGCCAGCAACAACAGTTACCAAGTCATCCCAGTTGATGGTACTGGTAAGGCGATTGCTACGTTGCCTACGACGACTGAAACTAGTAAAACGGATACCAACATCGCTGCACCAACTTACGCTGGTTACACGCTGGCGGATAAGACCATGCCAACGACGCAAGCCGGTGTTAATAGCTACCAGTTGCATTACACGGCTAACTCATATCAGGTCAGTGTAAACTATACTGGTCTACCAGCTAATTTGACGCAGACTCAAGCGACGTCAACGGGGACTACGGGGCAGGTCTATCAGGTCAGTTCACCAGTCATCGCTGGTTACACGCCTGATCAAGCTTCAGTAATGGGGACTTATGGCCCAGTAACTGCAGCGGACGGCACTTTCACGGTTCACTACACCGCTGATACCAAGGTCTACAAGGTTCAGGCAGTGGATGGCAACGGCAACCCGATCGCAACTTTGGCATCACAGCAATATGATGGCAAAACGGGCGATACCATCGATTATCCAACTTACGCTGGTTACACCGTTTCAAAGAATGACGAAACCGTGCCAGCTGAAGCCCACCCAAAACCAACGATCAACGTTAAATACGTACCAAATGCGTCACGGTTAACGGTCCAATATGCCGGTTTACCAACCGGTATCACACCAGCTACGCAAACGCAGAGTGGTGTGACGGATGGTGCCTATCAAGTAACGGCACCGACTATTGCTGGCTACACCCCAGATAGCACCGTTTTAACTGGGACTTACAGCAACACCGGTAATTTGACTAAAACCATTACCTATACGGCTAACGACAACAGTTACACGATTACGCCAGTTGACGAGAACGGCAAGGTCATTGCTGGTTTGAGTCTGACTAGTGGTACCACGAAGACCGATGCCGCGATTACTGCACCAGACTACAGTGCGGATGGCTATTTACAAGATCCTAGCCAGTCTCAACTGATTACCAAAGCCGGCGTAACGAACTACCAAGTGCACTACACGACTAACGCTCAAACTATCACGGTGAACTATACGGGTCTGTCAACGGCGCCAGCAGCACAGACGCAGATCGTTAAAATCGGCAATGATTACAGTCTGGTATCACCGACCATCACGGGTTATACCCCTGATCAAGCGATCATTACCGGAACTTATCAGAACAAGGGCCAGATTAATTTTACGGTCAACTACGCGCCAATCAACGTGACGGTTACAGTTCAGCATACCGGCTTGGATTCAACTACAGCTGGGACTGACACACCGCAAACGGTGACTGGCAAATACGGAACTACTTTTAGCGTAAATGCAGCTGATATTGCTGGTTACACACCAGATCAAAAGACGATTACGGGAACCTTTTCAGCGGATAACGCGGCTAATATGTATGCTATCAAGTACACTGGTAAACCAGCGACAGTGACGGTCAACTTTAAGGGTGCCGATTCACAGACACCGCAATCAATGACCCTGACTGGGGTGGTCGGTGGGACTTACTCACTGACACCACAGGGTTTGACCGATTACACACCAGATCAAGCTAAGGTTAGCGGCATGTTTACAGCCGCTAACGCAAACGATTCAAAAACCAATCAACCAGTGACGGTCAACTATGTCCTGAACAACTCATTGCGGACTTATACGATCGTGCCAGTTGATGTTAATAACAACCAGATTACTGGGGTAACAGGACTCGCTTCAGTCACAGCTCATGCCAAGGCTGGCACAACAGTTGACACACCTGATTACACTAATTTGGGCTACGTGGCTGCGCAGCCAGATGTTACGGTTGCCGATACAGCTACTCAGACCTTTAAAGTACTGTATCAACGTCAGGTGGCTTACGCAATGCAGGCGGTGGATGCTAATGATCAGCCGATCAGTAGCCGACCAATCATCAACGCTACAGGCATCGTTGGCTCAACCATCACCCCAACCGTAATTGAAGGTTACAACGCGGTCAGCAAGACGTACACGGTACCACAAACGGCAACGACAAATGCTAACCCACTACAAATTCAATATGTACCAAAGGACGTTACCGTAACGGTCGTCCCAGTTGACGGCAACGGTAACGTGATTGCTAATTTGGCACCGAGGACCATTACCCAAGCTGGCGGTACGCAATTAGATGAAGCAACACTGACGCAGACTGGCTACCAAGTTAAAGCGCACAACACAATTGCGGTGCCAATCAGTGATACTGGCATTTCAACCACGATGGCTTACCTGAAGGAAGTTACTCTGGGATTAAGTGGCAGTGACGCTGAGACCTATTCAGGTGGCACTCAAAACGTTAAACCAGCACAGTATAGTGTGACGTTGCCAGATGGCAGCAGTTATGCATTGAACGCTAGTGACGTCGAACTGACTTCTGGTGCAGCATCGGTCCAAAATGCCGGCACGTATCAGGTCCAGTTAACGGCTAGTGGTAAGGCGGCGATTACCGCAGCGTTAGCCCAAAACTACGTGGTTTCATTTGACGATGCGCAGACCGGTTCACTGGTCGTTGCACCTAAGGCTTTGACTGCTGCAGCAGCGAATACCGCACTGGTACCGGCAAACGCAACGAATGCTACCCAAAACCCGCAGCTGGCAACTTCAATCGTGGTTCAAGGCAGCACCAAGACTTACGACAACAACGCCGCAACGGATACACCAACCTTTAACGTGTTAGCACCAAGTCAATACACTGACTTTACGGTACCGACTGATTTAACTGCTAGTGACTTTAACACAACCGCTATTTCACAAAATGCCGGTAGCTATCAAGTGACCTTAAACGCGAGTGGTTTAAGCAAATTACAAGCCGCTAACACTAACTACTCATTTGATATGAGTGACGTGCAAAATGGTTTGTTTGTCATCAACCCACGGGCGATTACGATTACGGCGCCAACTTACACTAAGACTTATGATGGTACAGCTGGTGCTGCTAATGTTCAGGCTGACACGCAGGTTACTGGATTAACTGATGTTAAGCTGACCGACGCTAACCAACCAATATTTACCACTACTTCAATTAATGGTGATATCAACGCTGGCAGTTACGCTTTGACGGTGACGCCCGACAAAACGGTACCTGCTAATCAAAACTACGTGATCAGCACGGTGGCTGGTCAATTAACGATCAACAAAGCCACGTTAACAACGGCTGCAGCTAACACGACTGACGCACCAGTTAACGCAGACGACCCAGCTAACAATCCACAACAGGACCAGTTCATCGTGATCCAAGGCAACACCAAGGTTTACGACGGTCAAACTAACACTGATCCAGCCATGTTTACGGTCTTAGCGCCAAGCAAGGCAGCTCATTTTGTTGTGCCAACCTTAACGGCAGATGATTTTGACATGACCGGTATCACCGGCCAAAACGTGGGCAACTACGCGGTTAAATTATCCGCTACTGGTTTAGCAGCACTGCAACAAGCCAATGCTAATTACCAGATCACAGCAGCTAACGTGCAGACCGGTTTATTCGTCATTGCACCTAATGCGGTTAGTCAGGTCAGCGTTAATGGGACTCAAAAGACCTATGATGGCCAATCAGCCAGCTATTCAGTTAACTTATCGAATGGCTTGACTGCACCGACCTGGAACGCGGCGGACTTTACGGTTACCGCAAATGGTACTCAAGAGACTAGTAGTGCTGTGAACGCCGGTAACTATACGGTGACATTAAGCGCGCAGGGGCTTCATGACCTGCAAGCTGTTAACCAAAACTATCAATTAACTAACAATAATCTTCAGACTGGTACCTTTACTATCGACAAGGCACCAGTAACGATCACGGCTCCACAAGGCTTGACTAAAGTCTACGATGGCAAGGGCTACGCGGTGGCTGATGCGGCCACGGTAACTGGTCAACCAGCAAATGGTGATGCTGTGAAATATCAGTTATCATCACTGACGGATGCGGTTAATGCGGGTTCATATGCATTAAACGTCATTGGGACGGATGATAACCCGAACTACGCGGTCACCGTTGTGCCGGGGACGTTTACAGTGACTAAGAATGATCAGGCTGCTGTAACACTTGGTACAGCTACGAAAGTTTACGATAACAATGCGACAACTACGCCTGCAGTTTACGGTGTAACGCTGCCAGCAGGGGTTATCGCACCAACATGGACGGCTGCTGACTTTGAATTATCATCAAACAGTCAAGACGTTGGCACCTATGCCGTACAGCTTAGCGCACAGGGGCTTCAAGACCTTAACGACGCTAACGGCAACTACAGCTTTAAAGCTACCAACGTGCACGCTGGCAGTTTCAGTATTACTCCAGCTGCCATTACGGTTACGGCACCAACTCTCACTAAAGTCTACGATGGCACTGCTTACAGCGGTGACTATCAGGCTCAAGTAACGGGTGTACCAGCTGACGCGACTGCACCAAAATTTGACCTGACTGATCTGAGTCAGGCTGTTAACGCCAAGACTTATGAATTAAATGCAACTTTAAAGAACCTGAACAAGAACTACACAATCACCTATAATCCTGGTCAATTAACGATCAGCCAAGCACCAATTACGATTGCGGCACCAACCTTGACCAAGGCTTACGATGGTAAAGGCTATGCGGGCAACGGTAACGTGGCAACTGTTTCTGGTCTGCCAACTGCTGCTAAAGCGGATGCGCTGCACTATTCAATGACTGATCTGAGTCAAATGAGTGATGTTAAGGCTGGCGGTTACGGGATCGATATCGCATTGGGCGACAACCCGAACTACGCAATCACCACTAAAGCCGGAACATTAACGATTACGCCAATGACTGACGCCGCGGTTAACATTGCGGGTGCTTCCAAGACCTACGATGGCGCTGCTGCGAACTATTCAGTAACGCTTCCAGATGGGGTGAAGGCCCCAGCTGCAGGCTGGACGGCAGCGGACTTTAATTTGACAGCCCCAACCAATGCCGGAACTTACACGGTTACGTTGAGTGCTACCGGTATCGCTGACCTTCAAGCAGTTAACAGTAATTACCAATTTACTGGTGACAACGTGCAAGCTGGCAACTTTACCATTGCGCAGGCACCAGCAACCGCTACGGTGGCGAGTGCTACGAAGGTTTACGATAACAACAGCGCAACGAATCCTAAAGAATACACCGTGCATTTGACCACGGGTGACTTAGTATTACCGAGTGCGGACTTTAACGTCGCAACGGCAACTAACGGGCAAAACGTTGGCAGCTACGCGGTCACGTTAAACGCTGATGGGTTGGCTGCCATTCAAGCAGCACAGCCTAACTACAGTCTGGCATCAGCTAATGTAACAGCTGGTAGTTTAGACGTTACTCCAGCTAACGTTACTTTAACGGCACCAACTAATGCGACGAAGGTTTATGATGGCAAAGCATTTTCAACTAACCCGACAGCACTCGTGACCGTTTCCGATGTACCGGCTAACGGGACACCAGTGAAGTTTGCGGTCAATGATCTGAGCCAAGCACTGAATGTTGGCAAGTATGACATGACGATTACCCCAACGGACAATCCGAACTACACGTTTACTATCAATGATGGTAGCTTTACGATCACACCGCAAACAGCAACAGCCAGTGCGGTTCAAGTTGCTAACGCGCAAAAGACCTACGACGGGAATGCAACCACTGATCCTCAGACGTATGGATTGACCGCTAACAGTCAGTATGCCGGATTAGTCATTCCAGCAACGCTGACTGCTGACGATTTCAATACCGATGGCGTTACGAGCCAGAACGTTGGTAGCTATGCGGTAACATTGAAACAATCCGGAATTGATAAAATCAACGCTGCTAATGTCAACTATGTCCTCGATACCAACAGCATTACTGGCGGTCAATTGACCATTAACAAGCGGGCAGTGACCATTACAGCCAAGGATGCTGAGAAGACTTTCGATGGCAAACAGTACAGTGACCCAGTGGGCGTAACGCCAACGAATACAGTTGATACGGGTGCCAAACTGGTCTACACGGTCAACGTGCCAACTGGTGTAAATGCTGCAACGACACCAATTACCGTTACGGCTAATGCGGCTGATAATCCTAATTATGAGATTACGACTGCTAACGGGAAATTAACGATTACCCCAGAACAGCTGACTGCCAACGCAGTAACCTTCAGCAACAGCAGTAAGGTCTACAACGGCAATGCTGCCACTGATCTGGCAACGTACACGCTGCAGGGACCAGCTGATGACAATAACTTCACGGTACCAACGGACTGGACAGCTGCTGATTTTGATAACAGCGGCATTACCAGTCAAAACGTGGGCAACTATCAGGTGCAGTTGAGCCAAGCCGGTTTAGCTAAATTACAGCAGGCTAACCGTAATTACATCTTTGATATGAGCAGCGTTCAAGCTGGTTCATTTGCAATCACGAAGGCGCCGTTGACGGTGACATTACCAACATTGACGAAGACTTACGATGGTCAAGCCTACTCAGGCAAGGACAATCAAGCCGTTGTTGATGGGGTGCCAGCAGGCGTAGCGCAACCAACCTTTGAATTATCTGACATTAGTCAGCAGGTCAATGTTGGTACGCTACCAATCATGGCAAAAATTACGTCGGCGGATGCGGGTAACTACACGGTGACCTACACTAACGCCGGTCAGTTAACGATCACTAAACGCGATGTAACAATCAGTGGTGTCAACGTGGCTAAGACCTACGACGGTACGGCATATACCGATGACTTAACACCGACAATTACGAATGCAGTTGCAGGTGACGAGCCAGTTTATACCATGACCTCAGTTGCTAACGATTTAAATGCGGGTGCCTATGATTTAATGATCACAGCCAACGCAGCCGAGAATCCAAATTACAACGCGAGTGTCTCTAACGGGAAATTAACGATTAACAAAGCACCAATTACTATTACGGCACCAACTTTGACCAAGACCTATGATGGCAGTGGCTATGCAGTTTCAGATAGTGCAGCCACCGTCACTGGCAAACCGGCCAATGGTACTGATGTGAAGTATCATTTATCATCACTGGCCGATGCCGTTAACGCAGGTCCTTATGCGTTAAACGTGATTGGGACTGATGATAACCCGAACTACACGGTGAGCGTTGTGCCAAGTACTTTCACGGTCACTAAGAATACCCAAGTAACCGTGACCCTTGGAACAGCTACTAAAGTGTACGATGGTAATGCTACAACTACGCCTAAGCTATACACTGTGACGTTGCCAGCAGGAGTTGTCGCACCAAAATGGACAGCTGATGATTTTGAATTATCATCAGCCAGCCAAAACGTTGGCTCATATGATGTTCAGTTGAGCGCTCAAGGGATTCAAGACCTGAATACGGCTAACAAGAATTACAGCTTTACAGCAGCTAACGCTAAGGCTGGGAGCTTCAGCATTACCCCAGCATCGCTTGAAGCCGGCAGCATTGCGGTTCAAGATCAGGCGAAGATTTACGATGGGACAGCAGCTACGGATTCAACGCAGTATGCAGTGACCTTGAGTAATCAATTAACGGCACCAAAATGGACGGCTGATGATTTTGATTTGAGTGGTATTAACAGTCAAAACGTTGGCAGTTATGCAGTGACGTTGAGTGCTAAGGGAATTGCTGACTTACAAGCGGCTAATACTAACTACAAGGTATCCGCTACCGATGTTACTGGTGGCCACCAAGTTATTAGCCAAGCACCGATTACCATTACGGCGCCAACGTTGACCAAAACTTACGATGGCAGCGGCTATACGGTTTCAGATAGTGCAGCCACCGTTATCGGTAAACCAGCCAATGGCGCTGACGTGCAGTATCATTTATCATCACTGGCTGATGTCGCTAACGCAGGTTCTTATGCGTTAAACGTAATTGGTGCTGACGATAACCCGAACTACGAGGTTACGACCAAAGCTGGGTCATTAACGATTACCCAAGCACCGCTTGAAGCCGGCAGCATTGCGGTTCAAGATCAAGCGAAGACTTACGATGGGACAGCTACTACGGATCCAACGCAGTATGCAGTTACTCTGAGTAACCAATTAACGATGCCAAAATGGACGGCTGATGACTTTGATCTGAGTGGTATTTCCAGTCAAAACGCTGGCAGTTATGCAGTGACGTTGAGTGCTAAGGGAATTGCTGACTTACAAGCGGCTAATGCTAATTACAAGGTATCCGCTACCGATGTTACTGGTGGTTTCCAAGTCATTAACAAAGCACCGATTACTATTACGGCACCAAGTTTGACCAAGACTTATGACGGCAAGGCTTATTCAGGTAATGATGATGTAGCAACAGTTGCCGGTTTCCCAACTGATGGCACTGCATTGAACTACTCGCTAACTGATCTCAGTCAGGCTGTTAACGTAAAAGATGGCGGTTATACGGTTGCTGTAGTGCTTGGTGATAATCCAAACTACGATGTGACGACAACGGCTGGTAGTCTGACGATCAATCCAATGAAACCGCAGTTTAGATTCTTCGTCGATGCGGTTTACCAGACGTATAATGGCAATGCTACCGACAACTCAACGGTTTATCCGGTTAGAGTAGAAGGTGGCGAGCTGACGCAGCCACAATGGACAGCAAGTGATTTTGTCAGAACGGGCACCTCTAACAACGTTGGTTCGTATGAAGTGACGTTAAGTGATGCTGGCTGGCAGAAATTACAAGCTGCTAACCCGAACTTTGTGGTAACGCCTAGTGCCGATAACGTGGTACCAGGTAACTTGGTCATTCAGCCAGCAACGCTAAAGCAGGCTGATTTAGGTAGTATCACTGTTAGTGATCAAACTAAGGTCTATGACGGTGATGCCACCACTGATCCAAAGGGTTACGCGGTTGACTTGTCAGCTGGATTAACGACTCCAAGCTGGACTGGTACTGATTTTACCCGACAGGATACTAATGAAGATGCTGGCTCATACGCTGTCTCACTGAGTCAAGCTGGGCTTGATAAATTGCAACAGTCAAACCCTAACTTTACGATCACGTCAGCTGGTATCACTGCTGGGCATTTAACGATCACCCCAGCAGCCGTAACGATCACCGCCCCAAGCGGCATCTCAAAGACTGCTGACGGTCAGCCATACACTGGTAACGCCAAAGCAACATTGACCGGCGTGCCAGCAAAGGGGACCCCAGTTAATTATCAACTGAACTACGGCACAAACGGTAACGTGGGCGTTCATCCAGTGTTAGTAGCATTTGATGCAGCGCTGAATCACAACTACACAATCACCACGGTACCGGGCAGCTACACTATTGTGGCCCGACCAGCTGTTCAAACAGTGACAACGAATCCGGTTAAGCCGCAGTTGACTGCTCAGGTGAAGTTGACGCCAATCGCAGCAATCGTCTATTTGAGTCAGCACGTTCGCGTTCTCACTTCGCAAATGCTACACACGATTATGAACTTTGGCTTTATTAATCAAGCTAAATTAAACGGTCCGTCAAAGAAAACAGCCAAGAAAGTAACTAAGGAAACGGCTAAAAAATCGGCTAAGAAAACAACTAAGAAGACGACCCAGAAACACCATAAGCAAAAGACGCGTTTAACTGTAAAAAAACATCAACATAAAGCGTAAATAACTCAAAAAGCACATCTGCCATATCATGGTAGATGTGCTTTTTTGATACCATTATTGCTGAAATACTTATAGGTATTAACTATTTTAGATAAACTAATTACTTTTAGGGGGTAAACTAGGTTTTAAAATAAATTATTAGTGCTATGCTTAATTAGAAATAAAGTTGTATTAACAATTAAATACATATAGTCAGCCTTAGCTGTCAGAATTAACTCATGACCATTAAGAAACAAAGTGGCCATGGGTTATTTTCGACAGGTGTAAGAGGCCTTTGGACTACGATGAGATAGTTTAATAAACAAGGAAACGTTATTTTTACAAACTTCGACAAATTATTTGAATAAATGTGTAAACGATGGCTTTGATTAAGTCAATAAACGGAGGTATGTATGACTAAACGACAAAGGATGTTGCTAAACAAAGCAGCAACAGACCGTAAAGAGCATTACAAAATGTATAAAAGTGGCGGTACCTGGGCATTTGCCTGTATCGTACTGATGACGGGGATTATGTGGTCGGCACCGCTTGTTCACGCTCAGGCGGCTGCAGCCGATCCTGTGCAGTCAACTCTTGATACAAACCTGCAGAGTTCTGGTTACAATTCTGGAACTGATCAGGAGAACAGTAGCAATGTGGGAACGACGAATACTGGTCATAGTAATAACGCGTAGTGCTAGTTTCGTAATATAGCTCAGGCAGTTCACTAATCTATTCTAAGCCCACTTTTTCCTTGAATTAAATTGCTATGAACCTTGATGACAT
>NZ_BJDO01000041.1:0-17517 GCF_005405185.1 Secundilactobacillus hailunensis
TTTGCCCAACGCGTTCGCGACCTTTTGTCCCATCCTCAATGTATCAAAAAAGGAGCCAAAATACCGTCGCATTTTGACTCCCTTATCTTAGTATATTTCGGCTATGTAAAATTAAGAGTGTGAGGACAAGCGCTTAGAGAGTGGCGTGTAAGCTGACTCCGGCAAAAATCCCGAACTTGGATTTATGCCGGAGTCGGCTTACACATAACTCTCTGCTTGGCCGAACACGTTTCGGCAATATAAAATCAAAGCGCATTTCAGCAATATAAAATCAAAACCAAAAGCCCGACAATCCCAGCCACCCAGGCTAACGATTGTCGGGTTTTTATATTCTTTAAAAGTAAAAACAGCCCACCAATTACCATAATGAGCTGCTTATTTAATCGTGCTATGATTTATTTTTAGCCAATCGGCAATTTCCAACATCGTGGATTCATTATCTGGTGAATTAGTGACCGCCAAAACAAATTCATCAGAATGGTTGATAAGTTGTAAATTAGTTACCTGATAACCGTTAATGTGTAGAAAATATAAGGCAGCCATTATGGCTGTCCGCTTATTACCATCAACAAAGACGTGTTTTTTGGTAATCTTCTGAAGAACAAAAGCAGCTTTTAGCCAAATCGTACCATAAAGTTCATGTCCGAAAACGACCTGAGCGGGCTGACTAATAATAACTTCAAATGCTGGTTCAGATTGAATGCCATAGTTAATGCCACCAACGGAAAGAACCGCGTATTTGTTAATTTCTCTTAATTGCTGTCGCGTTAGATAGTTCATCATTAACGATCCTTTAGTTTCTGCAATAAGGGATTAAATTGATCCATAAACGTATGAATGTCTTCAGTCTCACTGGATGTTAATTGCTGGTTTACTTTTTTAAAAATAACGTTGCCTTCTGCATCCACATAGGGCTCAAATTCAATATTCTGCGCAACCTTTAACTCAGCAGGAATGGTTAGAACCGTTGCGTTACCAACTTTTCGACTTTTAACTTTCATTTTAAAAACCTCCGTATATAATGCGTATATACACATTGTATACGGAGGCTGATTTAAGTGCAAGTTTAACGAATTCAAACATCTACCTAAACATTGCGCTTATTAAACACGTAATACCCAATCCACAAAAAGATGGCGATATAAACGACGTTGCCCAGTAACATTTGCCATCCCTGCATTCGCAGCAGTGGCTGATAATAGCCAGGTCGCGCCAGCATACTTGGGTACAGTGTCATCGTGACAGGATTCCACTTGGCCCAGTCCCACTTTTGAATCAGGATCGTCAGCAGTTGGGTAACAATGTTAGAGGCGAAGTAGCCAATGATACCGACAGATACCGCTGCTGCAGAATTACGAAATAAATTTGCTAGCAGGAACACCATACTCAATAATAGCCATAAACTCACAAAACTTGCTGCCGAGATCGCCAATCCCCTGGTAAAGATCGACATCCCATCGCCGGCACCCTGATGAATACTCAGGGTGTGCCGAAACAGCAGCGCTTTCATCAATAACGCGATACCCGTACTCATGACGTACCAATAAAGGGTATAAAGAAAAATGGCTATCCATTTGCTAACCAAGATCTGACCGCGAGAATAGCGCCGATAAAGCACTTGTTTCATGGTTCCGTATTGAAATTCCATGGTGATGATCGTTGCTGCCGCCGCAATCATATAGAAATTAATGATTGGCCGCGAAAAATAAAGCGACTCAAACATATTAGCCGGAACAAAGGTCTGCGGATAGATCCGGGATAAAAAGGCAAATAAGACCTCAATGCCAACCAAACAGCCGGTACTGATCCAGGTACTGACCCTTCTCGTTAATTTAAAACTTTCCTGCCTAACTAAGGTCCACACAGTCTGTCCCCCCTATTCTGCCTGTTCTGCGGCTAATTTTTTCTTGATGCGACTCTGTTTCAGGACTTCCAGCAACGAGCTCTCTAGATTACCCTCCAGCCGGGTGACATCCAAGATATCAACGCCGCCCTCAACTAATAACCGCAACACTTGCGGCAGAGTATCGTCACTTTTGGCAACTACTTCCACTCGCGGATCAGGCGTTGTGGTAAACTTGGCCTTTTTCAGTAACTGACGGGCTTTCTTATCGTCGTTAGTCATCAGCATGATAGTCTGCTTCCCTTGAGAAGCTAACAGGTCATGCATGGTGGTCTGCTGAACGATCCGACCTTCGTCGATGATCAGCAGATCTTGAGCCAGGCGCTGCAGTTCACTTAAAATATGCGAAGAAATCAAGAAAGTCGTGCCCCGTTGGGATTCAGAAATGATTAAATCACGTAATTCCTTGGTGGCTTCTGGATCCAGGCCGTTCATTGGTTCGTCCAAGATCACCAGTTCAGGAAAGTTGACTAGTGCCAGCGCGATTCCCAACTTCTGCTTCATTCCCAGCGAATAACCCTTGGCCTTGCGCTTAATAAAACTGTCCATATTTAACTGCTGAATAATTTTTTGAATATGAATCAATTGGTGGTCACCATCCGCAAATAGCTGCAGGTGATCCCAGCCAGTTAAAAATGGGTAGATTCCAGGATACTCGATCAAGGCGCCCACTTTCGACAGTGATTCATGCTTCTGCGGTGTGACCTTTTCGCCCGCAACCTCGATACTGCCTGAATCATAATTAAACAGGCCGAGCATGGTTTTCATCAAGGTCGATTTTCCCGCACCGTTAGGCCCAACAAGCCCCACGATATGTCCCTTGGTTAAATCAAACGAGACATCGTGCAGAACGTGCTTGTTGCCAAAACTTTTATTTAAATTTTGCACGGATAAAATGCTGCTCATGTTTCCCTCCATACTATAAAATAGTGATTTACTAGTATTTAATCATAAATTAGTGGGTTGGGGCAAGTCCGTGACCTGCTTCAATCGGCAAACTAACATCACTTAAAGTTTACCGAATTGTTAGTATCAATGGTACATATTTTAGTAATCGTAATGAATTTCTAATACTGGGAATAAAAAAAGCCATCCTGTCTAACTTTGGAAGGTTACAGGACGACCTAGTGTCGTTTTAATATCTGCCACCGCCTTTGAAGCGGTTTGCATGGGAGGTCCTGCTAGCACGGGACTTCCCTTTTCTATTTGTATTATAGCATGCATTACGAGTGCTGGCTAACGGTTCACTTCTTGGCTTTAATGTCATTTCGCTACGCCGGGCGGGCAACTTGCAGTGGGTCGTGGCGAAGCTAGCACCTGCGCTTCGCTTGGGGCGGATCTCCGCCAGCTCCCATGTCACTAAACTACCACAGAACGGTAGTTAAGTGACATCGACACCACAAGCTGCCCGCCCGGCTCCGCTACATTTTACATAACTATTTTCAGGTTACTAAACTGACTGGTTGCTGACGCAAATAATGTTAAATCATGACTGACACTCCAGTTCGATGACCCCATTTGCGTCAGCAACACCCCAGCAACGTAGCCAACAAACCACCAAGTTAATGCAGTGCAGCAAAACTGGCAAATCGTGGTGCGAGTAGTCGTTAGTGAGTGTTTTTGACTCACTTACGACTACGGGAGACGGAGGAAATCCTTTTTCGGTGGGGTTCCGAAAAAGAGTTCCGGAGCGACCCCACGACGAGTTGCCGGTTTTGCGAAACGAAATGACACTTAACGATCATTTGTCACCATATAATACGCAATGATATAACCAACATAGTCCACTTCCAGCAAGATTAAGGGTATACTAAAACCAAAATTTAAACCTGTAAGGAGCCATGAATATGAAAATTCATACCGGATCAGAACCCTGGAACCACGCCGCTGCTTTGTACGTCAGAATGAACGTGTTCGTGTTGGAACGCACCATCGCAATTGAAGATGAATTCGATGATAATGACGAATCAGACCGGGTTTACGTCGTCATTTATAGTGATCAAGGTCAGCCAATCGCGACTGGTCGGTTTCAGACGATCGATGACACCACCATGCGACCAGGCCGGATTGCCACGCTAAAGGCATTTCGGGGTCAGCACCTTGGCGCTAAGCTGATTGAAGCACTGGAAAAATACGGCAAAGCGCACGGTTACACCCAGTCGTTAGTTCACAGTGAAATGACCGCCAAGGGGTTCTATGAACATCAAGGCTACCACATTTCATCCAATGCGTATGAAGAAGATGGCGTGCCGGCAATTACGCTGACGAAAACGTTATCGTAGACTGTCCCGCATCACGTTTAACATCCGTTGCTGCAACGGATTAAACACGTGCGACCGGCGATAAACTAAGCTGGTAGTAAAGGCCGGCTGCGGATCATCCAATAACGGTACCCGCACCACCCCGTCGTTCACTGGTGTGGTCAGCGCCAAGAAACCGATGCCGATATCGTCCGTAATGAGGTTCAGCAAACTCTGAATCCCATTGGAACGAAAGGCCACCTTGGGCCGGAAATGATTTTGACGGGCAAGCTGATTGAACGCTTGGTTATGGACAAACCCCTGCTTGAACAGCACGAAAGATTCTGGTTTTAACTCTGCAAAGAACACCCCTGACCGCTGTGCCAGTGGGTGTTTTTTGGAGACATAAATGGCGAAGGGCTGCTGGTCAAATGGCTCCACTACTAGCTTTTCATCGGTGATGGGTTGAATTGTTGCCAGTAAGGCCACGTCAATGTTGCCCGCCTGAAGTGCCTGTAAGGTCGTCATGGAGCCCTCTTCCAAGGTGTAAAGTTTGCTGAGCAGGCCAACGCGCTTCAGTCGTTTAGCAATTTGTGGAAAATAAGTGTTCTCAATGATCGGTGGCAGTCCCATGGCGAGTCGGCCCTGCTGTTTTTCGGTGAGTTCCCGTTGGGCGATATGATACTCTCGCACGATAGTCTGGGCGTGAACCAGTAACTGCTGGCCACTATCCGTCAGACTAAGATTACCGTGAGCCCGATGACGGATCATCAAGTTGGCACCAAAGTCTTTTTCCAACCGCTGCAGCGCAAAAGTAATCGTGGGCTGACTGACGTTAAAACTAGCGGCAGCCTTGGAAAAGTTTTGAATGTCAGCTAGTTTAATAAAATACTCTAAGTCACGAATGTTCATACTATCCTCCCCTAACCCTGTTAATGCATTCTATTATAAACACAATTTATATTAGGACGTAACTTTGACTATAAAAATCACAAGCGAATATACTACGGATATAATCCATTTAAGAGAGGTCATTCACTTGTCATTAAGTATTTTAAATAATCCGTTTAAAAATAAAGGAACTGCTTTTACTCCAGATGAACGTCACGAACTGGGGCTGGAAGGTCTACTGCCGCCTCACGTTCAATCTTTGGACGAACAGGTTGCTCAAACCTTTGCCCAGTACCAGACGAAACCGACTAATCTAGATAAACGCCAATTCTTAATGGCGATCTTTGATGAAAACCGCGTGCTGTTTTACAAGCTGTTCAGTGAACACGTCGCCGATTTCATGCCCGTGGTCTATGACCCAACGATTGCCGATACGATTGAAAATTACAGTAAGCTATTCGTGGATCCACAGGACGCGACGTTTCTTTCCATTGATCGCCCAGAGGACATGACCACGGCCTTGAAGAACGCCGCGGACGGCCGCAACATTCGCTTGATCGTGGTGACCGACGCGGAAGGCATCTTAGGCATCGGCGACTGGGGCACGGACGGCGTGGATATCGCCGTGGGAAAACTGATGGTCTACACGGCCGCTGCCGGCATTGACCCCGCACAGGTCTTGCCCGTTGTGCTCGATGTCGGTACTAACAACCAGCACTTGCTGGACAGTCCGCTCTACTTAGGCAACCGTCACAAGCGCGTTACTGGTGAAAGATACGATCAATTCGTTGACCAGTTTGTCACGACTGCCGAGGAACTTTTCCCCGACCTTTACCTGCATTTTGAAGACTTTGGCCGTGACCATGCTGCAGCCCTACTCAACCGTTACCAGGACCGCTACACCGTCTTCAACGATGACATTCAGGGGACTGGTATCATTACGTTAGCCGCGGTACTGGGTGCGCTAAAGATTTCTAAACAATCCCTGGCTGACCAACGCTACGTTTGCTTCGGTGCCGGAACTGCCGGGGCCGGTATCGCTAAACGCGTCTGCGATGAATACGTGCAACAAGGGATGAGTGTCGCAGAGGCCAAGGCGCATTTTTATATGGTGGACAAACAGGGACTGCTGTTTGATGACGACCCCACGCTGACACCGGAACAAAAACCTTTTGCCCGTTCCCGTGACGAGTTCGATCAACCGGAAAAATTGACTAACTTGGCAGCGGTGGTAGCTGCAGTTCACCCAACGATCCTAGTTGGGACCTCAACTCAACCCGGCACGTTTACCGAAGCTATCGTCAAAGACATGGCTGCCCACACTGATCGGCCCATTATTATGCCATTGTCTAACCCAACGAAGCTGGCGGAAGCTACCGCCGAAGACCTACTGACCTGGACGAATGGCCGGGCACTGGTTGCCACCGGGATTCCGGCGCAAGACGTCACTGTAAACGGCGTGACTTACCAGATCGGCCAAGCCAACAACGCGTTGGTCTATCCCGGCCTAGGCTTAGGGGTGATTGCCGCTAACGCTACGACTTTGAACGATGACATGATTTCAGCTGCCGCCCACTCCCTTGGTGGCCTAGTTGATACCAGCAAGCCGGGCGCGGCCATTTTGCCACCGGTCACTCAACTCAGTCAGTTCTCAAACACCATTGCGGAAGCCGTGGTGCAACGAGCTATTGATCAGGGCCTGACAAAAACACCGATTACTGATGCGAAAAAGACCGTAGCTTATACGAAATGGGTTCCAAAATATTAATTTACTAACTAAAAATAGAAGCACCTCTGAATAATTCAGAAGTGCTTCTATTTTTAAATCATCTGTTTAGCTTTCGCTTGCGTTAAAATATCATCAATAATATCTTGCAGGGAAGCCGCAGCCATTTCTGCTTCTGCTGCGGTTTGAACGTTGTCGTAGAGTTTATTTAACGTGGTTTGAATATTACCGCCCACAATGCACTGCGGATTGGTCTTATCATCCACGTGCAGCAGCGGACTGTCGCCCTCCACCACGCGGTAAATGTCCAGCAGACTAATGGCCGTGGCCGGTCTGGAAAGCTTCGGCTGGACGGTTCCCGGATGAGTCGTCAGCAGACCGCCCTTCACTAACAAGGCCATGAGCCGTCGGACAACGCTTGGATTCGAGTCAATACTGTCCGCGATTTTCTTACTTGATAGGTCCCGCCCTGCGCCGATTTGGACGTAGGCCAGCACGTGAACCGCATCGCTTAATTTGTGTGAATAACGCATGTCAGCCCCCATTTCTGCCTTCAGTTGATGCGACTACTTCTTCAGCACTTCTGCGATAGCATCAGGCAGTGGTGTTAGCCCATGTCCTAGCACGTCGATCAGAGCCGTCGTGCGTTCACTGAGCACCCCGTCACGAATCATCTGCTGACCGCCAGCAATAATGCCCGCCAATTTTGCTGAGAGCCCATTAGCAACCAGTGCGGCCTGATAAGCAGCGTCGTCCACGTTCTTGATGGTAAAATCACCGCTGATGCCTTCTGCTAAATCGTGGTATGAACGCGCTTTGCCCGCAAATTCGTACACATCTTTGGTAGAGGTTGACGCTAAAACATCCGCAGCTGCTTCCGCGTATTCCCGTTCCAGTGCCCAGCCAACCTGAGCGTCACCACCGGCGTAGAGGAAGTCACCGCCGTTAGCAGCCGCCTGCAAACGTGGCAGTTCATTTTCCAGATACCAGTTGTTGCGTAGGAAACTGTGCTGGATGCCAGATGCAACGATTGCTTCTTCCGTGTTTTTATGGTCAACCGCTAAAGCCGCCTTCGACGTGTCCGCGTGTGGGAAACTGGTGTAGGCAATGTAAGAAACGCCGTCCACCTTAGCCGCAGCGATCACGTTAGCGTGTTGCTGCTGACGAGAAACTGGGCCACCGGGTTGCGAAGAAATAAAGAGTAAGCGATCCACACCCTTCAACGCTGCTGCCAGCTGTTCCGGATGATCGTAGTCGGCCTGACGAATTGCCACGCCGGCTGGAACTAATTTTTTAGCCTTTTCAACGTTGCGGGCCAGGGCCACGACGTCACTACTTGCTACCTTGGTAACTAATTGTTTGAGTGCTTGCTGGCCAAAGCGACCAGTTGATGCTGTAACTGCATAAGTTGTCATTTTTCATATTCTCCCGTATTTATCTAATTTTTCCTGTTGCTTTTGATGTAACCTGTTGTAATAAGTGTAACAGGTAAACATATTAATACAAGCCTTTTCTGATTATTCTGGTGTATAACTCAAATTTGAAAACAGTAAAAGCACCGCTAAGTTTAGAAATCTAGCGGTGCTTCATTCGTCAATCAGCTTAATTTTGTGTGAATTGAGAGGTATTAGCAACTTTATCTAACGACTGAATATACTGGTCAAACAGTTGCTGTTCCTTGACCCAAGGGGCATCCGCTGCTTGATTATTAAGCTTTAAATGGTTAACGAATTCTTGAACATTTGACCAAGCTACTGCATTTTGAGCTACCAACAGATAGAAGGATTGATCAACTAAAGCACGATCAGAATTAGCAATTTCCTTTCGACGAGTATAGTAACGCACACAAATCTTTTCAAATTCATCATTGTAGGATTGTGGATCAATTCGCTTAACAGTTTCAAGAAATTGTCTCAACATGGTAATTCGCTCAGTGGTTGTGACCTGTGAAGCTGGTGCTAAAACATCCGAGCGAATATCCCGGCTCATAAACCGCGCGTAACTGATTTCGTTAACTTTAACATCGTTAGTGGCCACGGTATTCACCAATCGACTGTAGAGTTCATCTGAATACCTGCCCACTGCTCGCCAGTGTAGCCCATATTGATTGAGAAAAGTTCGTTTGAACCACCGGCCACAAGCCGACATAAAGTCATTGCCAACCTTGAATCGCGTCGTGCGGTCCTTGGCTATATTCTGTTCCAGAACTAACCCAGTCAGTACTTCGGCATTCGGATTTTGGTCAGCAGTCGAACTGAAGCTTTGGATAACACTGGTTTGGTTCAATAACCCATTAGGTCCCATGAACATCACGTACTCGCCAGTTGCGCACTGAACACCATGCTCAAAGGCTTCTTCCCACGACAAAACGGTATCAGGATTTTCGTAGCGAATATTGAGATTCTTGAATAGCTGAAATTGCTCGACATCTCTCAATCGATATTGACCGTTATCCACCAAAATCACTTCTATATTACTGAAATCAATGCCAAGTTGATTATTGATCGATGATAACGGAATCACCAGATCATCTTCCCGAGCACTGTTAACCGCAATAATCATGCTAATTCGTTTTGCCATCGTGTTATCCCCCTTTTGATTTTGCTATGTATGAGAAGGCGACTTTGACATCGTCTTCCCTAATAAGAGCAAAGTTGCATAATTGCTAGTACTGAAATATATGTTGTGCAGCTTTTCTCATTTCAAACTGCGCTAGTCGTTTTGACTAGTAAAGTGACTCGTGATCATTATCATCGTCACCATGACGCTTACGACGTACAGCACCGAAAGCTAACGTAGCTTCCATAATCGTCATACCGGCACCTACCATAACCATTGCTGAATCCGAGGTTGCGCTTTCATTAGTCTGTGGCAGCGTGTCGTTGGCAACTTCTTGACCGTTGCTAGTACTCAAGTCCTTGGTCAAATCAACTTTTGGCGAGCTTGCTGCAGCTCTTTGCATCGTTGCGGTGCCACCATTACTTGATTCACTCATTGGTGCCATACCAGCACTCGCTTGACTGGAGATACCACCATTGGCATTATCGCCATTTGGAGTAGCAGTACCTTCGCCAGTTTCAGAAGTTACACCGCCATTACCGTCCGAGGCAGCAGTACCTTCGCCAGTTTCGGTAGTTACACCATCATTACCGTTTGGAGTAGCGGTACCTGGTGTTGGTGTAGCAGTAGTGGTGGTTGGGGTACCGCCATTATTACCAGGAACTGCGGTGCCAGGCTGGCCAGGATTGTCTGTCGTGGTATTTGGAGTGTCACCATTTGGTTGATCGCCGTTTGGCTGATTGCCGTTTGGTTGACCGCCGTTTGGTTGACCGCCATTTGGCTTGGTCACGCCACCAGGAACCATTTCAAGCTTTTTGGTGGTAGTAGTTGACTTTTTACCATCTGGGTTGGTTACCGTCGTAACGATATCGGTCTCAGTCGTCGTCGAACCATCTTTACCATCCTTGGTGATCGTGACAGTCTTATTCGTAGTAGTACTAGTGTTCTTGTCACTAGGTTCACCCGTGTCTTTACCTGGAGTCGTCTCAGTGTCAGTCGTGGTCGTCGTAGTCTTCTTACCGCTAGGATCCGTAACAGTTGTTACAGTAACAGTATTGGTGGTGGTTGAACCATCAGTGTTATTAGTGATCGTCACCGTCTTAGTCGTATTAGTAGAAGTTCCGTCAGTACCAGTCTTGCCATCATTGCCGTTGCCCTTGGTGTTATCAGCAGGAGTCGTCGTAATGTTGATAGTGGTCGTAGAATCAGCACCATTTTCACCCGGAGTAATCGTGGTCGTTGTCTTGGTCGTCTTTGAACCATCTGGATTAATGGTAACTTCAGTGGTCTTAACGGTCTTTGAACCATCAGGATTAGTCGTCGTGTTAGTCGTGGTTGAGGTATCCTTGGTCGTTGAACTGTTCGACCCTTGACCCTTATCACCACTACCATCACCATTCAGAGTGTTGCTATTAGTGATTGTCACACCCGAACCATCTTTACCGTCACTAGGAAGTGTGATTTGACCAGCGCTACTGCCATCAGGGTTAATAAAGTAGTAAGTCTTTGAGCCGTCCTTGTTAGTGACCGTCTTTGAAGGATCAAGTTCTGGTGTTTGACCGTCTTTACCATCCTTTCCATCAGTGCCATTAGTACCGTCAACACCACTCTTAATGACGTAATCAGTACCATCCAAGGTAAGGGTCCAGCCATCAGC
Organism: Secundilactobacillus hailunensis; assembly: GCF_005405185.1. Classification (GTDB taxonomy): domain Bacteria; phylum Bacillota; class Bacilli; order Lactobacillales; family Lactobacillaceae; genus Secundilactobacillus; species Secundilactobacillus hailunensis. The sequence goes on from NZ_BJDO01000041.1 coordinate 10,977, forward strand.
TTTACCATCAGCACCATTGTGTGCTTTGATTGTTGTTACTGTGCCATCTTTACCATCAGCAGGTGCATCGACCTTACCAACAGATACCTTTTCACCAGCATCGTTAGTGTAGTAGAAGTTGTAAGCGACTGTCTTACCAGATGCGTCCTTGATCGGTTCAACTTGAGGGGTCTTACCATCCACACCGTCTTTAGGCGCTTTGACCGTGCCAACAGTGGTTTCTTTACCATTTTGGTCGGTAACATAGAATTCGTAAGAGGTTGTTCCGTCAGCATTCTTAACAGCCTTAACTTGAGGCGTCTGACCGTCCTTACCATCTTTACCTTTATCAACTGTAACTTGAGAACCATCGCTGAAGGTAATGACTGTGTTGCCATCCTTATCAGCGGCTGAACTCTTAACGGTAATGTCCTTACCGTCCTTGCCATTGGTACCGTCTTTGCCATCTTGACCATTCTTCACGAAGTAATTCGTACCGTTCAAAGTGAAGGTGTAGCCATCAACGTCATGATTAGCATCGTAATGCGGCTTAACCGTTGGCGTTGCGCCATCTTTACCATTCATCACGATATAATTCGTACCGTTCAAAACGTAATCCCAGCCATCAACCTTACCGTTAGCATCGTAACGCGGCTTAACTTGCGGTGTTTGACCATCTTTACCGTTCGTACCGTCTTTCGGTGCATCTACCATACCAAGTGAGACCTTTTGACCCTTATCGTTGATGTAGTAGAAGTTGTAGCTGACCGTCTTGCCAGTCGCAGGATCCTTGATTGGTTCAACTTCAGGTGTTTCACCATCTTTACCGTTAACACCGTCTTTACCATCTTGACCTTTAGCAATTGTTGCTTTTGTGCCATCGCTGAAGGTAATGACTGTGTTGCCTTTATCGTCGGTAGCAGTATTCGTAACGGTAATGCTCTTGCCATCTTTACCATTTGTACCATCTTTTGGTGCATCCACGGTACCGGCGGAGATTTCTTTGCCATCCGGTCCAACAGTGTAGAACTCATATGAGGTTGTCCCATCGGCGTTCTTGACTGCCTTAACTTGTGGAGTTTGACCGTTAGTACCGTTCTTACCATTCTTACCGTTAGTAATGGTGATAGTCTGCGGTGCTTGGTCTGAACCTGGCGTTGAAATGGTAACGATCGTGCCAATTGTCTTACCGTCAGCATCCTTTTCAGGAATCGTCGTGATTATTGGAGTAACGCCATCTTTACCGTCTTTACCATTGGCAATCGTGCCAACCGTCTTGCCATCAATGGTGATGTTGTAGCCGGTTACATTTCCTTTATCGTCCTTGGTTGCTGTAAAGTCAGGTGTTGAACCATCTTTACCATCAGTAATGGTACCAGCTGGCTGATTATCGATTGAAATCGTGTAACCAGTGGTCTTGCCGTTAGCATCAGTAATTGGCGTTAAGACTGGTGATTTACCATTCGTACCGTTCAAAATAGTTCCGGCATCCTTGCCATCAATCGCAAGTGTGATCCCAATTGAGTTACCATCCTTGTCAGTTACTGGCTTAGTCGTAATGGTAGAACCATCTTTACCATTCTTGATCTCACCGGCAGAATTACCGTTGATCGTAATCGCGTAACCGGTAATGTTGCCATTAGCATCCTTTTCTGGAATCAGGGTTGGTGTGGCCCCATCTTTACCATTCGTCACGTTGATGACTTGCGGTTTATCGGTTGAACCAGGTGTCGTAATGACAATGGTTGAACCAGTAACGTTACCTTGAGCATCCTTAATTGGCGTCGTGGTAATGATTGGTGTGACGCCATCCTTACCATTCGTACCATTAGTGCCATCCTTGCCTTTAGCAATTGTTGCTGTCTTGCCATCGGAGAAGGTGACTACGGTATTGCCATTAGGATCGGTAGAAGTACCAGTGACAGTGACCGAAGTCCCATCTTTAGGTGCTGCAACCGTCCCAACAATCTTGGTAGAACCGTCTGGATTAGTGGTGTAGAACTCGTATGAAGTCGTGCCATCATCATTCTTAACAGCCTTAACCTGTGGCGTTTGAGCATCTTTACCCTTATCAACTGTGACCGTTGAGTTATCGCCGAAGGTAATTACCGTGTTACCATCCTTGTCGGTAGTTGTGCTCTTAATAGTTGCATCCTTACCGTTAGCGCCATCTTTACCATTCGTACCGTTAGTACCATCTTTCGGTGCATCTACTGTACCAAGTGAGACCTTCTGACCCTTATCGTTAGTGTAGTAGAAGTTGTAGCTGACCGTCTTGCCAGTAGTTGGATCCTTAACGGGTTCAATTAATGGTGTCTGGCCATCTTTGCCATCCACGCCGTCTTTAGGTGCAGCGACAGTGCTAATAACCTTGGTCGAGCCGTCTGGGTTAGTGGTGTAGAACTCATATGAAGTCGTACCATCGTCGTTCTTAACCGCTTTGACTTGTGGAGTCTGACCATCTTTACCGTTAGTACCGTCTTTACCATTCGTACCAGAATCACCTTTGTCACCCTTAGCGACCATGACTTGTGAGCCGTCGCCGAAGGTAATTACCGTGTTGCCATCTTTGTCGGTGGTTGTGCTCTTGATAGTCGCATCCTTACCGTCAGCGCCATCTTTACCATTCGTACCGTTAGTTCCATTAGTACCATTCTTAACGGTGTAATCAGTGCCATTCAGTGTGAAGGTGTAACCATCAACGTTACCATTGGCATCGGTGTGTGGTGAAACTTTAGGTGTTTGACCATCTTGGCCATCCCTAGGTGCATCGACAGTGCCAAGTGAAACCTTCTGGCCATTGCCATTGGTGTAATAGAAGTTGTAGCTGACCGTCTTACCATTGGCATCCTTAACAGGTTCAACTAATGGGGTCTGGCCATCTTTACCGTCTACACCATCTTTAGGTGCAGTGACAGTACCAACCGTCTTGGTCGAGCCATCTGGGTTAGTAACGTAGAACTCGTATTGAGTTGCGCCATCTTCACCCTTAACTGCCTTGATCTGTGGTGTTTGACCATCTTTACCATTCGTACCGTTTGTACCAGGATCACCCTTGTCACCCTTAGCGACAACAACTTGTGAACCATCGCTGAAGGTAATGATTGTATTACCATCTTTGTCGGTGCTTGTGTTCGTGATAGTTGCAGCTTTACCATCGGTACCATTCTTGACAGTGTAAGGAATACCATTCAGCGTGAAGGTGTAGCCATCAACATTGCCTTTGGCATCGGTGTGTGGTGAAACTGTAGGTGTTTGACCATCTTTACCATTCGTACCGTCTTTACCATCTTTAGGTGCGGCAACTGTACCAACTGTCTTGGTAGAACCGTCTGGGTTAGTGATGTAGAACTCGTAGTCAGCGTTACCATCTTTATCAACACCAGGCTTAACTTGTGGCGTCTGGCCATCTTTACCGTTAGTCCCGTTAATTCCATCCTTAGGTGCAGCAATCGTACCCAAAATCGTATCATCGGAACCATCAGCCTTAGTACCTGGCAGATAGAATTCGAGCATCTTGTTGCCAGCTTGATCTGTAACTTCCTTAACTGAAGGCGTTTGACCATCAGCACCTTTAGCACCCTTAGGAACTGTGACTGTCTTACCATCATTAAAAGTAATCACTGCGTTACCATCTTTATCAATGATTGAGCTGGTGACTTCAGCATCCTTACCATTGGCACCATCTTTACCGTTAGTACCATTCTGGCCATCTTTACCATTCAAAACAGTGTAATCAACACCGTTCAGAGTATAGGTGAAGCCGTCTTGTTTACCGTCAGCATCAGTGTGCGGTTTAACCGTTGGGGTCTGCCCATCTTTACCATCTTTAGGCGCAGCAACTGTACCAACCGTCTTGACGGAACCATCTGGGTTAGTGATGTAGAACTCGTATGATGTTGTGCCATCGTCATTCTTAACAGCCTTAACTTGTGGTGTCTGGGCATCTTTACCGGCAGCGCCATCTTTACCGTTAATTCCGTCCTTAGGTGCGTCAACCGTACCCAAGATCGTATCATCGGAACCATCACCTTTAGTACCTGGCAGGTAGAATTCGTAGATTGCATTGCCATCTTTATCAGTACCAGCTTTAACTTGTGGCGTTTGACCATCTTTACCAGCAGCACCGTCTTTGCCTTTATCAATCGTGATATTTGAGCCATCGCTGAAGGTAACGACTGTATTACCATCCTTATCGATAGTTTTATCAGTGATTGTCAAGTCTTTGCCGTTGGCACCATCTTTACCATTCTGACCGTCTTTACCATTCAAGACAGTGTAAGGAACACCATTCAGAGTGTAAGTGTAACCGTCTTGCTTACCGTCAGCACCAGTGTGCGGTGTAACGGTTGGGGTTTGACCATCTTTACCATTAATACCGTCTTTACCATCTTTAGGTGCAGCAACTGTCCCAACTATCTTGGTAGAACCATCTGGATTAGTGATGAAGAACTCGTATGACTTCGTACCATCAGTACCAACGACTTCCTTAACTTGTGGTGTTTGACCGTCTTTCCCGTTGGTACCATCCTTAGGTGCGGCAATCGTACCCAAGATCGTATCATCGGAACCATCGGCCTTAGCACCTGGCAGATAGAATTCAAGTGTCTTGTTGCCAGCTTGATCCGTAACTTCCTTAACCAGTGGCGTTTGACCATCGGCACCTTTGGCACCCTTAGGAACTGTAACTGTGTTGCCATCACTGAAGTTAACCACTGTGTTGCCATCTTTATCAGTAGTTTGCCCAGTGACTGTCAAGCCCTTACCGTTGGCACCATCTTTACCATTCTGACCGTCTTTACCATTCAAAACAGTGTAATCAACACCGTTCAGCGTATAGGTATAGCCGTCTTGCTTACCGTCAGCACCAGTGTGTGGTTTAACCGTTGGGGTTGCGCCATCTTTACCATCTTTAGGTGCAGCAACTGTACCAACCGTCTTGGTAGAACCATCTGGATTAGTAATGTAGAACTCATAGTCAGCATTGCCATTTTTATCAACACCAGCCTTAACCTGTGGTGTTTGACCATCTTTACCATTAGTACCGTTAATGCCGTCCTTAGGCGCATCAACCGTACCTAGGATCGTATCGTCGGAACCGTCGCCTTTAGTACCTGGCAGATAAAATTCGTATGAAGTCTTGCCAGTAGTCTTATCGGTAACTTCCTTAACTGAAGGTGTTTGACCATCTTTACCAGCAGCACCGTTTTGACCTTTGTCAACTGTGACATTTGATCCATCACTGAAGGTAATTACTGTATTGCCATCCTTATCGATAGTTTGACCAGTGACTTTCAAGTCCTTGCCGTCGGTACCGTTAGTACCATTCTGACCATCTTTACCATTCAAAATAGTGTAATCAACGCCATTCAGAGTGTAAGTGAAGCCGTCTTGCTTACCGTCAGTACCAGTGTGTGGCTTAACCGTTGGAGTCTGACCATCTTTACCGTTAGTACCATCTTTAGGTGCAGCAACTGTACCAACTGTCTTGGTAGAACCGTCTGGGTTAGTAATGTAGAACTCATATGATGTCGTACCATCGTCATTCTTAACAGCCTTAACCTGTGGTGTTTGACCATCTTTACCAGCAGCACCATCTTTACCATTGATTCCGTCCTTAGGTGCGGCAACCGTGCCCAAAATCGTATCATCGGAGCCATCTGGCTTAGTACCTGGTAGATAGAATTCGTAGATTGCATTACCATCTTTATCAGTGCCCGCCTTAACTTGCGGCGTTTGACCATCTTTGCCAGCAGTACCGTCTTTACCTTTATCTACTGTGACCGTTGAACCATCACTGAAGGTAACCAGTGTGTTGCCATCTTTATCAATGCTTTGACCAGTGACTGTCAAGTTTTTACCGTTGGCACCATTAGCACCATTCAAGATAGTGTAATCAACACCGTTCAGAGTGTAGGTGTAACCGTCTTGCTTACCGTCAGCACCAGTGTGTGGTTTAACCGTTGGGGTTGCGCCATCTTTACCATCTTTAGGTGCAGCAACTGTACCAACCGTCTTAGTAGAACCGTCTGGGTTAGTAATGTAGAACTCGTAGTCCGCGTTGCCATCTTTGTCAACACCAGGCTTAACTTGTGGCGTCTGACCGTCTTTACCATTAGTACCGTTGATACCATCCTTAGGCGCATCAACCGTACCCAAGATCGTATCATCAGAACCGTCACCCTTAGTACCTGGCAGGTAGAACTCGTATGAAGTCTTGCCAGTAGTCTTATCGGTAACTTCCTTAACTAATGGCGTTTGACCATCAGCGCCCTTATCACCTTTAGCAACGGTGATCGACTTGCCATCATTAAAGGTAACCACTGTGTTGCCATCTTTATCAGTGGTTTGACCAGTAACTTCAGCATCCTTACCATCGGCACCATCTTTACCGTTAGTACCATTCTGGCCATCTTTACCATTCAAAACAGTGTAATCAACGCCATTCAGAGTGTAAGTGAAGCCGTCTTGCTTACCGTCAGTACCAGTGTGTGGCTTAACCGTTGGAGTCTGACCATCTTTACCGTTAGTACCATCTTTAGGTGCAGCAACTGTACCAACC
>NZ_BJDO01000041.1:17613-22951 GCF_005405185.1 Secundilactobacillus hailunensis
GAAGCCGTCTTGCTTACCGTCAGTACCAGTGTGTGGCTTAACCGTTGGAGTCTGACCATCTTTACCGTTAGTACCATCTTTAGGTGCAGCAACTGTACCAACCGTCTTGACAGAGCCGTCTGGATTAGTGATGTAGAACTCGTATGATGTTGTGCCATCATCATTCTTAATAGCCTTAACCTGTGGTGTCTGGCCGTCTTTACCAGCAGCACCATCTTTACCGTTAGTCCCATTAATGCCGTCCTTGGGCGCGGCAACCGTACCTAAGATTGTATCATCGGAACCATCACCTTTAGTACCAGGCAGGTAGAATTCGTAGATTGCATTGCCATCTTTATCAGTGCCTGCCTTAACTTGCGGCGTTTGACCGTCAGCACCTTTGGCACCCTTAGGAACTGTAACTGTGTTGCCATCACTGAAGTGAACCACTGTGTTGCCAGCTTGATCAGTAGTTTGACCAGTGACTGTCAGGTCCTTACCATTGGCACCATCTTTACCATTCTGGCCATCTTTACCATTCAAAACAGTGTAATCAACACCGTTCAGCGTGTAGGTGTAACCGTCTTGTTTACCGTCAGCATCAGTGTGTGGTTTAACCGTTGGGGTTGCGCCATCTTTACCGTTGGTGCCGTCTTTAGGTGCGGCAACTGTACCAACTATCTTGGTAGAACCGTCTGGATTAGTAATGTAGAACTCATAGTCCGCGTTGCCATCTTTATCAACACCAGGCTTAACTTGTGGTGCTTGACCATCTTTACCGTTAATACCATCTTTAGGTGCGGCAATTGTACCCAAAATCGTATCATCGGAACCGTCACCTTTAGTACCTGGCAGGTAGAATTCAAGCGTCTTGTTCCCCGCTTGATCCGTAACTTCCTTAACCGATGGTGTTTGACCATCTTTACCATTTGTCACGTTAACAACTTGTGGTGCGTCAGTAGAACCCGGCTTCGTAATAGTGATTGTGTTACCGATGACCGTCTTACCATCAGCACTCAACAATGGTGTTGTAGTGATTACTGGAGAAATTCCATCAGTACCGTTAGTACCATTGGTGCCGTTCTTAATACTGCCAACTTTGTTACCGTCAACCATGATGTCGTAACCGTTTACATTGCCTTGACCATCTTTAGTTTCGGTAAATTGAGGCGTTGAGCCGTCTTTACCATTGGTAATCGTCCCGGCTGGTTTACCATCAATCGTGATGGTGTAACCAGTGACGTTACCATCTTTATCAGTGGTTGGCGTCATAATTGGTGAAGCACCTGTGGCACCTGTGGCACCAGTATCACCCTTATCACCTTTGTCGCCTTTGACACCGTTCAAAATGGTACCGGAATCCTTGCCGTCAATGACCAGTGTGGTTCCAATTTGAGTCTTACCATCAGTTCCCATAAGCGGCTTAGTTGTTACAACTGAACCAGGTTTACCGTTAGTAACGGTCAGTTGACCACCATCAGCGGGTTTGCCATCAGGACCAGTGATAGTAAAGTGATAAGTCGTGGTTGGATTACCATTGGCATCCGTACCAGTAGTGGTCTGGGTTGGGTCAATGGTTGGTGTGCTACCATCTTTGCCGGCAGCACCAGTATCACCTTTAGCACCCTTGGTAGCAGTGAATGTCCCAACTGTCTTACCTGCACCATCGACTAATACATAAGTGGTATCGCCATTTGCATCAGTCTTGGTTTGTGCTGGGTCAACTGTTGGTGTATCACCATTCTTACCGTCTTTACCATCTTTAACTGTCAGTGTACCGCCAGGAACCTTTGTACCATCTGGTTTAGTGACAATAAATTGATAAGTCGTGGTTGGATTACCATTACTATCTGTACCAGTAGTGGTCTTAGATGGGTCAATTGTTGGTGTGCTACCATCTTTGCCGGCAGCACCAGTGGCACCAGTATCACCTTTAGCACCCTTAGCAGCGGTAAACGTACCAACTGTCTTACCTGCACCATCGACTAATACATAAGTGGTATTGCCAGCTGCATCAGTCTTGGTTTGTGCTGGATCAATGGTTGGCGTATCGCCATTTTTACCATTCATAATTGTTCCGGCTGGTTTATTGTCAATGAAGATCGTGTAACCAGCTGCGTTGCCATCTTTATCAGTAATTGGCAAGAGCTGTGGTGATGAACCATTAGCACCGGCATCACCCTTATCACCTTTATCACCCTTGGCACCTTTAGCAATTGTAGCCGTCTTTCCATCGGAGAACTTCACAACTGTGTTGCCATTTTCGTCAGTAGTGGTACCTGTAACGGTGATGGACTGACCATCTTTAGGTGCAGCAACGGTCCCCAAATTCGTATCATCGGAACCATCACCCTTAGTACCTGGCAGATAGAATTCGTAGATAGGATTACCATTCTTATCAGTACCAGCCTTAACCTGTGGTGTTTGACCATTTTGACCATCTTTACCATTCATAACACTAATCACTTGCGGTGCGTCAGTAGAACCCGGCTTCGTAATAGTGATTGTGTTAGCAATAACTGTCTTACCGTCAGCGCCTAACGTCGGCGTTGTAGTGATTACTGGAGAAATTCCGTTAGTACCGTTAGTGCCATTCTTGATGCTGCCGACTGTCTTACCGTCGACCACAATGTCATAGCCATCCTTTGTCGCAGTAAATTCAGGAGTAGAGCCGTCTGTACCATTTCTCAGGGTACCAACAGTCTGAGTACCAACCTTAATGGTGTAAGTGCCAGTTGGGTTGCCGTTTGTGTCAAGGTCTGGTGTGATAACTGGTGAATCGCCTTGTGGACCTTGGGCACCGTTCAAAATAGTACCGCCGTCTTTACCATCGACGAACAGCTGAACACCAATCTTATTACCGGCTGCATCAGTTACTGCCTTAGTGGTTACAACTGAACCAGGCTTGCCATCTGTACCATTGGTAACAGTACCAACTGTCGCGCCATTAACAGTGATGGTGTAACCAGTAACTTTACCATCTGTACCCTTGTTTTCAGTAAATTGCGGTGTAGAACCGTCTTTACCATCATGCAAGGTACCAGCAGGCTGACCATTAACCGTAATGGTATAACTTCCAGTTGGGTTACCGCCCTTGTCTTTATCAGCAGTAATCACCGGTGTAGCACCAGGATCACCCTTATCACCTTTAGCACCATTTAAAATGGTATCTTCATTTCTACCGTTAATAACTAGTGTAGTACCGATTACATTATTATCTTTGTCATAAGCGGGCTTGGTAGTAACCATTGGGATGGCACCATCTTTACCGTTAGTGAGTGAACCAACCTTGACACCATTTAACATGATATCGAAACCAGTATCCGTCTTGGTAAAGCTTGGCGTTGCGCCGTCTTTACCGTTAGTAACCTGAACCTTGTTGCCATCACCATCAGTAATCGTGTAACCAGTTGTCTTACCGTTACCATCAGTCGTTGGTGTGATAACTGGTGAAGCCCCTGGATCACCCTTTACACCCTGAGCCCCTTGAGCTCCAGTTGCACCGGTTGCGCCAGTGTCACCTTTAGGTGCCGTCAAAGTCCCAAGTGAATTACCTTTACTGTCTACAAGCGTGTAAACTTGGTTGCCATCCTTATCAGTCGTCGTCTTGCTTGGATCGATCTTTGGTGTATCGCCGTTAGTCCCATTCTTACCGTCGGTAACGGTCAGTGAACCGCCATCAGTGGGTTTACCATCAGGACCAGTGATCATGAAGTGGTAAGTCGTGGTTGGATTACCATTGGCATCCGTTCCAGTTGTCGTCTTGCTTGGATCAATGGTCGGTGTGCTGCCATCTTTTCCGGCAACACCCTGGATACCTTGAGCACCTGTATCACCCTTAGCACCCTTGTTAGCAGTGAATGTTCCAACTGTCTTGCCAGCGCCGTCGACTAATACATAGATGGTATTGCCATCTTTATCCGTTGTCGTCTGCTTAGAATCGATAGTTGGTGTACTGCCGTCTTTACCAGCTGCACCTGTATCGCCTTTAGCACCCTGAGCCCCTTGAGCTCCAGTTGCACCGGTAGCGCCAGTGTCACCTTTAGGTGCCGTCAAGGTCCCAAGTGAATTACCTTTACTGTCTACAAGCGTATAAACTTGGTTGCCATCCTTATCAGTCGTCGTCTTGCTTGGATCGATCTTTGGTGTATCGCCATTAGTCCCATTCTTACCGTCGGTAACGGTCAGTGAACCGCCATCAGCGGGTTTGCCATCAGGACCAGTGATCATGAAGTGGTAAGTCGTAGTCGGATTACCATTGGCATCCGTTCCAGTTGTCGTCTTGCTTGGATCAATGGTCGGTGTGCTGCCATCTTTTCCGGCAACACCCTGGATACCTTGAGCACCTGCATCACCCTTAGCACCCTTGTTAGCAGTGAATGTTCCAACTGTCTTGCCAGCGCCGTCAACTAATACATAGATGGTATTGCCATCTTTATCCGTTGTCGTCTGCTTTGGATCAATAGTTGGTGTACTGCCGTCCTTACCGGCTGCACCTGTATCGCCTTTAGCACCCTGAGCCCCTTGAGCTCCAGTTGCACCGGTTGCGCCAGTGTCACCTTTAGGTGCCGTCAAGGTCCCAAGTGAATTACCTTTACTATCTACAAGCGTGTAAACCTGGTTGCCATTGGCATCAGTCGTCGTCTTGCTTGGATCGATCTTTGGCGTATCGCCATTAGTTCCATTCTTACCGTCGGTAACGGTCAGTTGACCGACATCAGCGGGTTTGCCATCAGGTCCGGTGATCATGAAGTGGTAAGTCGTGGTTGGATTGCCATTGGCATCCGTACCAGTTGTCGTCTTGCTTGGATCAATGGTCGGTGTGCTGCCATCTTTTCCGGCAACACCCTGGATACCTTGAGCACCTGCATCACCCTTAGCACCCTTGTTAGCAGTGAATGTTCCAACTGTCTTGCCAGCGCCGTCAACTAATACATAGGTGGTATTGCCATCTTTATCCGTTGTCGTCTGCTTAGGATCGATAGTTGGTGTACTGCCGTCCTTACCAGCTGCACCTGTATCGCCTTTAGCACCCTGAGCCCCTTGAGCTCCAGTTGCACCGGTTGCGCCAGTGTCACCTTTAGGTGCCGTCAAAGTCCCAAGTGAATTACCTTTACTGTCTACAAGCGTGTAAACTTGGTTGCCATCCTTATCAGTCGTCGTCTTGCTTGGATCGATCTTTGGTGTATCGCCGTTAGTCCCATTCTTACCGTCGGTAACGGTCAGTGAACCGCCATCAGTGGGTTTACCATCAGGACCAGTGATCATGAAGTGGTAAGTCGTGGTTGGATTACCATTGGCATCCGTACCAGTTGTCGTCTTGCTTGGATCAATGGTCGGTGTGCTGCCATCTTTTCCG
>NZ_BJDO01000042.1 GCF_005405185.1 Secundilactobacillus hailunensis
AGAAACGGCCTCACTCCAGACGAATACTGGAGTGAAGCCGCTTAGGAACACATAAAACTTTATATTATTTCATTTGTCAACTTGACAGGGCATAGTGCAGGAATAGGTCTTATTTGGGTTAAATGGCCGGAATCTGAGTTTTGGCGCACTATTAGGCTATATCGAAGTACTGAACAAATGGCCATTTTTTTACTATTTTCAGTTAAGAAGTCAATTAGGATACTTACCAACATTAACTTATGGCACAATCTCTTTTTTTACCCTGTGTGTTACTGCAATGACTTTTTACTAGTAACGTTTAAGGCTGAGTCAAGCTCATAAACAATTGGTACGCCATTAGGCACTTCCAAATGGTCAATATCCGTATCATTGATCCGGTCAATGTATTTGATCAGCGCGCGCAACGTACTGCCATGGGCAACCACCAGTTGATTATGCCCATCCAGCAGACGTGGCGCAATTTCATCCTGCCAATAAGGCATCAAGCGGTTATACGCCATTTCCAAGCTCTCACCCTTAGGCTCAGTGACGCCTAACGGAACGTACCTAGGATCTCGATCCGGTTCACCCAGCAGTGGTGGTACAACATGATAACTACGCCGCCAAAGTTTAAACTGTTTCTCACCGACTGCCGCTTTTACCGCGGCTTTTTTCTGACCGCGTAGAGCGCCGTAATGCCGTTCATTTAAACGCCAGGATTTCGTCACCGGAATGTACATCTGGTCGGCTTCCTCCAGTACAATGTTGGCGGTCATAATGGCCCGTTTCAGCATGGAGGTATGCAAATGTTCAAATTGCAGACCGGTCTGCCGAATCATTTTACCAGCTTGGTGAGCCTGCGCAATCCCCTTTTCGGTAAGTGCAACATCACTCCAGCCAGTAAACACACCATCGCGATTAGCCTGGCTTTCACCGTGACGTAAAATGACTAATTTAACCATAAAACTGACCCTCTCTTCTCATGCTCTTTCATTCACATATTATATCACCGGCTGGAAATTCAATAAAGGGACCTCGCCATTCAAGTCGAGGTCCCTTTAGCAAAAATCAGTGAGATGCATTTAACAGTAACATCAAAATCGGAATGACCAGTAAACTCAGTAGCGTTGATTCGGTCACCATGACGGCGGCAAAGCTGGAATCCGCTCCGTAGAGTTTTGACACGACCGGTGCGTTCGTCATGACCGGCATTGCCGATTGAATGATAAAGACCTGTTTCATCATGACCGGCATCCCAGTTGGCAAAACCAATAGCGACATCAAAGCTGGCGCGAGAATAAACCGGCCAAAGAGGATGCCTAGACTGCCACGGTTGATGGTTAAATCATGCAGGTCAACATTGGCGATCGCAATCCCAATGAAGATCATTGACAGCGGCACCGTTAAACCGCCAATATAATTCAAATCAGCCATAATAAATTGCGGCAATTGAATCTTCAGCAAAACCAAGACCACGCCGACCATAAATCCAAGTAGTGGCGGTGAAAAGACCTTTTTTAGCGTTTGACCCAAGCTAAAATGATAATCACCCTGACCGTCACGCTGGATCAAATAAACCCCTAATGTCCAGAAAATGGTTGTGTTCGCCATGTAGTAGACCAAAACGTATGGCAAACTCTTGGCAGCCCCAAAAAGTGCCACGTTCACAGGTAGACCAACAAAGACCGTATTGGAGTTAAAAAACATCGATTCGAAAAGTCCCTTATGGCTTTTCTTAATATGTAGAACTTTAGCGACAATGATTGAAACCCCAAACAGGATCATCATTGACACCACTGGAAAGCGCAAGTCAGGTAACGTGTTGATCAACCGTTTGAACGTAAACTTGCTAATAATGGTGTAGGCCATGTATGCTGGCAAGGCTACCTGAGTAACTAACCGCGCAATTAATTTACTGGACGACTCATTAAACCAGCCTAGATTAGTCAGAAGGTAACCTAACGCAATCATCAAAAGAATCTCAACCACGCCCGCAACACTCCGGGCGAATAATAGCAACATTGTGTGTTAACCCCTCTTTCACATCAAAAATTAATATTTATTATAGCATAGTTCTCTAACGTTGACTTTACAACCTCACAAATACGCTGATTATTTCATCGTGTCAGGTGTAATAAGCCCTGCTTCTCAGCCGATATTTCTTTGACCGTGATTTGCCATTGCGATACCTATTTAACCTAACTTTCATCATTGTATGGTTTACGGGAACCACAATTTGTGATGTAATAGTAAAGTTAGGCAATTGTCAAAAGCCCAACGTTTTTATTAAAATCAATTTAAGCTTTATCAAAAAATCACCGTAATCAAGATAATAGACCTATAATGCAAAGAGATTTTACAGAGGCGAGGAAAACTAATGGCATCAAACAATTTCGATCCAAATCAAAATAACAACCAACAAAACCGGCGCAGCGATTATTCACACTTTAAGACCCACAAAAAACACCGGGGCTTACTCTGGAGTATTCTGATCGTCATATTGATCCTACTCACAGGTGGAATTGCTTATGGCTATCACGCTTATAACGACGCTAAAAAGACCTTCAATACCACTTTTCAGGCTGGGCAAACCAACAAGCTTAGAAACGTTGATGACGTCATTAAAAATGGCAAATCATTTTCCATTTTACTGATGGGAACCGATACTGGTGCCCTTGGCAGAAACGATGTCGGCCGTACCGATACCATGATCGTAGCCACGATCAACCCGAAAAAGGAAACGGCTTATTTGACCAGTATCCCTCGTGATACCCGGGTCCAAGTCAAGGGTGATACACAGCCATACGACAAGATCAACGCGGCCTACACAATTGGTGGCGCTGCCGGGTCAGTTTCCACCGTTGAAAAGTTGCTCGATATTCCGATTGATTTCTACGCGATCGTTAACATGGGCGGTCTAGAAAAGATGGTCAATGCTGTTGGCGGTGTGGATGTCGTCCCACCAATGACTTTCCACTATGGCAACGCCAACGTGGTCAAAGGCAAAAAGATTCATCTGAATGGTAAGGAAGCGCTGGACTATTCACGGATGCGTGAAGAAGATCCGCTGGGTGACTATGGCCGTCAAAAGCGGCAGCGACAGGTGCTTCAAAAACTGGTCGTCAAAGGGGTCGGTATTACTTCCATCCCACGCTACAAACAGATTCTTACTTCTTTGAATGGCAACATGAAGACTGACATGACGTTTAATGATATGCTGGCTATTCGGACTAAATACGGTAATGCCAGCCATCACATCAAGTCTCAGACACTTCAGGGACAAGATGCCATGATCGATGGCATTTCGTATCAAGTTGCACCGCTGTCAGAACTGCAAAAGGTTTCTAACAATATTCGGCGGACACTGAACCTTAACGACTCAACTAAGTTAACTTCTAGTTCCACTGATACGGGTGATGACAGTCAGTACACATCCACTTCCTCAACTAGCGGATCAGGTTATTAATTTAATAGCAAATCAAAAGAGCTTAATGCGATTAAAACTTGCATTAAGCTCTTTTTTGATAGCACTAGTTACAAACTCAACTAATTAAACTGTTAACGCCTTCAAAAATGGTTCAATATTTTGGGGCGGATCCTCTGGATTCTCCTGTACGACTACTTTTAGATGTGCCTTATGCGTTAAGAAACGTAAGGCATCCGCTTCGGATTTATCCACCGCCACCCCGTTCATCAGCATTTTCATACCGTCTCGATAAGCCAAGATACCTAGATTAACGCCAATTCCGGTTAAATCAACGCCACCCTTAACTAATTTCGCCATATCTTTGGCCGTTTCAGTCAATAACAGCGGTTTAAACGTATCAAACCGTGGATCTTGGTAAATATAGCTAACATCTTTTTCACAGTCATGACGTTTGCTTCAATACCCGAAGGTACCGATTGCAGGATCAATGTTTGGTACAAATGATCCTTAACGACACGATTCGACACAATTAGGATATGGTCGGGCATGGTCGCTTTGACCCACCCGCTAGCAACTTGACGCGGTAACAGACGACTACCAATGCGCGCTAAGCGAATATCCATTGTCATAAAGGTTAATCCCCTTCGTCATGCGTCTCTGGCTCAAACCGGCGGATACCCTTTTTCCCGCTTCTTTCTAGATGGGCCACTACCTTATCTAATGGCTGGTCTCGAATGGTAAAAGCGTCCATCAAAATGGGCAAATTAACGCCAGCAATCAACGCCATTTGCTCTGGCTGACGACTCACAATTTGACTTGCAACGGTGAATGGCGAACCGCCCCATAGGTCAACTAAAAATAGCACGGCATCCGCAGCATCAAATTTATTAAGTGCCGTTTGATATTTAATTTTCAGGTCATCTGACGTCTCATGGTCCTCAAAAGTTACCGTTGCAATATTGGTCTGCTTCCCAAAAATCATCGTTGCAGACTGCAGTAACCCCTTGGCCAATTCACCGTGACTCGCAATAATAATGGCAATCATGACATTGCCTCCTCAATTAAGCAAAATTAATCTTTCCTAATAATAAGTTAACTGCTCTCATTGGCTATTATCATAGCACATCGACCAAATTTATGCCGTGTTGTTTGACAATATCAGCCAACTAAGCTCAGCATCTCTTTGGGGGAAGTCAACCGGTAATCAGCATCGTCAACGCCCTGTGGAGTGCGATTACCCCAAAGAACCAAACCAAATTTAACGCCCGCCGCGTGGGCTGCCTGCAGGTCATATTGCGTATCACCAATATAAACGGTTTCTGCTGGATCGGCTTGTAGCCGGTTCATGGCAACCAAAATGGGATCCGGTGCTGGCTTACCCCTTTTGGCATCCTCAAAGAAAACAAATTCGCTAAAGTATTGATCTAGTCCCAGTGGTGTGACATCCCGCTTAAATTCATATTTTTGCTTTGAAGTCATAATTGCCAGCTGCGTATCCGACTGTTTGCTGAGTTGTTTAAGCATCGCTTCGATACCATCATAAACGTGGGCCAGCGATTGAAATTCTGGGATTGCCTGAGCCCATTCATTCAGAATCGGCTGCAGCATGTCTGTCGGCACGTTTAACTGCTTCAGCGCGTCTAGACTAGGAATTCCAAACGTTTGGGCTAACTCGCTGTAGGGGTGCGAAATTTGGTGCTGACGAAGGACCTTGTCCAAGGCTTTCATATACATTGCTTCCGTATCGAGTAAAGTGCCATCCACATCAAAAATAAAGTTTTTCATTAAGCGTAACCTCCGCAGAAATTATTCAATAAAAAAACTCGGTATCTTCAACCAAAGCTGGTCAAAGATCCCGAGTTTACGTATGCGGCCAAGAGGACTCGAACCTCCACCGGGAAAACCCCGACAAGATCCTTAATCTTGCGCGTCTGCCAGTTCCGCCATGGCCGCATCAACAAGAAACAATATACCAGAATTATCACTTGTTTTCAATAGTTATTTGGAAAATATTCATATTTACTCGGCATTTACCGTGGCACCTTCACGATCGATCGCAAAAATCCGCAGGCTGCCAAGCATCCCCATATCGGTTAACTTTTGGCGTAAAACAATCAGCTGCGGCTCAGTGCCAAAGGTACCAATCGTTGGACCGGCGCCGCTTAGATAGGTGCCGTAGATACCAAATTGATGTGCGATTTCGCGAATCTTTGGCAGTTCCGGAACTAATTTTGTCCGGGCAGTTTCATGAAATTGATCCTGTTCCATCATGTGACTAGCTAACTGCCAATTTTTAGTTGCTAAAGCCGCCACCATGACATTGGCAGTACTGCTGCCCCTAATTGCTTGTTGCCGCGGTAACTGATCGGATAAAACTTTGCGGCTGTCAGCAGTCAATAGTGGCTGATTTTTAATAAATCCCAGTAGTTTGATATCTTCTGGTATCGCTAATTTAACAGTTGTGGCCTTTTCACCATCAAAATTAGCGATGACCACGTCCCCTAACAGTGCTGGGGCAACGTTATCTGGATGACCTTCGATTTTGGCTGCCAGCGTTACCTGATCGGCCAGAGATAGATCCATTTCACCCAGTTCATTAGCAATCTTAACGCCGGCAATAATGGCCGTCGAGGAACTGCCTAGTCCTCGAGCCACTGGAATATCTGACATCACGGTCAGCTGATGCGGCTTCAACTTTGGGTTGACCGTCAAGGCTGCCTGCACGATCAAATTTTGATCATCCGTTGGCACGTCTGGACCTAAAGCATGGTTTACCCGCCAGCGTTCCGTTTCTTCTTCCACGATCACCGTGAGGTAAAGATGTAATGCCACCCCGATGGAATCAAATCCTGGTCCCAAATTGGCCGATGTCGCTGGAACTCGAATCACTATTTTACCCATAAATAAGCCTCCAATACTGAAATGCTACGTTTACAGAAACAATTTCAGTTTTCATTCACTATTATCAAGGACACCAATTTAAATTTCAATCTTAATTTCATTAAACTACTCAGCAATCACTTTGACTGCTCTTTTTTCTGAAATACCAGCCGGCCATGGCACTTACCGCAAACAAATTTTTGAGTATTGATCCGGCGCTTACGCTGATAGATCTGGCCGCATTTTTCACAGCGGTAAATGAGTATCGTCGTTGGTTGACCCAGCTGCGGTTGCTGAGGCGCATACCGTAAGCCGCCAACTGCCTGTAATAACTGCTTAAAGGCCTTTGTTCGGTGCTGTCCTGATTGGCCAGCCAGGTGCAGGTGGTAATGTACTAATTCGTGCTTGATAACGCCCTCTAAAGTGGCCTCACCAAACACCGTCAGCATCCGCGGATTAATATCGATATGGTGATCCTGCAGATGATACCGGCCACCAGTAGACCTTAACCGGCTGTTAAACACGGCACGATGTTTAAACGGTTTGCCAAATGACTGCAGTGAAATGCGTTCAACTAACTGCTGCAGCTCTCGATCAGTCATTTGGTGCCACCATGGTCAGTTGGATACGCTGTCGCTGCTCATCAATTGCCAGTACCCACACTGTAACAATATCGCCGACTGACACCACGGCTGCCGGGTTGCTCACAAAGGATTTGGAGAGATGTGAGATGTGTACTAGTCCATCTTGTTTAACCCCAATATCGACGAAGACGCCAAAATCCACTACGTTGCGAACGGTACCCTGCAGTTTCATTCCGGGTTTTAAGTCACTCACCTTCAAGACATCCGTCCGCAAAATGGGAGATGGCATCTCGTCACGTCGGTCACGCCCAGGACGCTGCAAAGCGCTCGAAATATCTTGAAGCGTTGCTCCACCGATATTTAGTTGGCCACTTAAGTTCTTAATATCAGCCCTTTCAAGTGCTGAAGTAACGGCCGGCGTCCCCACCTGTTTCAAGTTCAGCCCAAGCTGTTCTAAAACCCGTTTAGCGGTTGCGTAGCTTTCGGGATGAATATCAGTATTATCCAGCACGTTTTTACCGTTAATGATCCGCAGAAACCCAACGGATTGTTCATAAGCTTTCGGTCCTAATCGTGGTACCTTTTTCAATTCTGGGCGACTGCTAAAACTGCCATTGGCTTCCCGATAAGCCACAATGTTTTTAGCCGTCTGCTTGGAAAGCCCCGAAATATGCGCCAATAATTCAATACTAGCGCGATTTAGATCAACCCCAACTTGGTTGACGGCGGTTTCAACCACCCGGTCAAGCTGTTCATCTAGCCCACTTTCGGGCACATCATGCTGATACTGACCCACGCCGACTGATTTAGGGTCGATCTTGACCAGTTCAGCCAACGGATCTTGCAGTCTGCGACCAATGCTGATTGCTGAGCGCTCTTCAACGTTAAACTTAGGGAATTCAGCACGCGCTACAGCACTAGCTGAATAAACGGACGCACCAGCTTCGTTGACGATCGTATACCTAACTTCTTGATCAACTTGCTTAATGGCATCAGCCACGAACTGTTCCGATTCACGGCTGGCCGTTCCATTACCAATGGCGATCATGTCCACGTGATAGTCAGTTAATAATTTAAGAAATTCTGGCATGGCCTGACTGCGCTTAGTTGCTGAAGCTGGTTTGTGCGGGTAGATCACCTGTTTGGCGAGATACTTCCCATTACCATCCATAATGGCCAGTTTACAGCCCGTTCGGTAAGCGGGATCAAAACCCATGACCACGTGATTCTTCAGTGGTGCCTGCATCAGTAAATGATACAGATTATTGCCAAAGACTTGGATGGCGTGAGTCTGGGCAGTTTCAGTCAATGACCGTCTCAGTTCCCGTTCAATAGCTGGCCCAATAAACCGTTTATAGGCATCCTGATAGGCGGTTTCAACAATTGCCACTGCTGGTCCGCGGTGGCGGCCAACCAGTTGAAACTGCAGGTAGCGGTCAATTGCTGCTTCATCAACCATGATTTTAACGGTTAAGACCCCCGCTTTTTCACCACGGTTCATGGCCAACGTCTGGTATGGGCTCAGTTGTTTTAAAGCCGACTGAAAATCGTAGTAGATACTGTAAACCTGATTGTCGTCTTTTTCCTTACCGCCCCGTTTTAATTGACTGGTCAAGACCCCGTTTCGTTCAGTATATCGCCGGATCCAGTCCCGAAATTCAGCGCGGTCGCCGATTGCTTCAGCTAAGATCTCATGAACCCCCGCCAATACACTATCTAGGTTTGGAACCGCATCGTTGATATATTGACCCGCAACAGTCTCAATAGGAGCGCTTTTAAATTGCAGTACCCACTGTGCCAGCGGATAAAGGCCAGCGTCTTTTGCGATGGTGGCCTTGGTACGCCGCTTTTGTTTATACGGCAGATACAGGTCTTCCACTTGCTGCAGCTGAGTGGCCGCATTGATGGCTGCAGTTAACTTAGCGGTCAATTTATGCTGCTCTGAAATCTGGTTGAGAACCTCTTGTTTACGTTGCTGCAGTTTATTGATGCGGTTAGCTTCATCTTGAATGTCGCGAATCTCAACTTCATTGAGATCACCAGTCATTTCTTTTCGGTATCGGGCAATGAATGGAACCGTATTATGATCATCTAGAAGTTTTAAAGTCGCCTCAATTTGGCGATTCTGATAAGCCGGCAGTGCCTGCTTAATGAGTTTTAAAGTCTCAGTATCCATTCTTCAACATCCTTACGTGTAGTACGTTCATTATACCATGCAGTCCGTTTTTCAATGTGACTTAAATAGAGCATGCAAAAGTCTCGCTGACCCTCACATGCCCTATTCGTAAAACGCCTTTTTACATCACCATCGCCATAATACGCTGGGCTGCTGAGGAGATCTTCCCCATCATGTTTTCCTGTTCATGTTCCGAATCGTTAAAGGCTTCGACGTTGACTGTTTGGCCTTCAGGATCAATGGTATTGACCATGGTCTGGCAAGCTTGCGAATAGTTCCGGTAGGCGGCAACTAATTGCTTATGCCGACCCAGAATTCGAACAGGAACTGATGCCTGCTGCAACCGATTTAAGTTCTCGGTGTAGGCATCCGTACCCGTTTGAAAAGTGGCCTTGATTGCCGTCAACGTTTCCGTTCCTAAATCAGCCACAGTATCAGCATCAATGGCTTTACGCAATTTTTCAAAATCAGGGTTCATGTCTGATCCCGTTTTTTCAGTGTCTTCAATCACCTTAGTTAAAGCTGGCAAATAACTTGCCATTGTTTTGGGCTTCATAACTATTCCTCCTATTTTTCCAATCGTCGTTGTCCGAACTTAACGATTTCAACAATCGCAATCATTAAGATACCGGCACCAAATACGGTTCCCCACTGAAGCCAATTAAGCTCCGTCAGGTGGAACACAGTATTGAAACCTGGCACAACGATCGTCACTGCTAACAATAAGAACGCTGTCAGGATCGCCCAGTTAAGTGGGTGATTCTTAAAGAAACCAATCTTAAAAATGGATTCGTGAATCGACTTAGAGTTAAACGCGTGGAACAACTGAATCAGCCCCAGTGTAGCGAACGCCATAGTTAGCGCATCCGCGTGTGCTAACTGACTGCTAACGTGAACTGGGAACTTGAGAGAAAATCCATATACCCCAAGGGTAATGAGCCCTTCTAGCAAGCCCTGATAGATCACGTTGCCAAACACCCCGCCGGAAAAGAAGTTCGATGAGCGACCCCGTGGTTTACGTTTCATAATGTTGGGCTCAGCTGGTTCCAATCCCAGCGCAATGGCTGGAAAGGTATCCGTCACTAAATTGATCCACAAAATCTGAACTGGCGCTAAGATCTGCCAGCCGAGTAACGTCATCACGAACAGCGTCAGGACTTCACCGATATTAGCAGACAAGAGGTACTGCAGCGCCTTTTGAATGTTAGCGAAGACTTTACGCCCTTCTTCTACGGCCACCACAATCGTGGAGAAGTTGTCATCGGCTAAGACCATATCGCTGGCACCCTTTGACACTTCAGTACCGGTAATGCCCATGCCAACACCAATATCCGCGGCTTTCAAAGCTGGTGCATCGTTCACACCATCACCCGTCATCGCCACCACTTTACCACGCTTTTGCCAAGCGTTCACGATACGCACCTTATGTTCGGGGGCGACTCGGGCATAAACTGAATACTGACCCACGGTTTGGTTAAATTCTTCATCGCTGAGTTTATCAAGTTCAGCCCCAGTGATCACCTGGCTATCAGTACTATTTTTATCCAGGATTCCCAGCCGTTTAGCAATTGCCGTAGCGGTATCGCGGTGATCACCGGTAATCATGATTGGCCGGATACCGGCTTCATGTGCTTCAACCACAGCCTGAGCGACTTCAGGCCGTTCCGGATCGATCATGGCAATTAACCCAATAAAGACCAAATTCTGTTCAGCAGTTTCACTGGTGAGGTCATCAGGCACCGCATCAACCTTTTTGTAGCCAAATGCTAATACCCGTAACGCCTGGGTGGCTAATTGGTGGTTAGTCGACATGATCTGCTGTTTGTCAGCGTCGGTCAGGTCACGAACTTGACCATCTTGCAAGATCTGCGTCACCCGTTTTAAGAGCTGATCCGGCGCCCCCTTAACGTACTGGGTAATCTCACCATCTGGATCTTCATTAAACGTCGACATTAATTTCCGTTCAGAATCAAAGGGGATCTCAGCTACCCGTTTATTACTGCTGATTGTCGCAGCTGCTGGTTCGTCTTGATCCAAGTAATACTGAATCAAAGCCGTTTCAGTGGGATCACCTGCCAGTCCATCATCAGCGAATTTACTGTCATTATTTAACAGCATTGCCAGTGCCAGCGGATCAGTCAGATCAGCCTTGTACGCTTTGGCTTCAACCAGCTGACCATTTTCATACAGCTGCTCGACCGTCATTTTATTTTGCGTCAGCGTCCCGGTCTTGTCCGAGGCAATAATATCCGTACTGCCCAGTGTTTCCACCGCTGGCAGCTTGCGAATCAGCGCATGACGCTTTGCCATCCGCTGTGTGCCCAGTGCTAGGGTGATTGTCACAATGGCAGGCAGGCCTTCCGGAATGGCTGCCACCGCCAAGGAAATGGCTGTCAGCAACATGTTGATCAGTGTTTCTTCCCCACGAACCATACCAATCACAAAAACTAACGCAGCAATGGCTAAAATCAATACCGTTAGCCATTTACCTAATTGGTTAAGGTTAGCTTGCAATGGGGTCTTCGTTTCTTCGGTTTCTTCAATCATCCCGGCAATCTGACCCACTTCGGTCTGCATACCAGTTGCCACAACGATTCCCGTCCCGCGACCAGTCGTAATATTAGCGGTCATGTAGACCAGGTTGGCCCGGTCGCCTAGTGGCAGATCATCGTCAGTTAAGACGTCACTGGTCTTATTGACCGGTACCGATTCACCGGTTAAAGCCGCTTCTTCCACTTTCATAACGTTAGCAGTCACCAGCCGAATATCAGCTGGAACGATGTCGCCGGCTTCCAAGTGAACAATGTCACCCGGCACCAGTTCATCACTTTTAACGGTCACCACTTGACCATTACGCTCAACGTGCGCCATTGGTGCCGCCATTTCCCGCAACGAGTTGATGGCATCCTCCGCTTTAGATTCCTGAAAGACACCAAAAATAGCGTTGAGCACAACTACAGCTAAAATGATCAGTGCGTCAACTAACTCACCGGTTGCACCTGCAATCACGGCAGCGATGATCAGGACAATGATCATAAAATCCTTAAACTGGGCAATGAATTTTTCCAGTAACGTCGATTGCCGTTTGGCAGTCAGTTTATTTGCGCCATACTTTTGCCGCCGTTCTTTGACGGTCGCTTCAGTCAGTCCTTGTTCTTGAGTATCCAGATTAGCGAACAATTCATCGGTTGTCTGCTGGTACCACGGTTTGTCTGCCATATAAATCCTCCTGTCGTGTATGAAACACGTTGCTCTCGTTGTTAAGTCTCATCGATTAAGACCTCCCCGGAGACGCTGGTCCCTTGCTGACGGGTCGGTCACAGAAGATTCTGCCGATTACTCCCTCATCGTATCACGCAGTCTCACGAAGTTTACTTCCAAAAAGTGTCGAATACCGTCACGGGTAAATGCCGCTTATGCTGAGTCTTTAAGTACCAAGATTCAATCGTTGATGCCGCTTTATCCGAAACGGTCTTGCCTTCTAGATAATCATCAATTTCATCATAATGAACACCCAATGCCACTTCATCAGGTAACGCCGGCCGGTCTTCTTCTAGATCGGCAGTTGGTACCTTAGTGTACAGATGCTTTGGTGCGTGAAGCACTTCCAGCAATTGCTTTCCTTGCCGTTTGTTCAAGCGCCAAATGGGAGTAATATCCGCTGCACCGTCACCGAATTTAGTGTAAAATCCAGTCACCGCTTCAGCAGCGTGATCAGTCCCCACTACGGCACCTTGATTAGCACCGGCAATCGTAAACTGAGCGATCATCCGTTGCCGGGCTTTAATATTGCCCTTATTGAAATCAGAGATGGTCTCGTGATTAGCCGCCACAGCTGCAACCATAGCATCCGTTGCCGCTTTAATATCTACGCGGTCCACCTGGTCAGCCTTCATAAAATCAATGGCGTCCATGGCATCCGATTCATCCGCCTGTGTGCCATAGGGTAATCGAACGGCAATGAACTGATAAGCGTCATTTTGAGTCTCTGCTCGCAATTCGGTTGTGGCCAGTTCACATAGCTTACCGGCTAAGGTCGAATCCTGACCGCCGGAAATACCTAAGACCAACGTTTTTAAACCCGTTTTTTGCAGGTAAGCCTTTAAAAAGTCAACACTGCGGCGAATTTCAGTCTCTGGATCAATTTTTGGTTGCACCTTTAGTGCTGAAATAATTTGTTGCTGTAATTCTCTCATCTTGCTGCCCTCTTATTTATTATCAAAATCAATTTTTTTAACATACGCGTGAATGTCTTGAATTAAGTTCATCTTGTTGTCCCATAGTTTCTGAGAAAGATCGACCGGGTACTTCTGGGGATTTAGATCCCGTTTATATTCCGGCCAGAGATTGTCCAGCTTCTGTGAACAGCGGGCCTTGATATCAGCTAAATCTGGCTGCTGATAAACTAACCGGCCCTGATCAAAGATCGTCTTCAGGATTGGCTGAGCGTCAAAGTCCGTCACAGTTTTATTGATATAGGTATAACTAGGATGGAACATATACAGTTCATCTTGTTTACGGGGATCTTCATTCCAGAGCGATACGTAGTCCCCTTCTGACTTACCGTTATCTTTTTTGGTAATTCGCCAAACTTGTTTGCGACCTGGCGTCGAAACTTTTTCAGCGTTATTCGATAATTTGATCGTATCTTCCATCTGGCCGTTCTTTTCAATTGATACCATCTTATAAACGGCACCTAACGCTGGTTGGTCAAAGGCCGTGATCAGCTTAGTCCCCACGCCCCAAACATCAATTTTAGCGCGTTGCATCTTCAGTGACATAATGGTTTTTTCGTCTAAATCGTTTGACGCATAAATCTTAGCATCCTTGTAACCAGCTTCATCCAACTGTTCACGAACCCGTTTGGACAGGTACGCCATATCGCCAGAATCGATTCGAACGCCTAAGAAATTGATCTTGTCGCCCATTTCATTAGCTACCCGAATGGCACTGGGGACACCGCTTTTGATGGTATCATAGGTATCGACCAAGAACACACAGTCTTTATGGGTTTCAGCATAGGCCCGAAAAGCCTCGTAATCGTTTCCATATGTCTGTACCAGTGAGTGTGCATGGGTACCGCTGATTGGGATGCCAAAGATCTTACCCGCACGAACGTTTGAAGTGGCATCGAAGCCACCGATATAAGCCGCCCGAGTACCCCAGATAGCCGCGTCAAATTCCTGTGCTCGCCGGGTTCCGAATTCCATGATTCCGTCATTACCGGCTACTGAACGAATCCGAGCAGCTTTGGTCGCAATCAACGTCTGGTAGTTCACAATATTAAGTACCGCGGTTTCAATCAATTGACAATCAGCCAGTGGCCCTTCGACTTGAATCATGGGTTCGTTACTGTAAACCAGTTCACCCTCAACAACCGAGCGAACCGTACCCTTAAATTGAAAATGGCTTAAATAATCCAGAAATTCAGGTGAATAATCAGTTGCTGCCGTTAAATAGTCAATATCGGTTTTTGAAAAGTGTAAATTTTCGATATAATGAATAATGTGTTCTAGTCCCGCAAAAACGGCAAACCCATTTTTAAAGGGCATATCACGAAAGTAAACTTCAAAAATAGCTTTCTTATTTTGAATGCCCTTTTCAAAATAAGTTTGAATCATACTCAGTTCATATGCATCCGTATGCAACGTTGTGCTATCATCTGGATACTGCTTCGACATGTTTGTAAACCCCTTTAATTGATTGATATTTCTGTTTATGAGAACTATTCTATCATTAATCCGAATCATCGTCAGTTAAACTGCTAGTTTTAAAATTATTTCTAGAATGGATGGTTATTATGTCTAACGAATTTCCCCGAATCAACGTCCTCAACGTCCCGTTTATCAATACAACCCAGACAGCTTTCTTAACCGCGGTTGAATCCCGTATTGATCACCGCCAAAACACCTTTATCGTCACGGCCAACCCTGAAATTATCATGTATGCCAGAAATGATCTAAGTTATCAGCACATTCTAGCAAACGCGGACTACATCACCCCAGATGGCATCGGTATCCTCAAAGGGGCCGCCATTCTGGGCACACCAATGACTGAACGGATCACCGGTTATGATACGATGTTAGCGTTATTAGAATGGGGCAATCAGCAGCATAAAACCGTTTATCTGGTAGGCGCTAAGCCGGAAGTGATCGCAGACGTGAAGAAAGTCGTTGCCGACCGCTACCCTAATTTAAAGGTAGCAGGTACTCATGACGGTTACTTCACCGATTTTTCGCCCATCGCCCAAGATATTGCCGCCAAACAGCCGGACATGGTCTTTTTAGCGGTCGGCTTTCCCAAACAAGAACAGCTGATTGCCGCTCACCGTCACCAAAATGATGGTTTATGGATGGGCGTCGGTGGTAGCTTTGACGTGTTAAGTGGCCACACCAAGCGAGCACCTAAATTCTTCCAAGATCACCACCTAGAATGGTTTTACCGGCTGCTGACCGAACCAACGCGCTTGAAGCGCATGATGGTTCTGCCACGCTATTTAAAGACCGTCAAGCGTGCTGCCCATGAGCAGAAATAGTTCAGAGTATGAAAAGAGCCTAGAAGCTGATCACTTCTAGGTTCTTTATTATTTTTCGAGAACAAATTCAAACCGTTCGCCAACGTACTGCGTGCGGACGTATTCAAACGGCCGGCCATCCTGTAAGTACGAAATTTGACGTAAGCGTAAAATAGCATCGCCACGTTTAATATCCAAATATTCCGCAATTCTTTCGGAGGCCGTTGAAGCCGACACCATTTGTTTGGCGTGCCCAGGCATAACGCCCTTTTTAGTTTCCAGTGTACGGTACAGGGACTCGGAAACCTCTTGTTTGGAAAGTCCCTCCACAATTTCCAGTGGAATCGTTGCGACTTCAAAACTAATGGGCACATCATCGCCGTAACGAACCCGTTCCATCCGTAAAACCTGCGCATCATCTTTTAATTTTAACTTTTCAATCTCACTTAAAGACGGGCTCATGACGTGGTAAGAAATCGTCTTACTAGAGGGCTGTTTGCCTTGTGCAAGCATCAGATCGGTAAATCCAGTGACCCCTGACATTTTTTCCTGTACTTTCTGATTGGCGACAAAAGTACCTGATCCAACAAAGCGCTCTAAAATTCCCTCTTCAACCAACGTTTGAATGGCTTGTCGAAGTGTCATTCGACTGACGTGGAATTGAACAGCTAGCTCACGTTCTGAGGGGATACGATCTCCAACAGACCATTTACCAGCCTCAATGGCTTTCTTGATCTCATTATGAATTTGAATATATACAGGTGATCCCATAAAATTTAACGACCTTTCTTACCTCACTAATCGACTTGACTCGCGTCAAATTCACGACCATAACTGTAAGTTGTTTGCAAATTAAGTGCGCGATCAAAGACGTTCAAGTCAGCATCAAGCCCCGGTAAAAGTTTCCCTTTTTGGGTTAACCCAAATTCTTCGGCTTGATTGACCGATGTCATTAACACGGCTTCTTCAATACCGCAGCCAGTAAAAGCCATCACGTTACGAAAAGCGTCATCGTAACGTAAGACCGAGCCAGCCAAGTTACCCGTTTCAAGCCGGGCCTGCTTGTCTTTAACGATCACTTTTTGACCGCCAAGTTCACTGATTCCCTCAGGCATGCCTTTTGCACGCATTGAATCAGTCACCAGTTCGATGCGGTGCGGTCCCTTTTGATCATATGCCAATTTGATCATATCTGGCACGATGTGGAAACCATCGCAGATCAATTCAGCATACATATTTTCTTCAAGCATCGCATGACCGGTAACACCGGGTTCACGGTGCTTGAATTCCCGTTGTGCATTATATAAATGCGTCACATGAGTCGCGCGACTAGCCAGCATTTGTGCTCGGGTAGCGTTACTGTGTCCAACTGAAGGCACGATGTTATGGGACAGGCAGTAATCTTCAAATACCCGTGACCCCTTATCTTCTGGCGCATAAGTAATTAATTTAACCAAACCGCCCGAAAGTTCATTCCAATGATCCAGCAAGGAAACGTCCGGATCTTTAATGTACTTTTCTGGTTGAGCACCCTTATAAATGGCGGCAATAAAGGGGCCTTCAAGGTGAACCCCCTTGATTACTGGGTTCACCTTAGCGGCTTCTTTGATGCCAGTCATCGCGTGAGCAATATTATCATTGGACTGCGTCATGGTTGTTGGAAAAACGGTTGTGATGCCTTCTTTGACCATGTGATTAACCATTTTATTGATTTGATCAGCATCGCCATCCATGGAATCAAAACCATACCCACCGTGAGTATGGACATCAATAAATCCAGGAACGATCACCTTACCGTTCACAAACTTAACGTCATCGTTAGGCTGTGCTTGATAATCGCTCATTTGACCAACGGCTTCAATGGTTTTGTCAAACCGAATATAACCATCTAAAATGACCTCTTCACCAGTATAAATTGTCGCGTGTTTCAACACGGTACTCATAGACTTTTCCTCCTAATCAACTCTCAGCTTCTCGACTAAGTTTACGGGCTTTATTATATACTGGTATAGACCATGTTGCAAGCCTGATGCATCGGTGTTCATTGCCGATTTAACGACTCATTTAATCGCTGATAACCACCTTATTCCGCGTTATCACGGGCAATCGTGGCATCGATTCCCTTAACAACCGAAGTCATGAAACCTGCTTCCTCCATTGCTAATAAACCGGCTACTGTACTGCCACCTGGTGAGGAGACTTGATCAATGAGGCCAAAGGGATTTTCATCCGACTTTAAAACCATCTCAGCGGATCCCATAACTGCCTGCGCGGCAATCTTGGTAGCAGCAACCTTGGTTAAGCCGTGTTTAACACCTGCGCGACTTAAACTATCAATAAAGAAGTAAACGTATGCTGGACTTGAACCAGCTAAGGCTGAAAACGTTGAAAAATCAGTCTCAGGCAGGGTTACCGTACTGCCAATTTGGTCAAAGAGACCGATTGCTTGCTGCTTGGCTTCGCCCGTTAGATGTTCATTGGCGTGAACAGCAGTCATTCCGGCACCAATTGCCACGTTTAAGTTTGGCAGCGTACGCAGGATCGGCAGGTCATACCCGGCCAGTTCTTCCAACCGTTCCAGTGATAAACCAGCCACAATTGAAATTAGAATTTTGCTCTTAGCATCAAGCTGGTCGCGAATTTCCTGTAAAACCGGTGTTGCTACATTGGGTGTAACCGCTAGGACGACCACGTCGCTGTCCTGCGCGACTTCTGCATTAGTCGCTTTGGCAGTCACGCCTGTTTTTTTTGCGAACGGCTCATAAGTTGAAGCGTGCGCGCTATGAATCAATATATCTGACGGCGCAAGTTTGGCTTGCTTCAGTAAACCAGTAATAATTGCCTGCGCCATACCACCGACACCAATGAATCCGATTTTCATGAGCATCACTGCTACTGATAACTTATAAAAAGTTAACGATTGTTCTTGCTTCATCCTATCCTGTTTCGTCCTGTCTCGCGTAAAAATTGCTACTGCAGTTGATATGATAGTCCACAAGCGTCAATTCCCGGTTAGCCACCGGTACATGCTTTGCAGCCTGGTTTAGTAGGCTAAGACAAAGTTTGCCGTATCCCTGATATTCAGGACAGCATTTACATCATGGTCATTGGTATAGTGACAATTAGGACAGCGATAGGTACGTTCACTCAGCTTTAAACTCACTTTCTTAGCTCCGCAGTTATGACAAAGTTTGGAAGTTGGTTCAAAACGACCGGTGAGATGCACTGGAATTCCTAATTGCCGGCATTTAGCAATCAGCTTTACTTTGAGGTTATAAAAACCTTGTTGAGCGATAGCTTTAGCCAAATGCCGATTTTTCATCATCCCGCTAACATTCAAATCTTCTAAAGCGACCCACTGTGGCTTGGTTCTCACCACAGTAGCAACAATTTTATTTTGATAATCAATTTGAATATTAGTTAACCGTTGATAAAGCCGCTGCACTTTCAGCTGAGTTTTGGCTAGGTTTAAATCAGTAGCAGATCTGCCTTCTTTCAGTTTTCTAGCCTTCAGTGCACGATACTGGCGTGATAATTTTCTTTGCAGTCGTCGAAATCGTTTCCTAATTCGTTGCAGGCGGCTACTTTTGTTCTGATTACCGTAAATGAAACCGTTACTTAAAATCGCAAAATTCTTTAACCCGACGTCAATCCCAATAGGACTGCCATCCAATGGGGGTTTAATTGGATCAGCTTGTTCCACAACACAGGTCAGATTTATCCGCCGAGTTCAAGATAATTATACCGGATAGAGCCCTTTAAAAGCTATTTTAAGGGAATTATGAGGGAAACTATTTTTAAAATCAGTCAGTTCATTTAGGACTAATAGGGCAACCTGATATTACCCCTTTTGATAAGTTATTAGGAACTTTTATAACAAAATAATAATCATTCATCCCTCCTATAAGTTTCAGTCTAACTAAAATTACGTTAGTTTCATTATATCATATCAAAAATTATGTTAGCTCACAGCTTTTTCCGAAGTCAGTTTGCACCGTGAACTACTCGTCAATAAAGTAACGAGTTCCTAGGAACACCGCTGACTTACATGACATTCATTGAATATCATGCAGCGCTTACGGCTATTAACTAAGGGCCATTCCAGCCCAGTTGATTTTTTGGCTACGCTGTCACTTTTAGAATATTGGTGGCGGCATTGATATCGCGATTATGATTAATCCCACAGTTAGGACACGTCCACTGGCG
This sequence comes from Secundilactobacillus hailunensis, assembly GCF_005405185.1. Taxonomy (GTDB): domain Bacteria; phylum Bacillota; class Bacilli; order Lactobacillales; family Lactobacillaceae; genus Secundilactobacillus; species Secundilactobacillus hailunensis. The sequence continues at coordinate 19,767 of NZ_BJDO01000042.1, forward strand.
AATATCTAATGGGTGCTTGCCATCATCATAGTCACAGGCTGAACAGATCTGGGAAGTCTTTCGTGGGTTAACAGTGACCAGCTGTTTTCCATACCAAGCACACTTGTATTCTAATTTTGTACGAAGTTTTCGCCAGGATTGGTTGGCAATTGCTCGGGCGAGTTGGTGATAACGACTTTAATATTGTGATTGACTGCTTTACATTGATAGCTCTGTTTGGGATACTTACGCGACTTAAACTTAGGAAAGCCACGCTGCTGTTTGAAGAACTGCTTAAAAGCTTCAATTAAGTCGTGATTAGTGACTTGTAAACTAGTGCTTTCAGCGTCCTTCAACCATTGATATTCAGTCTTTAGCGCCGGCAGCAAGTTATTCAAATCGAAAACCTTTAAAAACTTTGCTTTGGAATTATTCTGGTAACGCATCATCAGCATAGTCAACATTTGATTCCACACGAACCGATTACAACCAAAATTTAGTTTTATTTTTAGTTGCTGATCCTGATTAGGATGCAGCCGTAATTTAATTCCCTGGTATGTCATTTGGCCTCACCTTCTCACTCCCAATATTTTAGCATATGTTATAATATAAATGAATTTAATCGCTAATATTCAAACATTAGGAGGAACTCGTATGATTAAACACGAACGGACAAATGTGTATGATTTTAATTTTCAATTAGTATGGGTCACCAAGTATCGCAAGCCAATCTTTACGACTGACGAACGGATTACGGCTATGAAAGCTATTTTGACCGAAATTGCCGAACGTAACACCGTTGAAATAGCCAATATGGACGTGTTGCCAGATCAGATTCACCTGCTGATTAGCTTTCCACCTAAGCTAGCACCTTCTTCAATTGTGAAAGCCTTCAAAGGTGGTTCCGCTAAACAGTGGTTCATTCAATTTCCCGAAACTAAACCATTACTTTGGAATGGTCATCTCTGGTCGTCAAGCTTCTTTATGAGCACGCTGGGTAATGTTTCTAAGGAAGTTGTGCGTCAATATATTAATTCACAGTTAGACCAATACAATGGTGGCCGTCCAAGACGTTGATCCATCTCGGTATTAAAATACCGAGTTTTCTCAACTGACAGCACTTTATAAAATTTCATTAAAAAACGGCTTACCAACATCCCGTAAAGGATGCTGATAAGTCGTTTTTTTATTACTTGGTTTCAGGAGTAAAGGTTACCTACGATTACTCATCGTCACGCTTCTTCCGTTTGAAGCCAAGTGCAGCTAACAATCCTAACAATCCAAGGCCAATCGTTGCACCTGCAGAGTTCTTTTGATCGTTAGTTTGTGGCAATTTACCTTGAGCACTCGCCTTCTGATTCTGGTTAGAAACGTTTCCATTTGTACCCGTTACAGAAACCTGATTGCTACCAACAATTTGATTATCAGCAACATTTGTTGAAACGCTAGCATTACCTGCAATAGTACCACTAGTTGCAACAGTATCACTAGTTGCAGAACCGTCATTGGACGTCTCACCATTGGCTGTTCCACCATTAGATGTTTTAACTGCAGTACCATTGCTTGAACCAGTTATTGTGTTAGTACCAGTTGAGGTACTAGTCGTGGCCCCAGGTAAGTTTGTATTGTTCTCGGCTTGGGTATTATCGCCTTCACTGCTGGTATTAACAGTTGGATTGCTACCAGTATTACCTGGGTTACCTGTATTACCAGTTGGATTACTGTCAGTATTACTTGGGTTACCAGTATTTCCAGTTGGATTACTGTCAGTATTACCTGGGTTACCAGTATTTCCAGTTGAATTGCTACCAGTATTACCCGTATTATCAGTATTTCCAGTTGGATTGCTGCCAGTATTATCCACACTTACAGGTTCAGGCATCCTTCCGAAGGTAATGGCACCATCTGGCGCAACCGTTTCAGTGACATTAGGCGTATTTTCTGGCTTATGAGTCAACTGAATGCCATTTGGCTCGTTGTTGGTCAATGTCGTCTTACCAGCTGTTGCCGTGTTACCTGGCGTTACGGTCTGATTTGGCAAACTAGGCTGATCTTTTGGTGTTTCAGTGAAGACTGCGTTGCCGATCTTATCAATCGTTACGTTAGTCTTATCACCATCGCCCCAGTTCTTTGTGATCTGGGTAACTGCACCGCTACCGTCAACCTTAGTATCAGTGGTGCCACCATCTGGATCAGTGGTTGTCGTAGTGACATAGTAGCCATCCTTCGTCGTTGATACCGGTTCAGCTACCTTAAAGAAGGAACTGCTGCCATCTGGGTTGATGTTCTCACCCGTCTGGTCAGTCGTTGGATTACCTTGGGTATCCGTTCCCGGCGTATCGTGCGTCATGGTGACACCAGGGTTATCGTTCGTAACCGTCGTCTTGCCGGTCTTGACACTTTCACCTGGCTTAACTATAACGTCCGGCAAGCTTGGCTGATCCTTTGGCGTTTCCGTTACCGTCACAACGCTCGTTGTGCCAGTCTCACCCGTCTTCGGATCAGTGGTTGGTGTCGTCTGCACGACGGCTACCGTCTTATCGCCGTCTGACCAGTTCTTAGTCACTTCTGTCACTACACCACTGCCATCGACCTTCGTAGTGGTGGTCCCACCTTCAGGATCCGTGGTCGTGATCGTGTTGTAGTAGCCATCCTTCGTCGTTGATACCGGTTCAGCTACCTTAAAGAAGGAACTGCTGCCATCTGGG